>CAYWLN010000108.1:0-1544 GCA_964459475.1 uncultured Bdellovibrionales bacterium | reverse complement strand
ATATTGCTATCGCGGGATTTTGAGTCCCGTGTGTCTACCATTCCACCACCTCGGCCTATTTCTCAGCCCAAAAGAACACAAAAGAAGCATAGGGAATCACCCTCACTTTGTCAACGCAGCATCGGTGACACGAGCGAGGAGGGTCGCGACGGTGACCGGACCGACTCCGCCAGGGACCGGTGAGAGATACGCTATCTTCGGTTCTACTGTCGCTCGCGCCACATCGCCCTGCACCTTGCCATCGACATGGACATTGCCTCCATCGATGACGATAGCGTCAGGACTGAGCATCTCGGCCGTGATGAGGTCCGGGATACCACAGGCCGTCACCACCACTCGTGCCTCCTTGGTTTCATGGGCAATAGCCTCTTTCCCCTCAGCGCGGAGGATGTACTCACTCTTGAGACCTTCAAGTGACAGCGCAAAAGCGAGCACTCGCCCGATGATATTGGAGTTCACGACCGCAATCGCCTTTTCACCATGAAAAGCGATTCCTGTCTCGCGGATGAGCTCAACGATCGCTCGCGGGAAAACTGGGCAGGCCGTGGCATCACCCCCGAGAAAGCGCTTGAGGGTTTCCTCATGAAAACCATCCGTGTCCTTCTTTGGATCAATCTGAGCGATAATTTCATCCGTCGGCATCCCAGCGGGGAGCGGGAGCTGGACGATGATACCATGGATATCCGGTCGATCATTGAAGGCTGAGATGGCCGAAATGAGTTCACCGTGACTTACCGTCGTGGGGAATACCTGCTTTTCAAAGAGGATTCCTACTTCTTTGGCCCGTTCTTCCTTGAGCGCCACGTACTTCTGTGATTCGATATAGTCACCAACGAGTATGACCGCCAGACCCGGTGTCACATGAGATGAAGCTATCCGCTCCTTGGTATCAGCAAGAATGCGCTCGGCTATCAATTTTCCTGAGAGCAGCGCCATGTTAGTGCGTGAGAAAATGATTGAGAGAGCGTGGCATGTGACGCCACACTCGAGAAAGTACCAGACGGACGACAATGTACGTCACCACACTCGCGATGACCATACTCCCCAAGATATCGGTCAGGTGATGGACGCCGGCCCCGACCCGAGACCATCCCACCAAGAAAGCAATGACAAAGAGTGCTGTGCCGAGCCGTCGCTCAAAAGCAAAAATTACCGCCGCGATCGCCGAGACAAAGAGGGTGTGATCTGATGGGAAGCCATTATCTGGTGCGTGTGGGATAAGTGGTACAAACTGCCCGACCACAAATGGTCGTGGATCATAGTAGAGCGCGCTCAATCCCTTGGCGACAAGATACGTGAGTGGGAGTGCGATGAGTGCCGCCACAATCACCTCCGACGACTGCTTCTTCGGCACGATCAGAAGATAGAAAAGAGCCAAGATGACTACTGCCAGGTAGAGATATTCGGCACCAAAAATAATCAATTGTTCCATAGAATTAAAAAAGTGTTCCAGCTGATTGAGAAGTGATGAGTGGGGCATGCTCTGTTTTGGCTGACTCCAGGAGCTTCTTGTTCCCGTGGAGCTCAGCGAGGTACTCCCAATT
>CAYWLN010000107.1:0-1693 GCA_964459475.1 uncultured Bdellovibrionales bacterium | reverse complement strand
GGTATGGCCATCCAAAAGATGAGCGCAAAGGGTGAAGCAAAATACCCATAGGCGGTGGTCGAGATATACGCCGTTGAGAGTGACTTGGGGAGAAAGGCGAGGGTGACGCTCACGAGCATCCCCGTCACGAGGATACTCATCACAAACAATCGCCAAAAGAAGTCCGTCCCAGCGCTGGTGATATGGACATCAAACAGTCGGTCATCAACCGTGGAAAGGAAAAAGAGGAGGGCCAAAAAAGCTCCTGCCTTGGCATAGGGCGAAAAAGCGAGAATTTCCTTCGGGAGGACGCTCAAAAAGGCAACGACGATATAGACGTTAATCAAGATATTGACGAGCTTCCAACGGCCAAAAATGAAGCCGAACGCGATACTCAAGACCACAAACAAGAGGAGAAGAGAGAGGTCTCCGGCCAGGTTCTTGGGGATATCAAGCGTTGCAAAGAAATTATTCAAAAAGTCCATACAGAGCGTATCAGAGGAAGATCACCCCTCTAGTATACGCCGGTTTCCCCATCTTTTCCAGACAGCCCCGTTTTGGGGTATACTAAGGACATATTTATCCTTTCCTCTATGATTACCCTCCGCCACCGCCGCATCCTGTTTCTTATCTTTACGGCTTCGTTTTTTGTCACTGCCTCTTCGGTCCTCTTTTATGCCTATGGCTACCGTTTCAGCATCGAACGTGGCATCTTTGTCTACACTGGCTCACTCTCCCTCAAAACGAACGTAGAAACAGTACGTATCCGCATCGATGACGAGGAGATTCCCGAGAAGAAGCTCGGCATCCTCAACAACTCCATCCAGGTGTCAGGACTCAATCCTGGGGAGCACTTTGTTGAAGTGAGCGCCCCAGGGTATCAGAGCTGGGGTAAGAAATTTGTCATTGCGAGCGGACTCACCACCGAGTTTTGGAACATCTTTCTGGTTGAAGAAAACTACCCCCGCGAAGCAGTCTCTGGGACCGAACGTGTCATCAAGATGTTCCCGGCTCCCAATGGTCTCTTTGCTGTCGTCAAGCGAGAGGGTGAGCGCTATTCGGTCGACCTCCTCGACATCACCAGCGAACAAAGCGAGGAGGTATTTTCGACCACGGAGGCCCGCTTTCTCCCGACTATCGAGACCAATATCGAGTGGTCCCCCGAGAGTCACAAACTCATCATCCCCCTCATCAAAGACACTGTCCCGTTCTTTACCATCGTCGATATCGAGTCGAAAAGCGCCAAGACTATCGACACTCTCTCCGGCATCTCGGCTCCCCTCCGTGCGCCCCGCTGGGATGCGACGACCCGCGACTTTCTCTTTTTTCTCTCTGGCCAATCCCTCTATCGGCTTGATACCCGCTCTGAGACACCGAGTGCCACCCTCATCTCCCCATACGTCTCGGCCTATGATCTCTCCGGGAACAAGCTCCTCTACCTAGACAGTCGCGATGGCCTAGTCTATGAGATAAACGGTGATGGGAATGATCAGAGTCCCAAACAAATCACCGATACAGCCCTCACGCTCGCCCCAGGGGGCATATATTCGCTCATCAGCTACGATGATACCCGGCTCGCGATGATTGAAGAGACCACCGGAACGCTCAGTGTCTACAACGAAAAAGCTCCTACTCACCTGAGGGAGCTGACCCGTGGTATCACGAGCATCCAGTACTCAGACGACGGCAAAAAACTCCTCCTCTATAGCGACAA
>CAYWLN010000106.1:0-1699 GCA_964459475.1 uncultured Bdellovibrionales bacterium | reverse complement strand
ACGAGGGTCGCGAGGTCGATAGCAATCGTGTGTGGGAGATCCTTCGGGAGACAGCTCACAGTCACTTCTTCGAGAGTCTTCACGAGGACACCACCCTGTTCACGGACGGCTGGGGATTCGTTCACAAATTCAAGCGGGATGCGAGCTTCGAGCTCTTCGTCCATGCTCACTTCAAAGAAATCGATGTGAGAAATACGGTTGGTCATGGCATCGTAGGCGAGGTCCTGGACGATGACATTCGACTTCTTGCCTTCACCAATCTCAAGCGAGATAATGCTCGATTCACCAGCGACAGCAAACACCTTGCCGAAAGTGAGGACGTCTACCCAGAGCATCTGTGATGCTCCCTTGTGACCGTACATGATAGCAGGAATCTTGCCACCCTTGCGTGCGCGGATGAGCGAGTCACCACTGGTCTTTTCACGCACCACTGCTGTCAGTTTGATATCTGCCATACATGAAGTCTTAAAAAATCGCTTAGGTTACTGTATAAAGGCCTCTACTCCACCCTCGTAGTGTTTGAGAAACTGATGTGCCTCAATCACATTGTCAGTCGTCACCGCCTCGCCCTGAAACACCCGCCTCGCTTCACTCTGTTCGAGATCGGTGAGGGTACCGAGCGTCACCACCCCAAATTGCCCCATAGACACAAAGACGATGGTCGAGGCACCACACCCCTCACAACTCATGTGGAGCGTCGTGCGCTTGTCGTCTTCGTCGATGACAAGCATCTTGGTTGACCGGTATTTCTTGTTGCACACCGGACAGCGGATGAGCGACTGGATGTTTTCAAGAGGCAGTTTCATGTGTTTTGAGTAAAAGCAGTCTACTACAAAGGTGCCCCTCTGTCAACCAAAAATTTGAGGGCCGTCAGAGTTTGGTTTCTGTACGCAGTTCGAGGCGTAAGCGAGGCGCGGAGTAAGCCGTATTCTGATACGGTGTCGAGCACTACAGCTTACAACAAAGAAATGCGCCAGAAAACAGGCTCTGACTAGATGTCCAAGTTTTTGACGGTTTTCGCGTGGGTCTGGATGAAGCGACGACGAGGCTCCACTTCGTTCCCCATCAGGATATCAAAGAGTTCATCGGCGGCCTCCGCATCCTCGATGGTGACCTGGAGCATACAGCGGTTGTCTGGGTTCATGGTAGTCTCCCAGAGCTGCTCTGGGTTCATTTCTCCGAGACCCTTGTAGCGCTGGATGGCGACACCTCCTACCGTCTCTGATCCTTCGGGTGCATCTTCGGCTACTGGCTCTTCGCCAGCATCCTTGGCCTCCTGTGCTTTTTTGGCCTTTTTGGCCGTTGCCTTGGCATCGGCTATTTTTCGCATGTCAGTGAGCACCCGCTCCTTCTCAGCATCAGTGTAGACATAGCGGACGTCCTTGCCTTTGGCGAGTCTGTAGAGTGGTGGCTGGGCGATATAGATATTGCCACCCCGGACGAGCTCTTCGTAGTAACGGTAGAAGAAGGTGAGGAGGAGTGTCCGGATGTGCGAACCATCGACGTCGGCGTCGGCCATGATGATAATCTTGTGATAGCGGAGCTTGGCGATATCGAGGGTCTCCCCGATACCCACACCGAGGGCGATGATGATAGGTTTTAAGGTATCAGACTTCACCACCTTGTCGAGACTGGTTTTTTCCACGTTCACGAGCTTACCACGGAGTGGGAGGATAGCCTGAAACATCCGATTGCGTCC
>CAYWLN010000105.1:0-1742 GCA_964459475.1 uncultured Bdellovibrionales bacterium | reverse complement strand
TGTTGGCGAGCCACTTGGTGTAGCCTTCGGTCGTGTCACCGTTGAGACCCGGGATACGGTCACCTAAGATGTGGCGACTCCATTCGATCTCCTGTTCCACGGCCGTCTTCATCATGTCGACCACAAGCGCTTCATCGTAGATCTCTGGGAATTCGCGCTTGATCTCGCGGATGAGATTCGAGAAGATGGTGACATGAGTCAGTTCGTCACGGCGGATGTAGGCGATCATGCGACCAGTCGCGAGCATCTTCATCCGATCGACCAAGGTATCGAAGAAGGCAAAGCCGTTATAGAAGTAGATGGACTCAAGGAGGAAGTTGGCGACCACACCTCGGAAAAAGGTCTTATCCGAGGGGCTATCGATGAAATCCTGATAGATCTGGCCGATGTATTTGTTGCGCTCAAGGAGCACGCTGTCGCTCCGCCAGAAGTAATAGATTTCTTCTCGCTCTTTGCTATCGACGACGGCTTCGAGGATGGTGGCGTAGGACTGGGAGTGGATCGCTTCCTGATAGGCCTGAATGGAGAGGATGAGGTTTACCTCGGGCGAGGTGACGTAGTCGGAGAAATGTGGGAGGTTGACGGTCTGAATCGAGTCAAGAAAGATGAGGAACGAGAGAATCCCCTTGTAGGCCTTTTGCTCTTCTAGGCTCAAGTCAGCGTGAAACATGCGGGCATCATCCTTGAGGCCAGAGACCTTTTCAGGGACCCAGAAGTTGCCGACCATGACCTGGTAGAGGGATTTGGCCCAAGGGTACTTGGTGGCATTCAAGTTGAAGAGACCAGTCGTGGCACCCTTGATGATGGTGCGGTGCTCGACCAAGTCGTCCCCTTTGGGATTGAAGAGCGGATTACGCTCAAGAATTTCTGCTTCAGTCATATTTTTCGGTATTCATGATTCATGTTTCCTGCTTCGTCTTGAGACTAGCCGCTACAGCTCACACAACCATCTTTTACTTCGCCAGAGAGACTACGGACATAGTAGACGGTCTTGATTTCCTTCTCCCAGGCGAGGAGGTAGTAGCCATAGAGCTGCGCAGGGCTGACCCGGGCTGGATCGATCATCCATTCGAAACTGATAGACTGATCCACCCATTTGTACACGACCGCGATGAGACTGATGACATCAGCCATGTCCATGTGGATGTATTCTTTGTAGAACCAAAAGTTCTCTTTGGAGAGTTTCGGGGCCACACGAATAGTCGGAGCCGAGAGGTTGGTCTCAACGAAGTAGCGCTTGTAGATTGGGAGGAGGGCAGCGGTCGTACCGACGACACCAGCGGTTGAGGTATTGGGAGCGGGGGCGGTGTGGTAGGCGAAGCGGACCCCGTGAACGGCCATATCAGCAAAGAGGGTGCGCCATTCCTCAGCAAACGGGGTATTTGTTTCGTACCAGGCGAGATCGCGACCGAGGAGCATACCCTTTGAGTACTCACTCCCAGGATAGAGCTCATAGGTACCACGTTCCTTGGCGAGATCAACCGAGGCGCGATAGGTGTGGTAGGCATAGCGTTCAAAGAGGCGATCAGTCTCTTTTCGGGCCTCCTCACTATCGTAGGAAATCTTGCGGGTAGCGAGGTATTCAGCGAGACCAAGGTAGCCGACGCCAACTGAGCGATAACGCTTGGAGGTGCGCTCAGCTTCTTTGATTGGGTAGTAATTGAGCGTGATGACGTTATCGAGGATGCGCATGAGGACTGGGAACGTATCAGCAATCACAGCCGGCTCGTGGACCGTCGCGA
>CAYWLN010000104.1:0-1743 GCA_964459475.1 uncultured Bdellovibrionales bacterium | reverse complement strand
AAAGGGAGATTCCTACGTGGACCTTCCTGTTTTTTATTTGGGATTGACTAGAGCTTTTTCAGACGGTAGCCTCGGGCGGTGTCTTCGACTTTGTAGCCCGCGGTCGCTATCTCATCACGGAGACGGTCAGACTCGGCCCAGTCACGATTCTCGCGGGCGGTGTCACGGGCTTTGGCGAGGGCATGAATAGCCTCCGGGATGACTTGATTCTCAAGAGCCAGACCAAAGAAAAAGAATATTTTTTCAAAGACAAGTCCGAGCACGGTAGCATTGACCCGCTCGTTACTATCAAGGAGGGTGTTGATTTTCTTCGAGAGTTCGAGTGTGAGGGCAAGGGCTTCTGGAGTATTCAGGTCATCTTGCATGGCGCTCCGTATCGCACTGAGCGACTCAGCTCCATCGAATCCCGTAGCATCGTTTTCGGCAGCAGGAATATCAGACAGGCGACTGACGATAGCAAAGAGCGTTTCTTTGTTTTTCTTCGCTTGCTCGAGCGACTCCCAAGTGAAATTCATCTGGCTCCGATAGTGAGCGCTTGTGAGGAGCATGCGGAAATCCATTGGGGTATAGCCCCGGGTGATGAGGTCCTCGAGGACATAGAAGTTCCCCTTGGATTTGGACATTTTGGTACCGTCGACGAGCATGTGGCGCGTGTGGAGCCAATACCGTACAAATGGCTTGCCGGTCACCCCCTCTGACTGGACGATTTCTGCTTCGTGATGCGGAAAGATATTGTCTTCACCACCAGTATGGATATCGAGCGTATCCCCGAGATACTCCATGCTCATCGCGCTACACTCGATGTGCCAGCCAGGATAGCCCTCGCTCCAAGGGGAGGGCCAATGCATGAGGTGTCCCTCGGGGGCATGGAGCCAGAGCGCGAAGTCCCACGGATTCCGCTTGTCGGGATGCTCTTCGAGCCGGGCGCCCACTTCGAGATTGGCGAGGGTGTTGCCGGAGAGGCGTCCATAGTCGGGAAAGGTCGTCACATCGAGGAAAACATTGCCATTCTTCTCGTAAGCGTGACCCTTGGCGATGAGCTCTTCGATGAGCACGATCATCTGCTTGATATGTGCCGTGGCTCGGGGAAAGTAATGAGCTGGTTCGATGTTCATCTGCTTCTCGGTCGTGAGGGCATACTCCTCGTAGAACCGAGCAATTTCCTCCGGAGTCTTGTGTTCTTTGGCTGCTTTTTTGGCGACTTTGTCTTCACCACTGTCGCCCTGGGCGATATCATCGGCGGTAAGGTGGCCGACGTCGGTGATGTTTTTGATCAGGCGCACTTCGTAGCCGATATCCTCAAGCACCCGGCGGAGGGCATCCGCAAAGGTATAGGCGCGAATGTTGCCGATGTGGATGTAGTCATAGACGGTCGGGCCACAAACATACATTCCCACCTTGCCAGTATGGAGCGGGGTGAATGCTTCCTTTTGCTTGGTGAGGGTATTGTAGAGTTGCATGGAATAGAGAATAGTGATTCTTGAATACAGCATAGAGAATAACGTGGCCCAAAGCAAGCCGAGCAGTCGGTTTTTCTCGTCATTCTCCTTTCTATGTTCTACATTCGCTCCCCAAGCTACAGCCAATTGCGGACCTTGAAGATGGCAAAGGTGATAATCGAGATGAACCCCATTATGAGGAGATGAATCCAAAAGCCGAAGTCGTTGTGGATAAAGGGCACAGCGGCATTCATCGACATCATGTTGGAATAGGCAGTGAGTGGGAGGAGGATAGCCGAAAAGA
>CAYWLN010000103.1:0-1776 GCA_964459475.1 uncultured Bdellovibrionales bacterium | reverse complement strand
TAGCTCAGGCCTCGCACTACCTCAAGCTCACCATCCTGATCGGGCTCTGTCTCATGCCATTCATACTCTACGGATGGTATTTTGTCGGTTATCTCGTCTATCTCATCTTGGGTGCCGTCGTCGTCTTACTCGTGGCGCGTTATCGAGAGTACTCACTGTCCTATGGTCGAGCTTATCTCACTGGACTCTTTCTCCTCCCGCTCCCACTTGGCTATCATCTCCTTCTTTCACTCTTTGGAGTGATGGGAATGCCGTTTGCCTTTACGCTGGTTCTCATAATCGCAACCCTTGTGAACTTCCCCAAAAAATCTATGCCGGTACCAGTGGTGGAGCAGGAAAAGGAAAAGGGGATTGAGTAAGAAAAAACGGCCCGGGAATCCCGAACCGTGGTGCTTCATCCGAATGGACAGGCGTCATCTGGTGGCCAAGTGACCAGCGCTCGCTGTCGCGGGGAGTACCAGCGATAGACGTTTGAAGCAAGTGAATTGTCAGTCCTTCTTGCTATGAGCTGGAAGCCAAACAAACTGAGTGTTGATGCGACATCAAGCTCAATCTCTTCGGTTTCGAGAAGTGGAAATTCGATAGAAAGGTAATTGTTTTCTGTGGCGATCTCGACGAGGCTTGCGACTGCCTCGGGAAAGGCTTGTCTCGCACGTTGGTAGAGCCTCTTGTCAGAGACAATGAGTCGACGTTCGGTGCCCATGGAACCGACAAGGACTTCAAGAAAGAGCGCGGGAACATCATCGAATTCCCAGTGCGCCTGACCTTTGGCAGAAAAGGCAAGTACTCGATAGAGCATATGCTCCCAGTAGAGCATCCTACCGGGACCGTATACCGTACGAATTTGACCCTCGAGAAAGTTTCGCCAGGCTGCGGTTTCTGATTCGTGAGAGTTGAGGCCGGGGACGAAAACACGAGCCCCGGTACAGACATACGACATGATGTGTCTCCATCTGGGGTTGTCAACGAACCGGCGGACCGGACATACCTACTTTATATGCTTCCTCGCGTATGATGTCAAACAAGAAATAGCCCGGAGCGGTCACTGCCGCTTCGGGTCGATGATCATCACCTGCCTCCTTGATTGTTGCGCTTCGATGAGGCGCTGGAAGTACGCTCTGTCAGTTTGGGGAACAACTCCTGGACGAGCGAGCAGGGACTCTAAGCAAGTCACGCACACTCGGTGATCGGAGTGTTCGGACCGTTCCATGAATACGAGTTCGCTACCGCAGGCGCGACAGGCGTAGACAAAGTACGGGGGACATGGTGGGCGCGGAGGGGTCCACGCCACAGTTTTTGGCATGGACTTCTCCACTGGGGGATAGAGACTATATACCGTGCTCAAGAGGGATTGTCAACCACTGTCGCTCGCCATCGTCGTTACGCGAACGACCGTGGCAAGCGAGCGACGTGGTCAAGATAGAGAAATCGTGGTACAGTATGTCGATATGAATGAAACCACTCCCAAACCAGACGCTCGTGCGACTATCAAGGTCTGCCTCGAGCCTAGTTGTCGCCAAAGGGGCGCCGAGAACGTATTGCGTGCTCTCAAGCTTGGATTTGCCCCTGAGGAGGCCCTCGTGATGCCAGCTTCCCGCTGTCTCTCCGGATGTGGTATGGGCCCAAATATCGCCGTAAACGACAATATTATCCGGGGGGTAGCTCCGATATCAGTCGTGGAGAAAGTGCGCTCTGAACTCGATAATCCATCGTGCAAGGCTGATGGTATCGGCTCGCGGAGTATCGATGATCTCGACAGTGTCCTCGATGACATCG
>CAYWLN010000102.1:0-1780 GCA_964459475.1 uncultured Bdellovibrionales bacterium | reverse complement strand
ATCATCGGCAAGGGTCCGGCCGCTCGTACCATCCAGCTCGACCTGCCTCGCTTTACCCTGATCGGCGCCACTACCCGCCTCGGCTCACTCTCGAATCCCCTCCGCAATCGTTTTGGCTCTACGCATCGCCTCGAATTCTACACGCCAGAGGACATAGAGAAAATCGTGAAGCGCTCTTCGGGCATCCTCGGCATGGGCCTCGACGAAAGTGGGGCAAGCGAAATCGCACGGAGTAGCCGCCAAACCCCCCGCGTCGCCAATCGGATCCTCAAACGCGTCCGTGACTACGCTGAAGTGAAAAATCAAGAGCTCATCTCTGGTGCCCTCGCCCGCGAAGCGCTCGACCTCTACGAAATCGATCACCTCGGACTTGAACCGACCGACCGTCACATCCTCCACACTCTCATCACCAAATTTAAAGGTGGCCCCGCCGGTATCCAGGCACTGGCTGCTGTCACGGGCGAAGAAATCCAGACGATCGAAGATGTCTACGAACCCTATCTCATCCAACTCGGCTTTCTCGCGCGCACCCCTCGGGGACGTGTCGTCACTGAAGCCGGCTTTGCTCACCTCGGCATGAAGATGCCCCGCGATCATCAGGATAAATTGTTGTAGGGAGTGGGCACCGATGATACAATAGAGAGTATCAACATCAACAGAACATCATGCGTCTTCTCTTTGGTATTCTCTACACGTTTCTTTTTTTTAGTTACGTTGCGACGGCGCTCTTTGTCGTCTTTCACCTCCTCCGTTACTCCCTCAACCGCAAAGTAGCCATCCTGAGCACTGCCCTCTTTGTTTCGGTCCTCTTTATCCTCCTCGTCATCAATGCCTGGCTCTTCTTTGCTTTGCCGATCGATGATTTCCTGCCGGTCTTTTCACGTTAACCTATGCCCGACAACTACTCTTTTGGTCGCTTCCATTTCCAGGGACAACATGAGAACGAACAGATTCTCATGGTGATTCATCGTCACTGGTTCAACATCATCGTCCACTTGATCTCGGTGTTTTTTCTCTCCCTGTTTCTCCTCGGTAGCATGTCGATTTTCCCAATCATCTTTCCCGAAGCCTCCACCCTCGCCAACCTCCCTTTCTTCTCCTTCGCCCAAAACACGCTCCTTATCTTTCTCTGGCTCTACAGCTTCCTCGTCTGGATCGATTACTACTTCGATGTCTGGGTGGTCACGAACGAACGCATCGTGAACATTGAGCAGAAGGGTCTCTTCAACCGACACATCAGTGAACTGCGCTTTTCCCGAGTCCAAGATGTCACTGCCTCGGTCGATGGCCTCATCCCAACCATGCTCAATTTTGGTGACGTCTACGTCCAGACGGCGGCCGAGCAGGAACGCTTCATCTTTCGACAGGTGGGCGATCCTTTCAAGATCAAGGATCGGGTCATGACCCTGTCGCGGGACGCAAGCAAAGACGAGATGCACGACATCGCCGTCGCCCTCGGGAAATAGTCTTCCTTCGACCCAGACTTTTCTTTTCCGCCATTTTCGGCTAGAATACCTCTTGTTCAAGAGGTATTTTTCTATCTTCTAACGTAAAGACGCGCGATTTTGAGCGTAGTTCTAGGCGCAATCGAAGCACAGAGTAAGCGGTACTTGTGTTGGTACCGCGGCGAGTACTAGAGATTGCAACGACGAAATACGCCAAAATCACAGGTCTGCCACTACTATGTCGGGACATTCTCACTGGGCCACCACCCATCGCGCCAAAGGCGTGAACGACGCCAAGCGCGCCGCTGTTTTCACCAAGTATGGTCGCAATATCA
>CAYWLN010000101.1:0-1791 GCA_964459475.1 uncultured Bdellovibrionales bacterium | reverse complement strand
CACCAGACATGCCCTTCACGCCACGGATCGAGCTCCCTCGGGAGCGGATGTTACCAAGATACACACCGACTCCCCCGCCGAACTTGGAGATCTGGGCCATGTTTTCAACCGCGTGGTAGATACCACGGAGATCGTCATCGACGTTAATCTTGAAACAGCTCGAGAGCTGATTGTAGTTGGTGCGGGCATTTAAGAGTGTCGGCGTCGGGAGCGAGATACGCTGCTTCGAGCAGTGCTCGTAGATTTTGAGGGCGAGCTTGAGGCGATTCTCCTTTTCTTCTGGGATGGCGAGGAAGAGGGCGACCGACATGTACATTTCCTGCGGTAGTTCCCGGACTATTTTGTTGGGATTCAAGAGGTAGCGCTTGATAAAAGAAACAATGGTCGTGTACTCATAGCTCTCGTCGGTTTCTTTGGAGAGGTGCGAGCCAGCTTCGAGGATATCCTCAGGGGTGTAGTACTGATAGAAGTCTTTGAAGTAGAGGCCTTTTTCGATGTAGTAGTCAAAGTGACTCTTGTAGGCAGCGGGAGAGTAGATGTCTTTCTGAGCCATACCACGATTCTTGATGGCCTTCTTGTAGAGACCACCGAGGAGGATACGGGCCGCGATATTTTGCCACGCGATATTTTCGACCGTGACGAGATCCACACAGGTTTTGACCAGGAGCGCCTCGATGTCAGAGGTCTTGATGTCATCAACCAGGTTCTTCTTGAAGGAATCCATGAGATCCTCAAAACGACACTCCTCCTCAAATCCTTTGGAAGCCCGATCAAATACGACACGCAATTTTTTGATATCAAAGTATTCTTTGGAACCATCAGACTTGGTGACCTTGAGCGTCCGCTCTTCAAACTCGCGAACGAGACGTTCGTGACGTTCCTCGCGTTCGGCCTTACGTTCTTGGCGGTAGAGAATATAGGCTTTGGCCAGTTCAAAATGATTGGCTTTGACCAGCTGACGTTCGACGATATCCTGAACATCTTCGACGGTGGGGAGGCGATTGACAAAGATTTCCGAATAGACCCGTTCAATGTCTTTGATTACTTCATCCGTGACAGTCGGGATAAAGGCTTTGTCAGTGATAGCGATAGCGTCACAGGCGAGTTCAATAGCGCGTTCGATACGGGTGCGATCAAACGGAATGATTTCTCCATCGCGACGGCGGATTTTCTCTACGGCCATACGTTTTGTTTTGCGCGGGGCGCCAGATTAAGGATGAATGGACTCTTCTCTCACCATGCTTTAGGCCACCAATCTTTTTTCGACGACGGTCCAGTCGATAACTTTCGTGAATGCTTCTATATAGTCAGCCCGTTTGATACCGTAGTCAGTGATGTAGGCGTGTTCCCAGCAGTCCATCACGAGGAGAGGCGTGGTATCAAGGATGTGTCCTTCGTGGTGATCGCTGATCCAAGTATGAAAGAGTTCTCCGGAGACGTTGTCTTTGACGAGCATCACCCAGCCGATGCCCCGCATCAGGCCGAGTTTGGCAAAGCTTTCTTTCCAAGCGGCCACACTCCCCCAGGTTGCGACTATCTTTTGACCAAGAGGAGAGGTCTCTGACAAGTTGCTTGTCTCCTTGGTCATGTTCCCGAAGTAGAGTTCATGGAGACGCATCCCATCGAACTCCCAGCCGAGACGGCGTTTGAGTTCGGAGTATTCTGGTGTGCCAGCTTCAAGGGTGTCGAGTTTCTCCATGAGGAGATTGCTATTCTTCACATAGCCCTCATAGAGGGTGAAGTGGTTCGTGAGCATGGTGTCACTGAACCCCGGGAGTCCTAGGAGGTGTT
>CAYWLN010000100.1:0-1819 GCA_964459475.1 uncultured Bdellovibrionales bacterium | reverse complement strand
ATTGTCATGATTGGTCTCCCGGCCTCCGCGGTTCGAGCGGGGGCGATGGCGAGTGTCGTCTTTGTGGCGCTCCAGCTTGGCCGGTTGGCGCAACCGGTAAACGCGCTCCTCTTGGCTGGGGCAGTGATGCTCTTCATGAATCCGCTTCTCTTTCGCTACGATCTCGGTTTTCAGCTCTCGTTTCTCGCTACCCTCGGCATCCTCTGGATCGCGCCCTATCAAGAGCACCTCTTGCTTCAGCGACCTCTCCTTCGCCAATTGAGCGAAGTACTCATCGTGACGCTCGTGGTCGAAGTGTTTGTGCTCCCTATCATCCTCTTCTCCTTTCATGTGTTCTCGCCGGTTATTATCATCGGCAATTTCTTGGTGTGGCTGGTACCCATTGCGATGGCCCTGTCATTTCTCTCGGGCATACTTTTTCTCATCATGCCAGGGGCTCATCTCGTCGCAAGTCCCTTGGCCTACCTTGTCCTCACCACTATCACGAGGAGTGTCGAGTGGTTGGGGAGCCTCGAGGCCCTCATCCGAGTCGAACACTTTGGTCCCTGGCACCTCACCCTGTGGTATGTCATACTCGCGATAGCTATCCTCGTCATTTCCAAACGCTATCCTAGGACTACGTATGCGTACCGGGTATAAACTCCTCCTGCTGTCGCTTGCTGTCATCGCTCTCATGGGCGGGCTCCTCCTGTGGCACCTGTCACTCCTCTCGAAGCAGGCCGAGGTAGTGTTCCTCAATGTGGGCCAGGGTGATGCTATCCTCATCATCGACGGCAGTCACCAGATACTCATCGATGGTGGACGTTCTGGGCGAGAGCTCCTCGCACGTATCGGGCGCCATGTCCCTTTCTGGGATCGGCAGATTGAACTTGTCATCGCGACTCATCCGGATGCGGACCATATTGGTGGATTTCCGCCACTCCTCCGCACCTACCGGGTGCTCCAGGTCATGACGACGGGGGCCGAGAGTGAGACCGAGACGTCGCGCTTGTTTCAAGAGGCCATCCGCGAGCGGACTGGCGGACCGCCTTTAGAGGTTTTTCGGGGGACCGAGATACAACTGCCGAGTGGTGGCGTACTCCGTATCGAGTACCCATTGGCACCTATTGATGGAGTGGTCCCAGATGGCGACACCAACGAGGGGAGTATTGTCGCTCGCCTCACGTATGGCGAGACGAGTTTTCTCTTCACAGGCGATCTCCCACGAGAGGAGATGGCCCTTGTAGATGAGGCACCAGTCACCGTCCTCAAAGTGGCGCACCATGGCTCCAAGCATTCGTCGAGCGCTACTTTTCTCAACCAAATTCGACCCAAAGAGGCGGTGGTCTCGGTGGGGGAGAATAGCTATGGTCATCCAGACCCCGGCGTGCTCGGACGGCTCGAGGCACTTGGCGCCATCATCCGCCGGACCGACCAGATTGGCGATGTCGTCTATCGCTGTACCGACCTGAAACAATGCGCCTATGTTCCATAGGCTTGAGAGTTGCCAAAGGGGAGAAAGCCCGCTATACTACTTTCCGACGTAGAAAAAGGTCACCGAG
The DNA here is from genome assembly GCA_964459475.1 of uncultured Bdellovibrionales bacterium. GTDB lineage: Bacteria > Patescibacteriota > Minisyncoccia > Moranbacterales > UBA1568 > UBA1568. The sequence continues at coordinate 278 of CAYWLN010000100.1, read as the reverse complement.
TTGCCAAGAATGACGCTCCGTGTCATAATTATCTGGGTAACTCTCTCACATCTCATGTCTCTAGAAAATGTTCAGATTTCGTGATGAAAATCATGAAAAGTGAGGAGGGCTATCATGATAACCTGACGAGCTTTGAGAGGTTTTCAGCCGAAATCTGGACGTTTTATGAGACAAGCAATTGCTTCTTATACAGGGAGGCGGTGAGATGTGAGAGAGTTACTTATATAAGTTTTTAGATTCAAAACGTGTATGGCTACCCATCCGAAAAAGGAGCGAAC
>CAYWLN010000099.1:0-1836 GCA_964459475.1 uncultured Bdellovibrionales bacterium | reverse complement strand
TCTGTGGACGCAAGCGTTCAGCGAGTGGGATATATGCCTCCATACTATTTGAGTACAATACCGACAGGACAGTGATCTGATCCCATGACAGAGGGAAGGATGAATGCCTCTTTCACTCGGTCCTTGAGTGAAGCGCTCACAAGGAAATAGTCGATCCGCCAGCCAACGTTTCGTTCTCGCGACTTGGCGAAATGTGACCACCAACTGTAATGACCATTGCCTTGGTAAAACATCCGAAACGTATCAACGAATCCGGCATCAACAAAATTCTGAAACCCCTCGCGCTCCTCGTCGGTAAACCCGTGCTTGCCGACATTTCCCTTGGGATTGGCTAGGTCATCCTCGGTATGAGCGACATTGAGATCTCCGCAGAATATCACCGGTTTCTTCCGCTCCAGTTTCTGACAGTGGGCGAGAAAGGCTGGGTCCCACATATCATGGCGGAGTGGCACTCGACTGAGGTCCTCTTTGGCATTGGGGGTGTAGACCGTGACGACGTAAAAATCAGCAAACTCGGCCGTGATGACCCGACCCTCAGCACAGGGGTCACCATAGCCATCTGGCTCGAGATGAAACTTTTTGACGATATCAGCCGAAAAGCCATTGATAATCGAGAGCGGTTCTGTCTTGGTGAATATGGCCGTCCCCGAATAGCCCTTACGCTCGGCTGAGTGCCAGTATTCGATATAGTCTGGGAGATCGATCTCGGCCTGACCCTGCATCGCCTTGGTTTCCTGGAGGCAGAGGATGTCCGGCTGATGCTCCGTGATAAACGGGAGAAAAAGTCCCTTCTTGTGAACGGCTCTGATGCCGTTCACATTCCAGGAAATTATTTTGATAGATTTCTTTGGCATAGAGAGAAGTATTATTTTGACCTGGTGTTTACTCTCCTTTCATCATACCAAAAATCATCCAAAAGAAAAAGTCGCCTCGCGTGAGCAAGACGACGAAAGCGATTGTGTGTCCGGAGCCATCTATCGCCAGGACCAGACTGCCCAACTCACCAGGCCAATGACTATGCCCGCCGAAATGAGACAGGAATAGCCCACGAAGCGGAGATCTTTGGGGCCAGTATTCGGCGCGTCCGGATAGCCCTCAAGGTAGGTACTGAGGAATGGGATACGCATGATCATTCTCCCGAAAAAAAGAGGTCGTCCGCTGTACACAGCGAGACGACCAGTGTCTTGGAAATCGATGCTTCAGTTGAGGCGAAGCACCACGTGTGGCGGCACACCCAGGCCCTGAAGCAAGACCGCGCGGCACTCACGGTCGACGACCATGATGACGGCGAGCGCAGAACCGAGCAGAGCGAGTCCCGTCATGGGCCCGGTGACGCCGGCCAAGAGACCGACCACCGTGAGAATGATCACCAAGGCGGATGCCCCGATGATCATGGTTGCGACCGCGCCGTTTCCACCGGCCGGGACGCTGACGTGCATGCGATCCATACCTACCTCCGAAATTTCGGAAAAAAGAGGAACTACCACAGTCGCAATCACCAAACAACGGCGACTACTTGGTTACATTATACACCCAAAAGACGGATTCGTCAATGGATGTATCGCAAATATTGGCTTTATAGAGCCATTAAAGAGTACTTTTCGGGTATCGTTTTTGACCTATGGGAAAGAAAAGAAAGTCCGTATTCTACTGCAATAAAAAAAATACAGCTGCGGAATACTCACACCTCGTCAGGTTACCCTCCGGGTAGCCCTCCTCAGTCTTCATATCCCTCGCTTGTATTTTTTTAATTTCGTGACGAAAGAGACTTTCTTTTCTTTCCCTTAAAAGCCACCGAGTCGAGCTCGTGGAAGCGGCGTTGTTTTTCTTCGATGG
>CAYWLN010000098.1:0-1902 GCA_964459475.1 uncultured Bdellovibrionales bacterium | reverse complement strand
AAGATAATGAGGAATTTTACCATAAAAAGAAAACCCCCGCCACGGAACGATGCCGTGTCGGGGTAGGTTGTGGCGCCTGGTTCAGGCGCGAGATTGAGACGTGGTTGGTGTACCGTCGGAAACTCGTCGACGCACCAGACCCAGGAGATCTGAGAATCCCTGAGGGTGTGGGAAGAAGGTCATCTCCAGGATCCTCTCGAGGATCGCCAGCGCTTGTGTATAGCGCCGTTGTTCCACAAGCTCCTGGGCTTCATGGAACTTTCCCATGACATCTGTCTGGATCATTTCGATACCTCCACTTGTGGATTCATTGCGGCGTACACCCGCTGTTCCACTGCCTGACAGAGCGCCCCGGTCCATTCTGGACGATACCGGAGTACTTTGACCGAAGCGAGAGCCAACACGAACTGTCCAGCTCTCAGGTGTTCCAGTACACCCTGGAGGTCGTGCCGATCTCCGAAGACAACCTCGGCATACATGAAGAATGTCTCCACCACTTTGGGACAAAAGCCACCTAGGGCCTGCCCTTGATTTTCTACTTTCATCGCCACCTCGCTCTTAACAAACAAAGAAACCCCGCCCACATCGCCTCGCGAAGTGTGTCGGGCAAGTCCCAACACGGGGGTTTCACGAATTCACCTGCGTTTCAGGCTTTAAGAATAGTAACCCAAAAATCATCCCTCGTCAAGTCGACAAGTATTTTCTCCCCTTCAGACGCTCGGGGAAATACTCTTGTTTGGCCTCTTCAGCCGTTTTGAAATCAGGGGTATATTTGTAGCCCTTGCCGTAGTCGAGCTCTTTCATCAGCTTGGTCGGGGCATTGCGGAGGTGGAGCGGGACTGGCTCGTTGGGGAACTTTCGTACATCCTCCTTAGCCTCCCCATAAGCCACATAGAGCGCATTGGATTTCTTCGACAGGGCTAGGTAGACGACGGCTTGAGCGAGGTGGACTTCACACTCCGGCATCCCGAGCATCTGACAGGCCTGAAAAGCCGAGACCGCCTGTGGGAGTGCAAAGGAGTTGGCGATACCGACGTCTTCCGAAGCAAACCGAACCAACCGTCTCGCCACATAGATTGGGTCTTCACCGGCTTCAAGCATCCGGGCGAGGTAATAGAGTGATGCATCAGCATCATTCCCCCGGAGTGATTTGTGGAGGGCTGAGATGATGTTGTAGTGCTCCTCACCATTCTTGTCATAGAGGAGATGCGAACGTTTGACCACCTGCTCCACCACCTTGGTATCGATGTGGGTAGCTTTCAGCGCAGAGGCCTCAAGGGTGTTGAGTGTCATGCGGGCATCCCCGCCCGAGACCGCGGCGATAAAGGCGAGGGCTTCTTCATCTGCCTTCACCACTTTACCGAAGTATTCTTGGCTCTTTACAAGCGCCCGCTTCATGAGACCGATGAGTGTCGCCTCATCGTGCTTGTCGAGCACGAGCACTCTCGCCCGCGAAAGGAGAGCGGCATTCACTTCAAAGCTCGGGTTCTCGGTCGTCGCCCCGATAAGAATGACTGTCCCCCGCTCCACGTGTGGGAGGAGACTGTCTTGTTGCGACTTGTTGAATCGATGGATCTCGTCGACAAAGAGGATAGTCTTCTTACCGAGCTTTTTGTTTTCTTCGGCCTCGGCAAACACCACTCGCATATCCTTGACTCCACTTCCCACCGCCGAGAGTTGTCGAAACTCGGCCTGCGCCTCATGGGCGATGAGGAGGGCGAGCGTTGTCTTGCCACTCCCAGGCGGTCCCCAAAATATGAGGGACGGGATGCGGTCCGCCTCGATGGCTTCACGGAGAAACGACCCCTCACCAAACACTTTCTCCTGCCCGAGGAACTCCTCGAGTTTCTGTGGACGCAAGCGTTCAGCGAGTGGGATATATGCCTCCATACTATTTGAGTA
>CAYWLN010000097.1:0-1980 GCA_964459475.1 uncultured Bdellovibrionales bacterium | reverse complement strand
CGATTACGCTCCTCTTTGGTGGCGACATGATGTTTGATCGTTACATCCGGACGACCATGCGGAACAGTGGCGACTTCCCGCTGGCTCAACTCCGTGAGACTTTGGAGGGGGCTGATTTGGTGGTGGCCAATCTCGAGGGCCCGATTACCGATAACGCTTCTATCAGCGAAACGAGCACTATCGGGGCGCGAGAGAATTACGTGTTTACCTTTGACCCGATAGTCGCCACACTTTTGAAACAGAGTCATATCGACGCGGTCAATCTCGGCAACAATCATATCTTGAACTTTGGCGAAGCAGGCGTCTCACAAACCAAGCAGTTTCTCAGTGAAGCAGGAGTAGAATATTTCGGCTCGCCACTGGCTGGTGACCAGAGGATGTTGATGAGAGGAGTCAAAGGAGTGAAGGTTGCCCTCGTGAATTACAACCAGTTTGTTTGGCAGGGCAAAGAAAAGGCCTTGGCCGATATCGCAGAGGCCAAAGGCGAAGCCGATGTGGTCATCCTCTATACCCACTGGGGGACGGAGTATGTGCCGGCTACGGAGTCTGTCAAAACCTTGGCGCGCCAGTTTATTGACGCCGGAGCCGACCTCATCATCGGCTCGCACCCGCACGTTGTCCAAGAGTCCGAGGTCTATCGGGGGCGGACTATCTACTACTCGCTCGGCAATCTCGTCTTTGATCAGTACTTCAGTCCTGAGACGACGAGGGGACTCCTCCTTCGGGCGACATATAACCCTGAGACCAAGAACTTTTCCTTCGAAGAAATATCAGTCACACTCAAAAATAACGGCCAAACCGTCTTGACGCAACAGTGAGGATAACGTACGCTAGCCAAACGTCTATGTCAGAAAAATATTTCATCAAAACCTTTGGTTGTCAGCAGAATGTGGCTGACTCAGAGCGCCTCGAGAGCTACTACCGTTCTCGAGGACTCGTTCGTGCCGACAAGGAGGGGGAGGCTGATGTGCTGGTCCTCAACACCTGTGTTATCCGGGACAAGGCAGAAGAACGCGTCTATGGACTGGTACGGAGCTTGACCGAACAGCTCGGTGTCAAGAAGCCGCGCATCGTCGTGACAGGGTGTCTCGTCGGGGCAGCGGCTCGCGAGCCCTCGGGCAAGATGATGAAACGACTCACTGGCCGGCTCCCCGAGGCGGAGTTTCTGCCGATGGAAGAGGTAGGGTTTGAGCATGCACCGGTGCGAGCCGAGGGGAAGAGCGCCTCTATCGTCATCTCAAACGGATGCAACAACTACTGTGCCTTCTGTATCGTGCCGTTCTCACGGGGTCGTGAACGCTCACGCTCTTTCGTCGATATCCTCGATGAGGCCAAGCGTGTCCTCACGGAGGGCTATACCGAGATCGTGCTTCTTGGACAAAACGTCAATTCCTACGGCGCTGATTTTTTGCAGGAGAAAATTAAAGAAGGGGAGGAGTATGAACTGCCAGATGGGAAGCGTGTGAAGCCAGTGATGGTGAAGCACTTGAATCGTCATCGTATCCCGACATTGTTTCCGTATCTCTTGGAGGCCGTGGCGTCTCTCCCGGGACTCACCAAGGTGTCGTTCATTTCATCGAACCCTTGGGACTTTTCGGATGAGCTGATTGATGTGATGGCGCGATACGAGAATGTCGACCGGACCCTCCACCTCCCAGTCCAGTCGGGGAGTGATACTATACTCAAGAAGATGAACCGCTGGTATACCCGAGCCGAGTACCTGGCGCTCATCGACCGGATTCGGACCAAGATCCCTGATATCGTCTTTACAACCGATATCATTGTCGGATTCCCGGGTGAGACTCGGGCTGACTTCGAGGATTCGATTGACTTGGTCAAACGAGTGGACTTTGCCAAAACCTTTATCGCCTGGTTCTCACCGCGCCCCGGGACTGCCGCTGCCAAAAACATGGTGGACGATATCCCCATCGAAGAAAAACAACGCCGCTTCCACGAGCTCGACTCGGTGGCTTTTAAGGG
>CAYWLN010000096.1:0-2030 GCA_964459475.1 uncultured Bdellovibrionales bacterium | reverse complement strand
ATGAGGATCAGATTGGCAAGGCCAAGAACGCGATGATGTACTCGATTATCGGTGTTATCGTGGCCCTTCTCGGTTTCGTTATTATCCAAGCAGTCAACAACTGGCTCGGAGGCAACAACGCTTCCTTCTAGTGTTCGGATACTTCGATTATCGATAGCAAAAATCACTCTGAGCTTGTCGAAGAGTGATTTTTGTTTCTCATTAGTTGTGGTATAATGTTGGCAAGGAAGATAAAAAGTAATATCCATACAAAAGCAGAGGTCTGTGGGTATGGAAAATATATGAAGAATATAGTGAAGCGACTCAGTGCGAGCATGCTACTCCTCATGCTTTTGATTCCAGTTGTTGCATCGGCTCAGACCGGCCCTCCGCAGTCATCGGGTTGGGACCAGGGATATGAGTATGCTTATCAGTCAGGGGTTCCTGATGGAAGCATTACTAACATTATCAAACAGACATTGAACTGGCTCCTCGCCATACTTGGATTTTTTGGGATCATCGGTTTTGTCGTCTCAGGCATCCTCTACCTCACCGCGGCTGGCAATGACGACCAGATCAGTACTGCCAAGAACGCCATGAAGTACTCAATTATCGGGGTTATTGTGGCCCTCCTCGGCTTTGTGATTATCAAGGCAGTCGATACGCTCCTCACAGGCACTTCATCGAATTTCTAGGGTAATATGAAACAAGTCTTTACTATTTTCTTCTTTCTCACACTCGCACTGATGCCACTGGTATCTTATGCCGTAACGTGTCCTACGGATGGCGCCTACTCTATTGTTTCGGGAGTCTGTGTTCCGACCGATACTGGCCTCTCCAGCGCCACTGTGACCCAGGTCCTCTTGACGTTCATGAACTGGCTCCTCGGCCTCCTTGGTCTTTTTGGTATCATTGCTTTTGTTATTTCCGGGATTCAGTATCTGGTCTCAGCCGGGGATGATGACACGATTTCGATCGCCAAGCGGAACATGAAGTACTCGATAATTGGCGTGATGGTGGCACTCTCGGGGTTTATAATTATCAAAGCCGTTGATACCCTCCTCAAAGGGACCAGTTCAAACTTCTAGCTTCATAAAATGCTTTATATAAGCCATTTCCTATCAAGGGAAGTGGCTTTTTTCTCTTTGGCGGGAGGATGACCGGTTTTGGCTCTTGGATAAGCCTTAAATTGGGGTATACGATCAGCTAGATTCATAAAAAATGCTTTATATAAGCCATAAAATAGTATAAAAAGGCGTATTTTTTCATTGACGAATGCCACGAAATTTGCTATATTCAGAAGTACACTTTTAATGACTTTTCCTGTTTTCTGAGCAGGTACGCTATGGGTGAATTTTGGGGAGAGAGGCTGTTTCGATTACTCTCACAACTGAAGCACATTTCGCGCTTTATGCCTTTTTCTCTGAGAAAGGGCTTTTCGTCATTGGCTCTCTTGTTTCTGGGAGCAGGCGCCTTTCCAGCCTTGCCCATAATCGATACCAAGGAACTGGCCACTCCTGACCCATCTGAGACGGCCGTTGCTATTGATCCTGTCGAACTCTGCCGCTGGCAGAAGGACTTCACTTTTTTTCAGGAACTTGTGGTTGGTGCGGAAAAGAAAGAGATAGAAGATTGTCACTTGGCAGTCCCAGAGGTGAGCGCGACACAGGAAGCGCCGGCTACCCCTAAGGATGGAGCTCTTGAGACGACTATCGCCAGTATGGCATCGGGGTATCCTCTTGAGGCAATGGCGCCGACTATTGCCGAATATGATCGGGAAGTGGCGGCACTTATCGTCGGTATTGCCAAAAAGGAGAGTAATTGGGGTAAGCGGGTCCCCGTCGATACGGCAGGAGCAGATTGTTTCAACTATTGGGGGTTCAAAGGCGCCGGTACTCGTGGTGTCGCTATGGGTCACGGTTGTTTCGGTAGCCCCGAAGAGGCAGTCCATGCGGTAGGCAATCGCATCGCCGAACTGGTGACGCTTCGGAAGACCAGCGAACCCAAGAACATGATTATCTGGAAGTGTGGCTCAAGCTGTGCCACGCATA
>CAYWLN010000095.1:0-2069 GCA_964459475.1 uncultured Bdellovibrionales bacterium | reverse complement strand
CTTTGCGGTTAAACACCTGAGTATACAGGTGATGCAAAGGTATTGAAACATTACGAGCCCTGGACAAACGGGCTAGTTTATGTTAGGGTGATACGTCCATTTGGACAGAGGAGACCGAGATGAAGCGTCTTTGGCGAGGGTTTACCCTCATCGAGCTCATGATCGCCATCGTCATCATTGGCACCTTGCTATCCGTGGCGTTTCCAGTATTCATCGAATGGCGCTGTGCCGCTTCGATGAGGAAGCACATCGAGACCGATTACCACGTGAGTGTCAAAGATGCCTGGTGCCAACGGCATCTCGTGAATCGGGAAACGGTCTACCAGTGTTCGGCGATTTTTGATGACAATGAGCAGATACCACGGATAGTGGTGGCTCAGTGTGAGCCGGGCGGGGAGTGCGTCACCATCCCTGCTCGAAAGTAGCTGAGTCACAATCAGCGCGCAAGTCGCATGGTATCGCCCAGCGGCTTTTTTCTTTTTTTGAGCGATTGACTTTGGCCAGGGGAGAGCTAGACTGAGGGTGGTTCTTCAACCCAGACCCCTGAAAGGAGGTCACCATGCTGACTGCTACCATCCCGCCCACTATCGTGGGGGTGCCCATCGTCTTCGATGTGGTACAACTGGAGAGTTTCTTCCGGGAAGAAAGGTCCCTACCTCGTGGTGCTGGTCGAAAACGGAAGTTCCGGTTTCTTCAGTACCGACTTGCCTTGGCGGAGCGGGTGGTACGAGTCGTACTCGACTATCACCATGATGCTCTGGCGCTGAAAGCTCGTGAAGCTGAAGCGCTCTATCGCCGAGTGGAAGTTCGTCGCTTTGTGGTACGACGGGAGTACCACCGGTACGCTGGTCACTATTCCATCCGCCTCGAATATGCCATCGGTGGCCAAGAGGGATGGTGGAGTCAGAGCTTCCACTTTGTTCGTGACGACGCGTCGGTCCTCGGCGGTCTCGCGGGCAAGCTCTACACGAGTAGGAGGCGCTTCTATGCCGAGTGACAGGCGATTGGAAGTTGGACCGGGTTCGGGGCACATGTTGCTTCGGACCCGTTCTCAATTCTACTGTGATATACTGGCCATATGAAGAGAGTTATTACCGTCAATGACACAATGTCCCAGTACCAAAACGAGTTTGGTACGGGATAAACAACCAGGCATATGACAAGACGTATTGTGGTTCGCGATTCGATGCAACCTCATTATGAGTATGTGTGTACCGAGCCGGTGGGGAAGCATTTTCACCCTGACTTCAAGCCAGACCTGACACCACGAGAGATGCTCGCGCTCGGAGTCTTTGGTGGTAAGTACCTGACCGATTGCCGGACCGAGTTCCCCAAGAGTTGGTACCAGGATGCCAAGTTGTCCCCCGAACACTACAACCAGAGTCTTAATTTTTTCGGAGTGAAGGCGTCACAGTCACTCGCCGTCTGGCGCGAGAAGGGCTGGATATACCCTGATGACCCACGGGGGTGGTTTCAGTGGTACTGCCGTTACTATCTGGGTCGGCGTCTCCCAGAGGAGGATGAACGCCAGATTAAGAGATGGAAGGCCATCAGTCGACACATTGCTCAGGTCGCCCACAACTGTCGCCGAGGTGACCTCGCCTGTCGGCCCCGTCAGCGCCAGGCGCTCCTCCACTGGGCCTACGACAGTCGGAAATTCTAAAACTATCAACCATGGAAATTAAAGAACTCGGTCATATCGTCCTCTACGTTACGAATGTCACCAAAATGGCGGACTTTTATCGTGACACCCTTGGCTTTCGAGAGGTTGACCGTGGTCCTGGGATGGCACTCTTTTCTTCCGGCCGGACTCATCATGAGATGCTTCTCATCGAAATTGGCGGTGAGCCAGGCCTGCCTCGGCGTGTCCCCACGCCGGGACTGTATCACATCGGGTTCAAGATTGGTGATGGACCCGAGGCGCTCCGGGCGGTTTATGATGAACTCAAGGGGAAAGACGTGACTATTGTCGGCTCGGCCGATCACCATGTTACTCATAGTCTCTATATCCTCGATCCTGATGGCAACGAGCTCGAGCTCTACTCGGATGTCTCTGATGCGTGGAAGAC
>CAYWLN010000094.1:0-2091 GCA_964459475.1 uncultured Bdellovibrionales bacterium | reverse complement strand
AGAAGAAGTAACGAATAGTATTGAGTATTACAGGGGAGACGTTCATTTGAAAAATGTTACTTTTGGGCTTCAGAGAGGAGTATTCCTTTTGCGACACTCCCGTGGCCCAGTGTGTCACTTGTTCTGCAACAGTCGCACTCTTCCTCCTCTAGCGGAAACCCTGCCTACCGGCAGGCAGGCGTGCTCGCTTCGCCTTTCAGCGGTCCCAAAAGAAACACCTCCTCACTGAATCTGACGCTGTACATCACGATTAATTTCTCAAAAGTATCTTATGGCGAATGCCATTGAAATCAAGGGATTGAAAAAAGTCTATGGAAATGGTGTCGAAGCGCTCAAAGGAGTGGATTTGACGGTGGCTCAGGGGGACTTCTTTGCCCTCCTCGGTCCCAACGGGGCTGGCAAGAGTACGCTTATCAATGTTCTCTGTGGACTGGTCGAGAAGTCAGCCGGGCAGGTTCGTATCGAGGGGCTATCTATCGATGATGACTACCAGGGTGCCAAGATGCACCTCGGAGTGGTCCCACAGGAATTCAACTTTGGTATCTTTGAAAAGGTGATTGATATCGTGCTTGATCAGGCCGGGTACTATGGTATCCCACGCTGTGAGGCTCTGCCCAAGGCGGAGAAACTCTTGAAGCAACTGGGGCTCTATGACAAGCGCAATGAAAAATCCCGGACGCTCTCTGGAGGCATGAAGCGTCGTCTCATGATCGCGCGTGGACTGGTCCATGATCCCAAGGTTCTCATCCTCGACGAACCAACCGCTGGAGTAGATATCGAGATCCGCCGAGAGATGTGGGAGTTCCTGGAGAAATTGAACCAGTCGGGTACCACCATTATCCTCACTACGCATTATCTCGAAGAAGCCGAGCAGCTTTGTAACAACATGGCCATCATCAACAAGGGTGAGGTGATTGAGCGCGGGGCGGTCAAAGATCTACTCGGCAAGATGGATCAGGAGACGTTCGTTTTTGATCTCGAGGCGCCACTCCCTGAAAAGACTGAGGCGCTCGTCGGACAGTTTGGGGTGCACAAGGTGGATGCTGACACCATTGAGATGGTCGTCAAACGGGGTGAGTCGATCAATGATGCCATCATCGCCCTCAATCGACTCGATATCCGAGTACGGAGCGTTCGCAACAAGTCGAATCGACTGGAAGAGTTTTTCCTCCAAAAAATCAATCAGAACCAAAGCGTATGAATCCTAAACAAATGCTCGCAGCCTATGTAACCATTGTGCGGAAGGAATTCCTCCGCATGTTTCGGGTGTGGGTCCAGGCGCTCCTCCCGCCAGCGGTGACGACGGTGCTCTACTTTCTCGTGTTTGGAAAGTTCATCGGGGCACAAGTGGCGCCGATACACGGGATGAGCTATATGGAGTTTATCGTGCCGGGCATCATCATGATGTCAGTCATTACCCAGTCGTTTATGCACTCGGCTTTCGGGTACTACATCGCGAAGTTCCAGAAGTCCATCGAGGAAATCCAGGTCTCACCAACTCCATACTGGATTATGATCCTCGGCTATGTGACGGGTGGTGTACTCCGAGGGCTGGTGACGGGAGCGATCCTCCTTCTCATCTCGCTTCTCTTTACACCGCTTCCGATATCCCATGCGGTCCATGTGCTCGCGTTTGCGTTCCTCACGTCGGTCGTATTCTCGCTTGCTGGTCTCATCAATGCTATCTTTGCTAAGGACTTTGATAGTATCTCGATTTTCCCGACCTTTATCCTGACGCCGCTCACCTATCTCGCTGGAACGTTCTATTCGCTCTCGATGCTCCCGACGGTGTGGCAACAGGTCTCTCTCTGGAACCCACTCCTCTATATGATCAATGGTTTCCGCTATGGTCTCATCGGCGTGACCGATGTGAGTATTGGCATCGCCTACATTATTCTCATCACCCTCTCGGCGGTCCTCTCGTTTACGGTGTGGTATCTCTTTTACTCGGGACGTGGTGTTCGGACCTAAAGCACGTTCTTTTTGCGCCTCGGGAAAATTCTCGGTTCAGAAACTTTTGTGCTATGCCATACAACATCTCTTCGAAAACCCTGTTACTCGCGACTGCACCCTTGGCTATCCTCGGGATGG
>CAYWLN010000093.1:0-2093 GCA_964459475.1 uncultured Bdellovibrionales bacterium | reverse complement strand
GGAGATTTTTGTTCTGTTCGTGACGGTCGACGTCGGTGGGACAATCGGTGTGGAGGCACTGATTTTCCTCTTTGATGGCCTCTTCTCCTTCGAGGACATCTAGACCAGCTCCTGAGAGAGTGCCATGATCGAGGGCCTCTACCAATGCTTCGTTTTCGATGATGCCGCCACGGGAAGTGTTGATGAGGAGGGCGCCAGGGCGGAGGGTACCAATATTGTCCCGATTGATGAGGTGGTGAGTATGCTCATTGTAGGGCACGTGGAGGGTGACGATGTCAGACTGGCTGAGGACCTCTTCGAGAGGAGCATATTTGAAATGGAGTACCTCCGAGAGAAAAATGTTTTTCTGAGTATCAAAGGCGATGACGTGCATCCCAAAGCCTTTGGCGATGCGGATGACGTGGAGTCCGATATGACCAGTACCGACTACCCCAAGCGTCTTGTCCTTCAAATCGAATCCCATGAGGCCCTCAATCGAGTAGTCTCCCTTTTGACCACGGGCATAGGATTTGTGTACATTGCGCGAAAGTGCCAGAATGAGGGCAAAGGTATGCTCAGCGACGGTATTCTCTCCGTAGTGGGGCACATTGGCTACCGCCACCTGGTGGGCGTTACAGGCCGAGATATCGATATGATCAAAGCCCGTTGAACGTGTGAGGAGCGCCTGGAGCTTGGGGAGTTTGGCAAGAGTGGCTTCACCGACCGTGGAATAGATGAAAACGGACACAAGCTCGCAATCCTTGGCGAGGTCAGCATTGTCGGGAGAGAGTGGTTCCGGGCAGAAAATAGCTTCGTGGCCAACAAGTTTGGCCTTGATATAAGCCTCATCAGCGGTGGTAGCCTCAAAAAATGCGATGCGCATACGAGTGGCGATTAATTCATTTACTTGCATTATAGAGGAAAACAGGATAAGGAGATAGGGAGCCTAGCGCACTATTTTATCTATGACCCAATCAGATACACTCATCACTCTTGAAATTCCGCGTCATCTAAATGATGTGCGTGTTGATAGTGCGGTGGCAACACTCCTCAACGAAAAAATGCCTGAGATGAGGGATTTTTCACGATCTCTTATCACTCGTCACCTCAAAGTGGGTCGTATTTTGTGTAATGGCAAGGCTGTGCCACCTCGGTTTCTCGTGGCCACACACGATGTGATTACCATTCAGGCTGATATCTTTGAAGAACAGAGCATTTCCGGTCCTATCCCCTCTCAGAATCTTGCCCTCAAGGTCTTGTTTGAGAATGATGACTTTCTCGTGCTCGATAAGGGTGCGGGGGTCCAGATGCACATGGCCGGAGGTGAACCTCGCCCTACCGTCGCCTCATGGATTGTGGAAAGATACCCTGCCTTGGCTCAGGTTGGAGAGAATCCGCTCCGTCCGGGTATCGTGCATCGATTGGACCGGGATACCTCCGGGGTATTGGTTGTCGCCAAGACCAATGAGGCCTTTTCGGCGCTCAAGTACTCCTTTCAAGAACGTTCTGTCAGCAAAAAATATGTCGCGCTCGTCTACAGTCATCTGAAGGAGCTTGCTGGGAGTGTTGATGCGCTTCTTATGCGAGAACCAGGAGAACTCAGGCGTCGGGCGGTAGACCCACATCGCTTTTCAGGTACCCTACCAGGGAATGCTCGTACAGCGTATACCGAGTACCGCGTTCTTAGGCGGTACGAACAGTACGATCTAGTCGAGCTTACCCCCAAGACTGGTCGGACCCATCAGATTCGCGTTCACCTCGCCTTTCTGGGCCATCCTGTGGTTGGCGACCGTCTCTATGCTTGGAAGGACGCAAAGAAGAAAGATCAGCTACAGCCCAGTCGGCACCTCCTCCATGCGGGACTGCTTTCTTTTGAGCTTTTTGGCAAAAAGTACGCTTTTGAGTCCCCTCTCCCAGCCGATTTTCAAGAGGTCCTCTCCGTCCTTGACCCCACACCTTTTCAAGAAGAAGGAATTGGCCATTGATTGTTCAAGCCGATAGGCGGCTACGCCTTACAATCCCCTGAGAGAACAAGTTTTCTGTTGGAAAAGGTGCGGGGTTGACGAAACCCTAGTATCAAGCTATGATGGTGAGGCTTTAGATGACCTTTCTGT
>CAYWLN010000092.1:0-2162 GCA_964459475.1 uncultured Bdellovibrionales bacterium | reverse complement strand
CCAGTCACGTCAGTCGTGCGGATGTAGAACTGTGGCTTGTAGCCCTTGAAGAACGGAGTATGGCGACCACCTTCTTCCTTGGAGAGGACGTAGACCTCACCATCGAATTCGGTGTGTGGAGTGATGCTGCCTGGCTTGGCCAAAACCTGACCACGCTCAACATCTTCCTTCTTGATACCACGGATGAGGAGGCCGGCATTGTCACCAGCGGTTCCCTTGTCGAGTTGCTTGTTGAACATTTCGATACCGGTCACCACCGTCTTGGCTGTGTCACGGATACCGACGATTTCTACTTCTTCGTTGATGTTGACGACACCACGCTCGATACGACCAGTGACGACCGTACCACGACCTTCGATCGAGAAGATGTCTTCGATAGGCATAAGGAACGGCTTGTCGAGGTCACGGACTGGCTGAGGAATCTTGGTATCAAGGGCAGCCATGAGATCGAGGATTGGCTTGGCATCAGCTTCGTCAGCGCTCTTCGACTCCAGGGCCTTAAGAGCGCTACCACGAACGATGATAGCATTGTCACCATCAAATTCGTACTTAGAGAGGAGTTCACGGACTTCTGCTTCGACGAGGTCAATCAATTCTGGATCATCCACCATGTCTACCTTGTTCAAGAAGACGACGATTGCAGGGACACCAACCTGGCGGGCCAAGAGGATGTGTTCGCGGGTCTGTGGCATCGGACCATCAGTCGCAGACACTACGAGGATAGCACCGTCCATCTGGGCAGCACCAGTAATCATGTTCTTGATGTAGTCAGCATGCCCTGGACAGTCAACGTGAGCATAGTGGCGAGCATCGCTCTCGTACTCACAGTGTGAAGTCGAGATGGTGATACCACGCTCTTTTTCTTCCGGAGCCTTGTCGATTTCATCGACACTTTTCTCCTTGGCAAATCCCTTCATGGACATGACGTGGAGGATAGCCGCGGTGAGGGTCGTCTTGCCATGGTCAACGTGGCCGATAGTACCGACGTTTACATGGGGCTTAGAACGGTTGAATTGCTCTGCCATAACCTTTTATTCAAACGAATTATGAGTCACTTAAATGCACTTGTTTTTCTATCGACTCTCCCCGTCCGAAAACGAAAAAAGCTCGAGAAAAAGCGTCACTCGCTATAGTATCAACTCATTCAAATACTGTCAACCCCGCCCACAACGCTCCGCGTAGTTTGGCAGGCGCGCCCCACAATATGAGGGTAAATACTAAAAAAATGGCTTGTTTTAGAAAAGAAAAACCCGCGCTGGCTGTTGCCAACACGGGGACAAGATACGTCGAGGACTGATGCGCGCTTATTGATTGAACGGCAGAAGGAGTAGGTTATTCCTCGACCACCCGCGGTCTGCGCGCTCTTGGAAGCTCCAGGCCCGCAGAAACCAGGTTTTCAAGCTCGAGTTCCAGAAGACGCGGATCAGAAAGACCTCATCGTTCAGTCCCTTCATGAAGCAGAACGTAGCGATATTGTCCGCCGTGGCCAAAAGCCCATTCCGACCATTCTTCTGAAGCGAAAGGAGTACTACCAGGTGTTCCCAGCTCACAAGGACACCCTGCTCCCTTGTCCGCAGCTGTTCGTAGATCTCGACACTGGTCGCATCCCATCTAGGCAGAGGATTCTTCGGTGACCGAGGATAGGTCTTTGGTTCCCCCAGCCACGATCGGAGTGGCTGAGCCTCGTATCGGCACTGTGCCATCGATGTAACCGGCTCGAGAGCCGGCAACACCCACCGAATGAAGGTCTCGTGGACAACTCGCCCAGGCCTGTTTTGAATCTCTTTCCTTGGATCAATTGAGTATTCCCCCTCGTAGAGAGTGAGAGCGACAACACTTTGCCTCATGACTGCCTCCTATTGGCACATATGTACCAACGTATTGGTACGGGTTTTTAAACAACTTGCCATACTAGTCCCAATCTCAATGATTGTCAATAGAAAAAACCAGCCCATCCGCCGGCTGGCGGAGGGCTGGTCTCACACTTCATACGTCATGCTTCATGCTTCGTCACTAGGCGGGTTTCACGTCACCAGAAGCGGTGCGAGTACCGATAATTTCGGTGGCCACATTGTTTGGCACTTCAGCGTAGTGACCGAATTCCATGGAGTAGCTGGCGCGACCCTGAGACATAGAGCGCATCTGGGTGGCGTAACCGAACA
>CAYWLN010000091.1:0-2204 GCA_964459475.1 uncultured Bdellovibrionales bacterium | reverse complement strand
ATGTATTTCCATTCGTAAGCGAAGCTTTCGGCAGTTTTCTTCTGATGTTTGAGGAAGGCATCGAGATCAGAAATGGCGTCGATAGCTTGCTGCCATTCACTTCGAACATGTTCTGGCATCTCTCCTTTGTACTTTTCGAAAAATGCGTAGCGAGATTGCAGTGTCTGTACCTTGAGTTCTCCCAAAAGAATGCGAGGAATGCTGTTCACGATGGGGTACCAGTTTGTACCGCTTATGAGCAAGCCCGATATGACATGTCCGTCGGCTTCTTTGAATTTGAGAATTTGAAATGGGGCGGCGGTCGTTGGGTCTGAGAGGTACGGGAGATGTGCTTCACGCATAGCTTTGTCTTACGGCTTATCGGAGATTAACAGTTGCTTATCTCAGCCATTTTATCATTCTTTGAAGAATTCTTCAAACCAGAGTTCGAGGGTGAGGAGTGCCCAGATATGAGGAGAAAAGTTGATGTCCGTGGAGGTGTGAGAGTGGAGAATATCCTCTATAGCATCACGTTTGAAAAGGTTCCGCTTCACGAGTTGGCCATCCAAGAGTTTCCCCGCGGCATAGTCTTTGAGTTCGCCCCGAAACCAAGCGTCAATAGGGACGCCAAACCCCATCTTGGGTCGGAACATGACTTCATCAGGGAGGATACCACGGAGAGCCTCCTTAAGGATGTACTTCTTGTTATTCAACCCTTTGAGCTTGAGAGAGAAAGGGATTTGAGCCGAAAGTTCGAGGAGTTCATGGTCGAGAAATGGAGAGCGTCCTTCGAGAGCTACTGACATCGTAGCAATATCGACTTTTGTCAGCAGATCTTCGGGGAGATAGGTAGCAAAATCAGCGTACACCGCTTGCTCTGTTCGATTGTTTGATCCTGATTCCAGGAAGCGAGAGGCGATGATGTCGTAGGTATCATGACCCGCTATTTTTTTCTTGAACGTATCGGTATAGAGATTGTCTTTCTGCTCATTGGTGAAATAGGCCGTGTAGGAGAGATAGCGACGTCGATAGTCGTCCGAGAGACTCTGTGAAAACCGGTAGAGACGATCAAAAAAAGTATTTTTGACATATCGAGCCAAGAGTCGGGTGGCTGGTATGCCTACGAGGTGGTTGAGCCAGTCGAAGTGATCGAGTACTGTAGAAACCTGAAAGGCTGAATAGCGGGTGTAGCCAGCGAAGTTCTCGTCACCACCATCACCATTGAGAGCCACAGTCACATGATCTCTTGTGAGCTTGGAGACATAGTACGTGGGGAGGGCACTTGAGTCAGCAAAGGGCTCTTCATACTGACGAACAAGCATGGGGAGGAGCTCGACAGCATCGGGTTTGACGATGAATTCAGTGTGATTGGTTTTGAATTTTTCTGCGATGATTTTGGCGTACTTGAGCTCATTGTATTTCTCTTCCTCGAAGCCAATAGAGAAGGTTTTAATAGGGGATTTCGAATGTTTGGCCATCAAAGCCACGATGGCGCTGGAGTCGACACCACCAGAGAGAAAAGCACCAATCGGGACGTCGGAAATCATGCGGAGTCTGACAGATTCGTCGAGTTTTTCGAGAATGCGTTTCTTCCACTCTGATTCAGAAAGGCGGACCTTTTTTGAATAATCGAGTTTCCAGTAGCGTTCCTTTTTGACGGACTTGGTCTTGAGGTCGATAGTGAGAGAGTGGGCAGGCTCGAGTTTCTTGATACCTACGAACCCTGTGAGGGGCGCTGGAACGTACTGGAGGGTCAAATAATGATGAATAGCGAGGTAATCAGGCTCTTTGTGGTATTCCGGCTGAGTCAGGATGGCCTTGAGCTCTGAGGCGAATAGAAAGACGTTGTCGTCGTGGTAGTACTTGAAAGGCTTTTTCCCGACACGGTCACGGGCACAGAAAAGTATTTGCTCTTGTTCGTCATAGATGGCAAAGGCAAACATGCCACGGAGATGATCGAGGCAATGTTCTCGGTATTTGTCGTAGAGTGCCAGGATGACCTCGGTATCGGAGTGCGAATCAAATGTATAGCCCTCCTGCTCGAGCATGGTTCGTTTCTCCTCAAAATTGTAGATTTCACCGTTGAATACAATCTCGTACCGGTCCAAATAACGCATAGGCTGATGACCGAGAGGGGAGAGGTCGATGATAGAGAGGCGCCGGTGACCCAGGCCAACTTTACTATCAGGCGAGATATAGACTCCGTCGTCATCGGGACCACGGTG
>CAYWLN010000090.1:0-2225 GCA_964459475.1 uncultured Bdellovibrionales bacterium | reverse complement strand
AACTCTCCCCGCAAAAATGGCAGGTCAAACCCCGTGATGTTGAATCCCCCGACATCCGACCCATCAAACATATTCCAGAGTTCGTACGAGAGCTTGGCAAAACTCGGGCAATCGACGAGGTCCTTATCATAGATGCCGTTGATACGACTGGCATCCTCCGGCATCGGCATCCCTGGGTTGATCCGTTCACAGTAGGCGATGACCTCGCCACTTGGCATGATTTTCTCATAGGCGAGCTCAACTATCTTGTCTTCCCCACTCGACAATCCCGTCGTTTCGAGGTCAAAGATGATGAGCGGCCGGTCAAGCGGGAGATAGTCAGGGATGGTACTACGAAGCATACGCACAGCATTAATTTCTGTCTATTACCCATTCTAACCCATTCTCCTCTTTCATTCCACCGTCACCGATTTTGCCAGATTTCGCGGCCGATCCACCTCGTAGCCGAGTGCGACACTCATGTGGTAGGCAAAGAGCTGAAGCGGGATGACAGAGAGGATGGGGGTGAGCATCTCGAGGGTCTTCGGAATATACACTACCGCATCAGCCTTCTTCTCGAGCGCCGTGTTGCCCTCCGTCGTGATAGCGAGCACCGTTCCTCCACGCGCTTTGATCTCCTCGAGGCCACTCACGCTTTTCTCATAGACGCTATCAACCGGCATGATAAAGAGCGCCAGTGCTTCTCGATCGATGAGGGCGATCGGACCATGCTTCATCTCACCGGTCGGATACCCTTGGGCCGACACATAGGCGATTTCTTTCACCTTGAGGGCTCCTTCAAAGGCAATCGGGAAATTGTACTTCCGTCCCAGGTAGAGATAATTCTTGCGATTGGCATACTTTTTGGCCAGCTTCTTGATCGTGCCAGACTGTTCAAATATCCGCTCCATGAGGCGTGGCAATTTGAGGAGCTCCCGGGCAATCCGCTGTCCCGTGACGAGCGACATCCCGCGCTTCCGTCCGAGATAGAGCGTGAGGAGTGAGAGCACGGCGAGTTGCGAGGTAAAAGCCTTGGTCGATGCCACCGACACTTCCGGTCCGGCATGGTTGTAGACGCCAGCGTCAGTCTCCCGAGCGATAGTCGAGCCGACGACGTTCACGATGCCGAGCGCAAGCGCCCCTTTATTCTTGGCCTCACGGATAGCGGCCAGGGTATCGGCGGTTTCTCCCGACTGCGAGAGGGCGAGCACCGCGGTGTATTTATCGAGGAGCGGTTTGCGGTAGCGAAATTCCGACGCGTACTCGACTTCGACCGGGATCCCGGCATACTCCTCGAGCATATACTCACCGACCAGGCCCGCATGGTACGACGTGCCACATGACACGATCACAATGCGCCGTATACCCTCCAAACGCTTCGCTACGGCCCGGAGTCCGCCGAGCCGAGCTGAGCCCTCATCCGGGAGGAGTCGCCCGCGCAAAGCATCAGCAAAGCTCTCCGGCTGATCAAATATTTCCTTGAGCATAAAATGCGGAAAGCCACCCCGCTTGGCTTCTTTCTCTGACCACTCGATATCCGAGACAGTCTTCTTCTGCACTGCCTGGCCTGACCGGACGACATAGCCGTCACGGGTGATGACGGCGCGCTCACCGTCTTCGAGATACACCACCTTTTTGGTATGAGCGAGGATAGCTGAGACATCGGAAGCGACAAAGTATTCGTCCTTGCCGACGCCGATAAGGAGTGGACTCCCCATCCGGGCCACATAGAGCCGTTCTGGTTCGGCCGCGGCGACCATGGCGATGCCGTACGTCCCCCGGAGATCCTTGAGCGTGCGCGCAAAAGCTTCTTCCATATCCTGACTCTTCTTCGTATGTTCTTCGATGAGATGGGCTACTACCTCGGTATCGGTCTCAGATGAGAAACGGTGCCCTTTTTTGATCAGGCTTTCCTTGAGTTCAGTATAGTTTTCGATGATCCCATTGTGGACGAGCGAAATCGCCCCGGCGCAGTCAGCATGAGGGTGAGCGTTCTTCTCAGACGGCTTGCCATGTGTGGCCCAACGCGTATGGGCAATACCCAGTGTTGCTTCGAGTGTCATCCCTTCTGTTTTCTTTTCGAGCTCTCCTACCTTCCCCAGGGCTCGCACTCGTTTCAATTTTTTGCCACCGACAAGCGCCACGCCAGCACTGTCGTAGCCACGATACTCCAACCGATGCAATCCCTCGATCAAGAGGTCCTTCGCCTGACGCTTGCCGATATAGCCAACGATGCCACACATAGG
>CAYWLN010000089.1:0-2226 GCA_964459475.1 uncultured Bdellovibrionales bacterium | reverse complement strand
CACCGTAATCACGCCCGCCATCCAGACAATCAGTTTGAGCAGTCCAAAAATCATAGAGAGTCTGTCTAACGGCCGATGCCTTTGTAGATAATACCAGCTTCGAGGAAAGATGCTTTGTCGAGACAGTTCTTGCCGTCGATGATGACCGAGATACCATGCTTCTTCAAGAGTTCTGGCGTGAGAGCATCGATAAATTCGCGGTGATTGGTGACCAAGACAAGCGCCTCTACACCCCCGAGGAGTTCATCAAGTGATCCGACATCAGACTTCTTCTTGACGTGCGGGTCGTAGGTCGTGACGATGGTACCATGCTTTTTCAAATGCGCGATGACCTTGAAAGCAGGGGATTCACGAACATCATCGATGTTGGCTTTGTAGGAGAGGCCGAGGACACCCACCTTGGTGCCATTCACAGGGAGTTTGACTTGGTTTAGGGCATCTTGGAGGAGCTCCACGGTGTAACCAGGCATGCTGTTATTGATCTCCCGGGCAATCTTGAGAAATTTGTGATCAAAGCCGGACTGCTTGGCCCGCTCTATGAGGTAGTAGGGGTCGACCGGAATACAGTGACCACCGACACCGCAGGAGGGGTAATGAGCCATAAAGGCAAAGGGCTTGGTGGCAGCTCCCTCTATCACGTCTTTGACATCGATATTGAGTACATCAAATGAGCGAGCGAGCTCGTTCACAAAGGCGATATTGATATCACGGAATGAATTTTCGACAATCTTGACGGCTTCGGCTTCTCGGATGGATTTCATTTTGCGGATTTCACCATCGACGATGGAAGCATAGAAGTCATATGCCAAGGCAAGACCGGTTTCATCAAATGATCCCACGACCCGAGGGATATTGGTGACGTTCCACTTGGTATCACCGGGATTGATCCGTTCCGGACAGTGCGCGAGGTAGAGGTCAGTGCCAATAGTGTAACCAGCTTTTTCAAAGAGCGGGCGGACTACTTCTTCACTGACGCCAGGATTGACCGTAGATTCAAGGACGACGAGAGCGCCCTTTTTGGCGTGAGTGGCGATGAGCTCTGTGGCAGAGATGACAGGGGTGAGATCAGGATAGAATGACTCATCGACTGGAGTCGGGACACAGATGAGGATGATATCCGCCTGATCCAACCGGCTGCCGTCACTCGTCGCTTCAAAGGGGTAGCGGCCGATGTTCTCTTCGAGAAAGGCATCCTCAATCGGGCTCTTACCGGCATTGAGGAGGGCAATCTTTTCTTCGTTGGTATCGTAGCCGATGACCGTGTATCCGCGTTCGCTCGCTCGCACGGCGAGGGGCAAACCGACATAGCCGAGCCCGACAATCGCGACCGTTTTTTTTGATGTGGATGACGGAGCTTCCATTTATCTTGCATTTAGGAGTAATATACACATTGTACGAAAGAAAAGCCTCCCTGACAAGCTAAAATTATCCTATGTTTCTGACTCACAGAATTGAGCAGGCCATCGTCCGGGCGACGGTCCTCCATGAGCCCCAGCGCCGCAAGGTAAGTGGCGTCCCATACATCGTCCACCCATACTCGGTGGCATTTCTTCTCGCGCATTATGTCGATGATGAGGATGTTATCATCGCTGGGCTCCTCCATGACACGCTCGAGGACGTCCCGACCTATACCGTCGAGATGCTCCGGGCTGAATTTGGTGACCGGGTGACTGCTATCGTCCTTGAGGTCACTGAGGACTTTACCCAAGCAGAAAAGGAGAATCATGACATCCGGGGCAATGGCTGGCGTCAACGCAAAGAAAAGTATCTGGAGAATCTCAAAAATGATAGTAGAGAGGCCCTCCTCGTGGCGACCGCCGACAAGATCCATAATATGCGGAACGCTCTTGATGAGTATGCGCTCCATGGTGAAGCTGTTTGGACCAAGTTCAAGCGGAACGCCGAAAATCTGGTGTGGTTTTATACGGAAGCGGGTGCCGTCATCAGTGCCCGACTCACCCATCCACTCGTTGACGAGATGAATCGCCTCCTTCATGAACTTCAAGCAATAGCCTCGAAGCGTGAAATCTGATAAAATAGGGGCATGCCCGGCAGTGAAACTTCGACCAAAATTCTTGGAAGCTTCTGCTGTATAGAGGCATTACAAAAAAGAGTAAGCTGTTTATTTACTTACGACATTGCTTACAAAACATGTCGAAGTTCTACTGACCGGGCATGCGTATAGGTATCAATGCTTCATTTTTACGGAAGCCTGGCACGGGAATT
>CAYWLN010000088.1:0-2302 GCA_964459475.1 uncultured Bdellovibrionales bacterium | reverse complement strand
GCCACGAAAAACGGCTGGGACAGATACTTCTGAATCTTGCGAGCTCGTGCCACCGTCTGCTTGTCCTCATCGGTCAATTCTTCCATCCCGAGGATAGCGATGATGTCCTGGAGGTCCTTGTAGCGCTGGAGGATCTTTTGGACGTTACGAGCCACGGTATAGTGACGCTCCCCCACCACTTGTGGATCGAGGATCGTCGAGCTCGAATCGAGTGGGTCGACGGCTGGGTAGATACCGATTTCGGTGAGAGCGCGGTTCAAGACCACGGTAGAGTCCAAGTGAGCAAAAGTCGTGGCTGGCGCTGGGTCAGTCAAGTCATCAGCTGGCACATAGACTGCCTGGACCGAGGTGATCGAACCAGACTTGGTCGAGGTGATGCGCTCCTGGAGCCCACCCATTTCTTCAGCGAGAGTCGGCTGATATCCCACCGCACTCGGAATCCGCCCGAGGAGAGCCGATACCTCTGAACCTGCCTGGGTGAAACGGAAAATATTGTCGATAAAGAGGAGCACGTCCTTGCCTTCATCATCACGGAAGGACTCAGCCATAGTGAGGGCGGTGAGGGCCACGCGCTGCCGAGATCCTGGTGGCTCATTCATCTGACCAAAGACGAGGGCCGTCTTGTCGAGCACGCCGGAGTCTTTCATTTCAAAATACAGGTCGTTCCCTTCACGAGTACGTTCACCGACACCGGCAAATACTGAGTAACCACCGTGCTCCTGGGCAATGTTACGGATGAGCTCCTGGATAACCACAGTCTTCCCCACACCAGCTCCACCGAAGAGCCCGACTTTGCCACCCTTCATAAACGGACAGAAGAGGTCGATCGACTTGATACCCGTCTCAAAGACTTCCGCCTTGGTCGACTGCTCATCAAAGGCAGGCGCCGTGCGGTGAATCGAGCGCCGTGTTTCAGTTTCGACATTCGGCTGACCATCGATGGTATCACCGAGTACGTTAAACATCCGTCCAAGGACAGCCTTACCAACTGGGACAGAGATCGGAGCACCAGTTGCAACCACAGACATGCCACGCTTCACGCCATCAGTCGTCCCCATAGCGACCGCACGCACGCGACCACCGCCCAAGTGCTGGTGCACCTCGACGACGAGCTTTGTATCATTTACGGTGAGCTCGAGGGCATCGTAAATATTCGGGAGCACTGGTACTCCTCCGCCCGAGGCGGATCCGCCTTCGGTGGAAAACTCTACGTCCACGACCGGACCGATGACTTGGATTATCTTGCCTATTGTTTCCATAGACTTTTCATTAGTTCAATTACATATCCCCTTCCTCTTTCCTTGAAGAATATAGAATTTAGAATGCAGAATGTCGGTTTTGGGTTCCAAAATTCTAAATTCAAAATTCTACATTCTACTTTTGCACCGCTGCCATACCAGCTGAGAGCTCGGCAATTTCCTGAGTAATCTTGCCCTGGCGGAGCTGGTTGTAGGCAAGCGTCAGGTCAGACACCATATCCTTGGCGGCATCTGTCGCGTTCCGCATCGCCATCATACGAGCCGACTCCTGCGAGGCATTGGACTCGAGGATAGCATGATAGAGTTCCATCTCAATCAAGCGCGGAATCATCTGCTCGAGTACGCTCTGTGGGGATGGTTCTATAGTATACTCCGATGCTTCAGTGGTACCACTACTATTGTTCTGCCCCATCTCGTCACCGTCGCTCGTGAGCGACGTGATTTCATGCATGGCCTTTTTGGTATCACTGAGGGCCACCGGGAGGAGCGCTCGCACTTTGACTTCCTGGGAAAGCATCGAGATAAAGTCAGTGTAGATAACCACGACACGATCCACCTGGAGTGAAGTAAACTCATCCATAATGACGTGTGCTACTCCGCGCATCCCCTCTGCGGTCGGTGACGTGAGGACATCTGGGAATGAAGCGACGATTTCACCATTCATCCGCCGGACCGCGTTCTCGCCCTTCTTGCCGATGGTGATAAACGCGCGCTCCCGACCTTCATCTTCTTTCAGTACCTGGCGCAGGCGCTTCACAATCTGAGCATTAAACGCCCCGCAAAGACCGCGATTGCTCGTCACCACTACGTAGAGTTCCTTCTTCACCGGACGCTCAGTCACGAGCGGATGACGCTCTTCGCCGACGGCTCGGTCGAGCTGGCGGAGGAGTTCGATAGCACTCTGTGCGTATGGACGAATAGCAAGGACGTTCCCTACAGCTTTGCGCATTTTGACAGCCGAAATCATCTCCATGGCCCGGGTAATCTTACCCGTGCCTTTCACGCCTTTGATGCGTCTCCTGATGTCTCGTGCACTTGCCATA
>CAYWLN010000087.1:0-2526 GCA_964459475.1 uncultured Bdellovibrionales bacterium | reverse complement strand
TTGTCAGCAATATCCTTGGCATCAAAAGTCGGCTTGTGTTCCGGTGCTGGCGCAGGCGTTGGAGCTGGTGCTGGGGTCGGGCTTACAGGAGTCGATGTCTCTTCCATAGGATTATATTACTTATTTAGTAGCTTTCTTCCATTATACCCCCATCTTCGAGCTCCTGCCAAATCTCGCGGGGAATAGGGCTCCGTTTGGGGCTTACCCCAGGATAGCGCCAGGTACTTATGATGCGTAGCTTACGCTCCGCAGAAGGTCGAATTTTGAATTTTGAATTTTGATTGGTATCCCGACCGTCCGTCAGGCGGGTTGAAGCTAGGGATTTGGAAATTGCTTTGCTCCCGCAAAGCAGGTACATTACCCAGAGCTCTTGCTTCCATACCGTTTTACCCTCTACTACTTTCGGCGAGACAGGCTGCATAACCGCTATCGTCTCTTTGGCCACACCGACTTCGGTCCGACTCGGATTCCTGATGACGCCCCGCACCTTCTGTTCGGAGAGTCCGTACTGGCTCATCTTGTACCGAGCATGCGCGGTAAATTCAATCCCACCTTTTGCTTGCAACTTCTTTTGCTTGTTTTGTTCGTAACGCTCTTTCGCTTTGCGGACAAATTCTTGATAAGGCGATGGCATATTCATGGAATGACCAATCACCAAATTCCAAGAAACAAGACCCTCCCAGTGCTTTGGAAATTGGAGCTCGGTTATTGGTTATTGACCGGCATGTTTCGCAGGGCAGCGATGCGCTCTTCCATCGGTGGGTGCGTCATGAAGTATTTGGCTACTTTCTTCCCCTTGAAGGGATTGGCGATGTAGAGTGACGCCGTGGCGCGATTGGCCGCTTCAAGTGGTTCGCGGTCACCCGAGAGTTTCTCGAGGGCCGAGGCCAACCCTTCGGGGTAGCGAGTGAGGAGCGCACCGGAAGCATCGGCCAAGAACTCGCGCTTCCGCGAGATCGCGAGTTGCATGAGCATGGCTGCGAGCGGAGCGAGAATGGAGAGGATGATGGCTATCACCATGAGGATGACTTGGAACTGTCCGCGGTTGTCATTGTCACGATTGCCACCAAACCAGGCCCAATGCCGAAACCAGTCAGCGAGGAGTGCCACAAACCCGACCAGGATAACCACTACTGTCGAAATGAGCGTGTCACGATTGCCAATGTGTGAGAGTTCATGAGCAGCCACTCCCTCGAGCTCTGCCCGATTGAGGGTCGCAAGGATACCGGTCGTAAAGCAGATGACGCCATGCTCGGGATTGCGCCCGGTGGCAAAAGCGTTGAGGGCAGTGTCTTCGATGGTATAGATCTTGGGCGTGGGGAGACCGGCCGTGATGGCGAGATTCTCGACCAGACGATAGAGTTCTTTGTTGTCCTCGAAGTTGACGAGTTTGGCTCCGCTCATCGAGAGGACAATCCGATCGCTCCACCAGTATGAGGCGACGCTCGTGAGGATTGAAAAGGCCACCGCCCCGTAGAGGATAGCGCTTGACTGCATCGCTCCCGCAAAGACATAGCCGACCCCGATGACAAAGAGGAGAAAGCCAGTGATATAGACAAAGGTTAGACGTTGATTGTGGTCTTTGTGAGTGTAGAGGGTAGCCATAGGTAATCAATCAGAATGGATAAAGCGCTTGGTCGCGCGCGGATAGTATAGCAAATCTACGCTCGCTCGTACAGAGTCACTCCGTGACCGGAATGGTGAGAAATACCCGACGGAGCTCTCTCGCTTCGGCATCGGTTGCGTCCCACTCATCCTCGAGACGGAGGACCCAGACCCCGTGGACCGCCAACTGTGAAGAGACAGCCTCAAGCTCTAGAATCTCTGCGACTCGCTTTTCGGCAGCCTCGGCCGAAAAGCACCGCTCGAGTGAGAACTCTCGCTCTCCAGCGGGAGTGTCAAGTACAAAGCGAGCCCGGGCTCGTACCAGCTGACTCTTGGGACGAACTTCTCTTCCCTCTATCGAAAGCCCCTCCGCTTCCAGAGAACTCTTGAGTTGTTTAAATTCTGGCGAGAGATTTTCTGGCGTATACATCCTTCCCCACAGTGTGCCGATAAGAAGTCCAGTACAGAGTACAGCCAAAGCGCCTGCGATGACTATCGTAGATTGTTTGGAGAGTGCCATGGGAATATGATTGAAACAAAAGAGCGTGCCACTTCGGGTCACGCTCTTAGTATATCGCCTTCCAGTCGCTTGTGCTAGAACTGGACTTTCACTGGTTCCTTTTCGGCTTCGGCGACTTCAAAGAATTCACTCTTCACAAAATGGAAGACGCTCGCAATGATGTTCGAAGGAAACATATCAATCTTGTTGTTGAGTTCCAAGACGTTACCATTGTAGAAACGGCGTGAAGCCTGGATTTTGTTCTCGGTGTCAGAGAGTTCCCGCTGGAGCTCGAGGAAGTTCTGGTTGGCCTTGAGATCAGGATAGGCCTCGGCGACCGCAAAAAGGCTCTTCAAGGTCTGCGAGAGCATGTTTTCGGCTTCGGCCTTGTCATGCGTATTTCCGGCCTGCATAGCATTGGC
>CAYWLN010000086.1:0-2590 GCA_964459475.1 uncultured Bdellovibrionales bacterium | reverse complement strand
GGCATCTGGATAGCGAATCAGGGAGCGCCTGAGGGCGTTCTCGGCTCCGCGGTCATCCCCTGCACGGAGGAGGCGCTCAGCCTCGTGCCAATCTGGGTCATACGGTGGGGTCTCGACTCTGGACACAGAGGCCTTGACCCGAGCCTCTCTCTCAGTGGGAGGGAGGTCTCGCACCTCACGCAAGAACGTGAGGAGTCGATAGTTCGAGAGATCATCGCTTCGTAACACGAGGAGCTTCTTCAAGGCCCGCTCAGCTTCGGTCACCTGGCCGAGAGCGAGATTGGTGAGCATCAGGTTGCCATAGGCCCAGGCATACTGCGGATCGACCGCGAGCGTCTTGGTAAACAACGTCTGTGCTTCTCCGTATTGCCCGGCTGAGAGCGCCTGATAGCCGAGGGCATGAGACGACTGCGCCACCGTATCAAACCGCACCAGAGGCAAAGGATACCACGTGAGGAGAAGCGCTAGGAACACACCTACGATCGGAGTCACGAGAGGGAGGTGGCGTCCTTCACGCGCAGAACGGAAGAAGTAGACGATAGCTCCACCCGCTAGGATGAGGAAAAACGGGAGAAGTGGCAGGCGATAGCGAGCATTGACCGTGGTCAGGAGAAGGACCAGGATGGAAGCACCGAAAAAGAGGAGGAAGGATCGTCCCTGCAACCTCCCCTCAGGTCGCATCGTCTCCCAGAAATCTCGCCGGAAAAAGAGAATTCCTCCTGCCACCGCGAGCATACTCACCAGCCAAAAGTTGGGGAGGAACCAGAGGAGCGGAATGGTATCCCGATAGTAGTTGTACTGATAGTTATCACTAAACTCCGAGTGATTGAAGATGAGGAGCACCTTGTTCCAGAGGGTCCCCAAGAAGTGCCCCGGCGCATGACCGATGTCACTCAGGGCTTGGCGCACCCAGAAACTTGAGACCTGAGAAGGCGTGAGAGTATGCCCAAGGGTGGCCTCAGCCATCCCGACAGCATCCACCTCCTCATAGCGAGGATCGGGTCGCAAGAACGGCGGGACGAGTGCGGTCGAGCCATCCCCACCCCACCAATTGCCTTGGTAGAGTGCCAATCCAAACGAGTAGTTGGTGAGGACAAAGTCATGAGAGACGACGTAGTTTCGTACGGTGACTGGGAAGATGGCGAGTGCGACGCCAATCACCAGACACCCTGAAAGAAGCATGCGCCGGCCAAGGACGTACTGCCGTGAAGAGAGGAGGAGTCCGATAACTACGGGTACCCAGAGGAGGTTGTTCCCCTTGATGAGCGAGAATATGCCCAAAGCTATGCCGCTCCCAAAAAATAATACTGGTTTCCCCTTTTCAAAGGCGTAGAAAATCAGGAGGAGTACCCATGGAAGAAACGAGACCTCAAGACTGGTTTTGAGGAGGAGTCCCTCATAGAACAAAAATGGTCCGTAGAGTGTGGCGAGAAGACCGGTGGCCAGAGCCGCCTCACGATTGAGGAGGCGTCGCGAGAGGAGGTAAAGTCCGAGTGGGGCCAGTGCCCCGAGAACAAACTGAAGCACGAGAAGGGCTAGTGAACCAGCTGAACCAAAAAGTGTGAGTGCGAGAGCCAAGAGATAGGCATAGAGTGGCTCTGTAAAAAAGGCCCGATCACCGAGCCAGCCGTCGGTCACAATCTTCTCGGCCCACTTGAGATAATACTCGGCATCATGAAGCGGTACGAGGAGCGTGTCCTCTCGCATGAGGAAAAAGGCATACAATCCCCGCACAACACATGCGAGAGCCAAGAGCGTCCACATCACCTTTGTTTCGGATCCGTACCAGGAGCACCAGAAGCTTTTCGCCTCACCTCGCTCCTCATGGGACGTACCACCAAGAATCATCCGAGCTTCGGTGCGGGTCAAGCCAAACTTGCGCTCCAGATCACGCTCCGTCGCTCGTGGATTCTTTTTGAGGTAGAGTTCAATTTTCTTGGCCTTCTGCATAGTAGAGTTCCTTTACACGGCTACAACTGTTCGATCACATCCTTCATCTCCTGTACGAGGGCGCTCACTTCTTCTTGCGTGAGTACGCTCCGAACATTGTTGGCATGATCCAAATCACCCATTCGGATATTGGGGACGAGATGATAGTGCAAGTGTTCCACGCTCTTGCCGCTACTCACGCCTTCACGAACCATGAGCGAATAGTTATCATACCCGAGATAACGGAGGATGCGCGAACTCTTCTGAGCCAAATCCCAAATATCTCCCCACTCCTCTGGACTCATATCAAAAAACGATTTCCGATGCTCCTTGGGGATAATGAGCAGATGATGCTTGTGGTACGGGGCGAGAGCGTACGTGACGTAGGCGGTTTCGTTTTCGATAAACCTCCGATCATCTGAGGTACAAAATGGACACGTCCCTACCGGTAAAGTCTCCAGATACTCTGTATATTTCATACTTGGTAGCCAAATTATTTGTTAGTACCAAACATAGTCAGTATACACCCCCAGTTGGTCCCCCCCTTCAATAGTATCACGCCTTCTAGAAGCGGAAGATTGGGCGATTTCCCTATATGGGAAGCTTGAGAGTATACTACGGCTATAATGTAGTCTAAATATATGATGTCAAAAAACACTAT
>CAYWLN010000085.1:0-2766 GCA_964459475.1 uncultured Bdellovibrionales bacterium | reverse complement strand
CTATCAATGTGCCTTGCTACGTGGCGGATGACCCAGCGTTTTGTGTGGTGAAGGGGACAGGTATCGTGCTCGAGAATCTCGATATCTACAAACGAAGTATTATGTTAGCCAAATAAATTTGGCTAACAATCCCCAAAGCCCAAATGCCAAAAACCAAACAAAACCCAATCACCAATTCTCAAAATTACTTCGTTTGTGTTTTTGAATCATAAATTGTGTTTTGTTTGGTCTCTGTGTTTTGATTATTTGTGTTTTTATGACCATAGGAATAGACGCTTCACGGGCCTTTTTGAAACGAAGGACGGGGATTGAAGAGTATAGCTATCAGGTGATTAAACACTTGCGGGATACGCTGTCCTCGGACGCACAGGTAGTTTTGTATGTCCGTAAGAAATTCTCTTTTATAGGGTGTCGTCTCCAAATGAGTACGCCGGAGATAGACTTTGAGTTACCGATGAACTGGACGGTGCGGGCGCTGTGGGCGCCTCGATTCTGGACCCAGCTCGCGCTATCACTCGAGATGCTCTGGCGGGCTCCAGATGTCCTCTTTGTGCCAGCTCATACGGTACCGATTATTCACCCGAAGAAGACCGTGGTGACAATCCATGGCCTCGAGTATGAGTTTTGTCCTGGAGCGTACTCGCTCTGGGAGCGGATCTACATGCACTATTCGATCAAATTTTCGTGTCGCGTGGCGAGTACCGTCATCTGCGTGTCAGAAAATACCAAACGTGATGTGATGACGCTCTATCGCGTGATGGAAGAGAAAATTGCTGTGATATCAGAAGGATACGAAAGCAAGTATCAAGTAGCAAGTATCAAGTATAATGTATCAAATACAGGATACGGTATACGTAATACGCCATACCTCCTCTTCATTGGTAGGCTTGAGGAGAGAAAAAATATTGTGAGAATAGTAGAAGCATTTGAGTTGCTCAAAGAAAAATACCAGATTCCACACGAGCTCGTTTTAGCTGGTAAACCGGGATATGGATATGAAAAGATACAGCAGAAAGTAGTAGGGAGCAAGCAGAAAGAAGGAATCAAAGAATTAGGGTATGTGACGGAGGAGGAGAAGTGGGAGCTCCTCAGGAACGCCGATGTGTTCTTGTTTCCGACGCTCTATGAGGGGTTCGGGATACCGGTCCTTGAGGCCCAGAGCGTCGGGGTGCCGGTAGTAACGTCGAATACTTCGTCCCTGCCAGAAGTAGCCGGGGAGGGGGCGGTATTGGTGGACCCTACGAGCGTCGAGAGTATTGCTGAGGGTGCACAGAGGCTCCTGTCGGACCAGGGGCTCCGAAGTGGTATAATAGAAAAAGCGACCCACAATGTGAGCCGCTATAGTTGGGCGCGCTGCGCGAAGGAAATAGCTACTTATCTTGTTTGAATATGGATCAATCGTCTCATGAAAAAGCGATACAGCCATCACGTCGTATACCCAAGGTAGCCTTGGTACATGATTTTTTGGTGTCCTACGGGGGAGCGGAGCGGGTGTTTCAGGAACTGTGCGCTCTGTATCCGGAGGCGCCGATTTATACGTTGCTTGCCAACCCTGAGCTTGTCGAAGGGCACTTTAAAGATAGAGATATGAGAACCTCATGGCTCGGCCGCTTACCCCGCTTTCTCCAAAAGCGCTATCGGCTGTTTTTGCCATTTTTCCCGGCTGCGGTGGAGAGTCTAGACCTCCGGGAGTTTGACCTGGTGATTTCCTCTTCCGGAGCCTGGAGTAAGGGGATTATCACGCGTCTTCATACCACTCATATCGCCTACCTCCATTCGCCGATGCGCTATGCCTGGGACTACCACGAGAGCTACCTCGCGGAGCTCGGTGCCCGTGGACGGAGAAGCATCTTGACCCGCATGCTCATGAGCTATCTCCGGATCTGGGATCGCCAGGCGGCTGAGCGGCCAGATGTGCTCCTCGCCAACTCCCACTACACGCAGGCTCGTATTGCCAAATACCATCGGCGTGAGGCGACCGTCATCTACCCGCCCGTATTGCTTTGCGAGGAGACCCCGAAACAGGTTCGGGGTGATGGCGAAAAGCGCCATCATTTTCTCGTGGTATCCCGGCTCACCAAATCCAAACAGGTAATGGCGGTGGTAGAGGCATTTAACAAGCTCGGTCTCCCCCTCGTGGTGGTAGGAACTGGACCAGAAGAGGCACATCTTCGTAAGATGGCCAAAGACAATATTACATTCACGGGCTTTCTTGCAGACACTGAGCTGGCCGAGCGCTACCGTACGGCGCGAGCGCTGATATTTCCATCCGAAGAAGACTTTGGGATGGTGGCGGTAGAAGCGCTGTCGTTTGGGGTGCCGGTGATCGGACTTGAATACGGTGGGTTGTCCGAGATCCTCTCCGATGGTCGGATGGGCGAGACGTTTCATAGCTCGGCGCCCGAGATCATCGCTGAGGGGGTACGTCGGTTTCTCGAAAAGGAGGGGACGTATGATACGACACTCATGAAAGAATCAGTGACAAAGTTTAGTCGAGAGCAGTTTCAAAAAGAAATGAGGGCAGCGGTTGAAAAATTTTGAAGTACGAATTCTGAATTTTGAGTCAAATCTCAAACTTCAATGCTTGAATCATTTAAACACTCGGACTTCAATCAAAATTGAAAATTCAAAATTAGAGTTTTTCTGTAGTATGCATATCATAGGTCACGAGCATGAACGAGCTCGGCTCAAACAGTCAATCGAGGGAGAGGTGGTCCAATCCTATCTCTTTACGGGGCCCCGCAGTGTCGGCAAGGCGCTCTGTGC
>CAYWLN010000084.1:1744-2816 GCA_964459475.1 uncultured Bdellovibrionales bacterium | reverse complement strand
GGGGTAGCACCTGAGATACTCAAACGCTCTGACCATGTTATCGAGATACCGATGTATGGCGCCAAGAATTCGCTCAATGTCTCAGTCGCGACGGGCATTGCTCTCTATCAGATAATCAGTACAATGAAGGAATGACATGGTTGTATGGCTTTATTGTTGAATGGTTGGGGGACCGGATGCATTTCTAACAGTATAACCATAAAACCATGGAGCAATTTCTTTCCAGAGAGAAAAGTATCAAAAAGTAACCTGACGATTACTACAATATGTCTGTAAAAAAGAAGACCAAGATAGCCATTTTCGATATCGATGGCACTATATTCCGCAAGAACCTTCATTTTGAGCTCATCAACGAGCTGACCTGGATGAAGGTGTTTCCGCGGGAAGCGCGGGATGAGTTGGCCGATATCTATGCTGGGTGGCTCACGCACGAGGGTACCTACGAGGATTATCGTAAGGCGCTCGTCAAGCTCTACTCCGAACACATCAAGGGGTGCTCGAAGGAGGCTGTCCTCAAAGCGAGTAAGATGCTGGTGCCTTTTCATGCCAAGCGGACCTATATCTATGCTGAGCAACTGATCAAAAAACTCCGTGCGGAGAACTATCATCTACTGGTCATTTCTGGTTCACCCATCGAGGTGGTGGAGGAATACAATCGGCAGTACCTCAAGTTTGATGGGTCTTTTGGGAGCGTCTATGCGGTTGATGCAGAGGGACTCTATACGGGAGAAGCATCTTTTGAACCATCGAAGAACAAGGGGAGTCTCGTAGAGCAGTATCTCTATGAACACAAGCTCTCGCTCAAGGACTCCTATGGCATCGGTGATACCGAGTCTGATTCGAGCTTTCTTAAAATGGTAGAGCATCCCATAGCATTCAATCCCAATCAGAACCTCAAGGCCGCCGCCGAAGAACATGGTTGGAAGATAGTGGTAGAAAAAAAAGACGTGGTCTATGAAATCAGTGATCACTGCACTCATCCCTAAGAAAGAAGTATGAATCTCAATTCATCCCTCGACAATTTTCTCAAGAAGACGGTGTGGCTCTGGCTCCCGTTTTACGCCCTCTTCCA
>CAYWLN010000084.1:0-1644 GCA_964459475.1 uncultured Bdellovibrionales bacterium | reverse complement strand
ACAATTTTCTCAAGAAGACGGTGTGGCTCTGGCTCCCGTTTTACGCCCTCTTCCATCTCATAGAAGAGTTTGGTGGGCGTAAAAAGTAGCGCGTATGCTCTTGACCCGCCTCAGCTCAGTTTGGCATTCTCGGTATACAGTTTTCACGTTGCTCCTGGTGTGGATGGCGGTTATCTTTGCTTTTTCGACGTTGCCCGGTAAAGAGACGGCTGGCCCGCCACCACTCTGGTACTTTATCGAGCGGAAGGGGGCTCACGTGGTCGAATATGCGGTCCTCACATTGCTGGCATTCCGTTTCTTGCAACTGTCATTTTATCGGGAGGCGTTTGGTCGAGTACTCCTGGTGTCTGCCCTGTTCTCACTCATGTATGGAGCGACTGATGAACTCCACCAGTATTTCGTGCCCGGTCGTGGGGCGCGATTCTCGGATGTCGTAATCGACGGGCTCGGGGGCCTCCTCTCGGTCTTCCTCATAGTACTCTTCTACCGAAACAAAAACCGCTCCTGAGGGAGCGGTTTTTTAGCGAGTGCGTTCTTAGCGAACTGACTCAATAAACTTGGTGAAGACGGTCGGGTTCTCCATAGCGAGTTCCGAGAGGACCTTGCGATCGAGAGCGATATTCTTCTTGGCTTCGAGGGCAATGAAATCTCGGTAGACGAGTCCGTGGAGACGGAGCGCCGTGTTGAGTCGAGTAATCCAGAGACTGCGGAAGGTGCGCTTCTTGGCGCGACGGTCACGACGGGCATACTTGCCGGCCTTGATGACGGCTTCTTTGGCCTTGGTAAACAAATTCTTGCGTCCCCAGCGGTAGCCTTTGGCCGCCTTGAGCACGTTCTTGTGGCGTTTCTTGGTCATGACACCACGCTTGATTCTGGTCATATGGGTGGGATACTGTAGGGTGAGTTAGAACGAGTAAGGAAGGGAGGCTTTGATATTCTTGGCGACGGCTGGGTAGACATCGTTGTCTTTGCGCTTGGCACGGGTTTCATCTCCGCTGTTGCGTGAGTTGTAGTGGTTCTGGCCGGTGGCGCGGGTCTTCAGCTTCCCACTGCCGGTGATTTTCACTTTCTTCACAACGGACTTTCTGGTCTTGAGCTTTGGCATAGTGTTATCTGGATAAATTACTCTGGGACGATGAGGGCATTGAATCCCATCGGTCCGCGCTTCACCTCTTCTTCAAAACGATGAGGAACCGTGATGCTTGTGATAAAGGCGCTCAGGTTTTCTTTGGCTTTGTCCTGCATGGCTTTTTCTCGGCCACGGAGCACGATCTCGATTTTTACCTTGTTGCCCTTGGTCAGAAATTTCTCAGCCTGAGTCTTTTTGAAGAGCAGGTCATGAGTATCAGTGCGGAAGCCGAGACGGATGCCCTTGGTCTCAACCTTTTTCTGCTTGGCCTTCTGCTGTTGCTCCTGCTTGGCTGCTTTGTATTGGAGCTTGCCGTAGTCAGTGATTTTGCAGACAGGAGGCTTGGCCAGGGGGGACACTTCAACGAGGTCAGCTTCTTGCTCTTGAGCGAGTAAGATAGCTGCTGCGGTATCCATGATACCGCGATTCTCGCCATTCTGGTCAATGACCATGACCTGGGGCACGAGAATCTTCTCGTTGATACGAGAGTGTTCTTTGACCTGCACTTTTGGCTT
>CAYWLN010000083.1:0-2856 GCA_964459475.1 uncultured Bdellovibrionales bacterium | reverse complement strand
ACTGACCCGACTCAGCCACCCGAGACGGCCCGCATCATGAGCGGTGACTCGGCTCTCTATATCCACCTGAGCGGATTTATCGATGTCGACAAAGAACGCACTCGTCTCACCAAAGAAAAGTCCTCTGCCGAAACCTACCTCGTCGGCCTCAAGAAGCGTCTTGATGACACCAACTTCACCGTCAAAGCCCCGGCTCATATCCTGGAGCAGAACCGGGCGAGCCTCATCGAAACTGAGAAAAAAATCGCTGATCTCGATACTTACCTCGCCAACCTGGCCTAAAGTATGTTTTTTACTGCCCTCATCTTTGGTATCCTCGCCGGCTGTCTCGCTCTTGTCATTGAGCTCGTGGTTTTGAACATCGGCGGGAGTCTCACCTATACCCCAGACCTCCCAGACTTTGGGAGTATCCTGGTCGTGGTCGGGGCGGTCTTGATCGAAGAGTGCGCCCGTCTCCTCCTCCTTCGTCAGTTCTTCACCCGCTACTTCTCGGCGACCTACCAGTGGTCAGCCATCTTCTCAGTCGGTCTCGCCTATGGTATCGGTTTCTCGCTCCTCGAAGTCGCCCTCATCCTCGGCCAGGGAACCGTACCCCTCTTCCCCCTCGGAGCCATCGTCATGATCCATAGTGGACTTTCCCTCCTCCTCGCCTTTGCCCTCTCCGGACGCCTCCCCTTTCCCCTCCCCTTTGTCTTTGTTTTTGGCACCCTCCTCCACCTCATCTACAACCTCTCCCTGGTCCTCTTCGAAAAGTAAGTGTTCTTGCGCCTTGCCAGAAATTCCTCTATACTGATGATGATTGGAACACGAGGCGCAAGCACTCTTTGTTTCCCTAACCTCTCTAAAATAAACTTCTATGGCCAAAGAAAAAAAGTCCTTCTTCGAGCGTCTGACCGGTGCCAAAAGCGTTGAGGGAAGCGATTTTAGTGGTGTCCCGGTCTACAACGAAACCGAAGAGACCACCGTCGTCATGCGTGAAGAACCGGCCAGTTTCCCAGTCCGAGAAGAAGAGTCTTGGGCGACTCCATCGTACTCACAGTCAGACAACGAAAGCGCCGAGGGTCAGCTCACTATCGACGTCTACCAAACCGACAATGACATCGTCATCAAATCGACCATCGCCGGTGTCAAACCCGAGGACCTCGATGTTTCCATCAACAATGACATGGTGACCGTCAAAGGCGAACGCAAGAACGAGGAAGAAGTCGAAAATGGCAACTACTACTACCAAGAATGTTACTGGGGATCATTCTCTCGCTCTGTCCTCCTCCCAGTGGATGTCATCCCTGAAAAGGCGGACGCTTCGCTCAAGAACGGTATCCTCACCATTCGTCTCCCCAAGGCTGACACGACCAAGACCAAAAAAATTCAGGTGCGCGGATTCTAAATTACTTTTTCTGATTGGAATGCCTCGCTGCCGGTTCTGTCCCTGATGGAATCGGCATTCCTTTTTTCGCATACTATCTCTCACTACCCATGTCATCGAGTCTCTCACTGTTTTTAGAGCGATACTCACGCGCCCTCTTCATGAGCGTACTCTTCTTGTTTGGTCTGCCTTCTTTCGTGTCGGCACAGTCACTCCCCCAGGCAATTGAGATCACGGCTGGCGACTACACCACCACCCTCGCCCGGAGCGCCTTTGACTCATGGTTTCACCTCGAGACGACCCTGGTCCCAAGTGATCGCCCCTCTGAGGCCACTGATACCCTCTACTGTCCCGTGAGTGCCCTCTACTGTGATCTCTCCCTCTCACGACATACGCGAGCGCGTCTCGCGGTCACCTTTGACCGGGCACCCAATCCTGAGAGTGTCACGGCGTTTGTCTCACTCCTGGCCACCGAGGTGAACCAGGACCCTGTCGACGCGGTCTTTGGTGTCGCCGACAACACAAGCATCATCGTCACCGCTCCTGAGAAACTCGGTCGCACCCTCAATGAATCCGAGAGTGCTACGGCTATCCTCACCGCTCTCGCATCGACTGAAAGCGGTACCCTAACAGTCACTCTCCCGACGACGGTCGTCTCGCCCAAGCTGGTTGCCGCTGACCGCGAACGCCTCGGACTCAAGGAGCTCATCGGTGAAGGCAAATCCAACTTCCGTGGTTCGCCCAAGAACCGCATCTTCAATATCAAGCGCGCCCTCGAACAATTCCAAAACGTCATCATCGCGCCTGGGGAAGAATTTTCCTTTGTTGATTACCTGGGTGATGTCGATGGTGAACACGGCTACCTCCCTGAGCTCGTCATCAAGAACAACCAGACCACCCCCGAGTTTGGCGGAGGTATTTGTCAGGTCTCGAGTACCGTTTTCCGCGCCGCTATCTACAGTGGTCTCAAGATTACCGAACGCCGCAATCATGCCTACGCCGTCCAGTACTACAAACCTATCGGTATGGATGCCACTATCTATATCCCTCGGCCTGACCTCAAATTCAAAAACGACACTCCTGGCGCTATCCTCATGCAGTCTACGATCGAAGGCGATGACCTCACCTTTCGTTTCTTTGGCACGCGCGACGGCCGAACGGTCAAAGTCGATGGACCCCATGTCCTCTCCCGTGGTGGCGATGGCAGTATGAAGACGGTCTTTACCCAAGAAGTGAACGACGTAAATGGGCAGAATTATCTCCGAGACAGTTTCTACAGTAACTACAAATCTCCTGCGCTCTTCCCTCATCCCGGGCAGGAACCGGTCTACACCTCCAAGCCCAAAGGCTGGTCAGAGAAGCAATGGAAAGACTACAGAGCAATTCATTGACAACCACAAACCCTGCCAATTTGACAGGGTTTTTAGTATTCAGTACAATCAACTCAAGTTCTTTTTTTACGGTGTCCAACGTGGCTCTTTGGTGATGAA
>CAYWLN010000082.1:0-2942 GCA_964459475.1 uncultured Bdellovibrionales bacterium | reverse complement strand
CACGAAAAGCTCGGAGGTAGGCGAGGATAATGAGGGGAATAAAAAGGTTGCCGAGCGTATTTCCCACTACGCCACCCGAGACAAACTTGGCTTGGGGTGAGGCGAGGGTATAGAGCGGACCGAAGAAGAGGAGTGTAGCAAGCGCAATACGCTCAGGCGTAAAGAATGGATGATTGTCAGTAGACTCTGT
Source organism: uncultured Bdellovibrionales bacterium (assembly GCA_964459475.1). Lineage (GTDB taxonomy): Bacteria > Patescibacteriota > Minisyncoccia > Moranbacterales > UBA1568 > UBA1568. The sequence goes on along the minus strand of CAYWLN010000082.1, from coordinate 2,752 downwards.
AAAGCTTTCGGCGAGCGCCCGAGCGAGCGCCACGAGTGCGAGGAGAGCGAGGAGATTGATAAAAAGGAGAAAGACGATTGGGAAGGCGGTAAAAAATCCAATACCAGAAAGGATGGAAATCGCAGCAAAAGGGAGGTGCTCACCAATGATAAAGTCAGCGATCGGCTCTGGCTCGGTCACAGAGTAGGTGCCAGAAGCGTTGGTGACGATGTCTCGCTTGGCATACTCGGGGAGCATACCAGTTTTGGTGATGAGCGCTGACCAGTACATGTGGTGCCCGAGGTCAGTCGAGGTCGGGAGGACGGCGTGCGAGAGGTAGATGGTTTTCAAGAGTACCGTGAGGATGATGAGGAGCGCAAAGAGCACTGTCCCACGCTTACTCCAACTGTGGGGAGTGGTGGATTCACTCGAGGCGGGAGAGACACGGTTCCGGATGAAGAGCGAGAGAGCGAGGAGTACTCCAAATCCGAGGAGGGCGAGACTCAGTGAAAGTGTGGTGAAGCGTACGCCCGCCTGTCCGAGGAGGATCATCCCGAAATTAAGGAGGCTCAAGCCCACCACAAATGAGAGCACAAACGTCTCAATCGGAGTGAGTACCGCCCCACGTTTGAGAAACAGCTTGAGGAGGAGCCAGCCAGGCACAAAAAAGAGGGCCCCAGTAGCGAGCAAGAAAAGTAGAGTGTCTGTAAAAGCGATCATGATGCTTTGATTTTGAGTGTCTTCTCTAGTGTCTCGACGTATCGGAGTGAGATAGTATCCCAGTGGTAGTGTTCTTGGGTGTAACGAGAGGCTCGTTCTCCGAGGTCGCGTCTCTTTCCTTCATTTGAGAGGAGGCCATCGATGGCAGTTTTCCAGGCTGTGGCATTGCCAGGTTCAACCAAGATCCCGTTCTCTCCCTCTATGATAGCATCTTTTAGACCCTGGAGATCGGCAGTGATAACGGGACGGCCACACAGCGCAGCCTCGATGACCGAGATCCCAAATCCTTCCATGGTGCCTGGGACCTCTATGTTTGGTGAGATGACGATGTCGGCGGTGTGGTAGAGGAGCTTGATATCGTTCCAGGCAAGATTGGTGAGGAGCTTTACCCGATGCTCCAGCCCAAGCTCTGCGACGGCGGCGACACAGGCGGGGTAGATATCGGCATCACCAGGCGTACTTTTCTTTACTACCGCCCCTGCACAAATCAGGATGACATTCTCTGGGAGGAGGGGCATGACGTTCCGAAGGAACCAGGCATTACCTTTGTGCTCTACATAGCGTCCAATGCGGACGATGATCTGTTTGTCTGTCAGATCCATGTCGAGGAGGGTGGCGAGATTTTTCCGAGTATAACTTCCCTCGAGTGTCGCCGGGTCAACACCGTTATTCACAACGACACACTGAGATGCTGGGATACCAGCCTTTCCGGCCGTCTCTTTGGTTTCGCGACTGACACAGATGAGGAGGTCGAGCTTCTTGAGACAAGGGATATTCACCGTCGCGTAGACCCAAGGGAGAAATCCTCGCTTGGTTGCAAAGGTGATATCGAGCCCATGAAGGACCGAGGCCACGACCTTCTTGGGATAGCAGAGCTTGATGATATATCCGAGTGGTCCCATGACGCCATCGCCAAAGAGGACGGCATCGTAGCGTGGTAAAAGCCAGAGGCTCTTCAGGAGTATCCATGGCAAAAACCACGGAAGCGCTACCTTGCCACCATGGTTCGCTAGCGTCCGGACAGTCGCGTGCTTGGGAAGCCATTCGGCGAGCGCCGCATTCTGATTTTCAATCCCACCAGTGATCGGGGGAAAGGCACGAGAGATAAAAAGGATGTGCATGAAACAGACAGAAATATTTAATGAGCTCGAAAGCTATTTCTGATACCGATCTTTCCGAGCCTGGTACATCATATCCTCAGTGAGTTTGCGGTTACTCTTGATCATGTCGGCGATAAAGGCAAAGATGAGGAGCTGGATACCGATGATAAAGAGGATGCTTGATGAGAGGAGATAGTTCAAGTACGGGGTGACCTTGAAACCGCTACCGAAGTATTGGACCAGAAAAGTGATAAAGCCGATTGTGGCGAGAGCAATCAAGAAGAGTCCAGGGACGCCAAAGAACTTCATTGGGCGGACATCACGCACGGCCTTGAGTATGATGCGGGCGCTATTGTTCACAAAGCTATAGACACTCTTCACGATTTTGGATTTGCGGTCAGCAAAATAGGTAACTTGGACGGGGACCCAGAGGACACGCAGGTTCTTGCCGATGGCATCGATGATGGTCTCCTGGGTATAGGTGAATCCGGTCGGATTGTTGAGGCGAAGGAGCGTCTCACGAGAGTGGGCCCGGAATCCACAGGTGAGGTCATCAGTTTTGACATTGAGAAATGAACCGACCAAGGAGGCCCCAAGCCGGTTGAAAAAGTCTTTGATCCAGGGAATGTTTTTGGCGCTTGACTGCGAGAAGCGATCACCAACGACCATATCGGCCTGGTTCCTGAGGACTGGGTCGATCAATTTCTGAATCTCGGCGGAGTCAAACTGGCCATCAGCATCAATGTTGACCATGATGTCGGCGCCTTCCCGGAGAGCGTTCTCACTTGCTGTGGCAAACATGACCCCGAGGCGTCGGTTGATACCGTGCTTGAGGACAAAGTCAGCCCCAGCCTCCTTGGCTACCTCGGCGGTACGGTCAGAAGAACCGTCATCAACCACCTGAATCAAGACTTCATCGATGCCGGCATAGTGACGGGGCATATTCTCTATGG
>CAYWLN010000081.1:0-3036 GCA_964459475.1 uncultured Bdellovibrionales bacterium | reverse complement strand
TCGAATCAAAACTGACGTATAAAAAAGCAGACTTGAGCGTACTCGACAAGAAATAACCTATGAAATTTTGGCCCTTCAACAAAAAAGAGACGAACACGCCGGCACCTCTCGCTAACGAGGTTCCGTCTGTACCACGACACTGGGGCGTCATGGGTTGGCTGAGGCATGCTGGCGACTTCTTCCGCCACAGTTTCATGCGGATTTTCATGTTTATCCTCCTCATCCTGGTCTATATTTTTGCCAAGATTGCCTTTCATATCTGGTACTTCCGAGTCCTGTGGCGTGAAAAGCATAGCTCGAATCAGGATGCGGATGCGATGGGGACACCCTCGGAAATACTCTTTTCTCGTTTTTCGAGTCGACTTTTTCGGTTCTTTCATACGGCGAGTGGGGAGAGTATCGACAAGATTAATCTCATAGAGATTGCTATCCGCAACATGAAAGGAAAAAAGACTCGTACGGCGGTCACGATCGGCGGTATGGCTATAGGTATCGGGTCTATCGTGTTCCTCGTCTCTATCGGCTATGGCCTCCAGCGGTTAGTGATTTCTCAGGTAGCCAAACTGGAAGAAATGCAACAGGCCGATGTCTCGCTTCAACCTGGGGGCAAGATCAAAATTAGTGACGACACCATCAATGATTTTGCGCAAATTCCCAACGTACGGTCCGTGGCGCCACTTATTGGCGTCGTTGGCCGAGTCAACTATCAGAATTCTATCTCAGATATGGCGGTCTATGGTGTCACAGGAGAGTATCTCAAGCAGTCGGCTATCCGTCCGGTACAAGGGAAATTCTTTGAGAGTAATGACCTGGTCCTCCCATCGGGCGGAAGTGAGAGCGTGACGCCAACTCGAGAGATTCCCAAAAAATCAGGCGATACGATCGGTGACATCGCTTTTTCTGGCAATGGACTCAATTGGGTACGGTTGAGAGAGGATCCAGATTCGGATGCCCCTCTTTTGGGGTACGGCAAGGTAGAAACTTCCGAAGTGTTTGGGGCGATGGTGTGGGGTGGGAGCTACACCGCCAAGGACGAGTTCGGGAATGCTGCGACCGATGCCAATGGTAAAGCGCTTGGCAAGTGGGTTCGCGCGAGCTTCTCGGTGTTCGAAGAAACAGCGTGTTCCGAGACCGAGACAGACTGTGTCGGGGGTACCTATCTCCTCCTTCGTGATGAAAACAATGACCCAGTGGTGAAGCAGGGTTACTTTGCGGTGACTGATGATTGGCTGGTTCTTCGTGAGCCGACCGCCAAGGAACTGGCGGAGCTCTCACAAGGGGGTGGCACTCTCCCGACGCTCAATATCAAGGATTCGGGTGACGGCTGGGTAGAGGTCGAAGGTGAGGGTGAAGTCACTGCCGAAGAAGCCGTTGAGCGCGTCGCTCTCTCATCGAGTGCTAAGCGCGAGGCCGTCGTCAGTCGGGCGATGCTCCGTATCCTCTCCATTGATGAGGCGACGGCAGTAGGTCAGACATTCAATACGAGCTTTGTTATTACCAGCTCTCTCCTCCCGGACAGTCAGAAAAAAGTCGAGTCGGTTTCAGCTGATTATACAATTGTCGCCGTGATTCCTGAGGACAAGAGCCCGATATTTTATGTGCCCTTTATTGATCTCCGAGGTCTCGGTATCGAGTACTACTCTCAGGTCAAGATCACCGCAGCGAGCCAGGAAGTGCTCTCTGATGTACGGAAGCAGGTGGAGGGTATGGGCTATGTCACCACATCGGTCGCTGATACCGTCAGTCAAATCAATTCGTTTTTTGCCAGTGCTCGCATCATCCTCGGTCTCCTCGGCATGGTGGCGCTTGGGGTGGCGGCGCTCGGAATGTTTAACACTCTCACCGTGTCGCTCCTCGAGCGTACCCGTGAAGTTGGTCTGATGAAGGCTATCGGGATGAAATCAGTTGAGGTGCAGGAACTCTTTTTGACCGAGTCGATGGTAATGGCGTTCTTCGGTGGTATCTTGGGTCTCTTGGTCGGGCTCATTGGGGGCAAGGCCCTCGGGGCTGGACTCTCGCTCCTCGCCATCTTCAAGGGAGCGGGAGCTATCGATGTCTCTTATATCCCACCATCGTTTATCGTGGCTATTCTGATTTTCTCCCTCATCGTCGGTATCGTCACTGGTATCTATCCAGCAAGAAGAGCGACCAGTATCTCAGCCTTGAATGCCCTCCGGTATGAATAATTCATGTTAGAATAAGAGTAACTCGTGTAATATCTATTTTCTATGGAAGTCCGCGATATCATGACGACCAATATCATCTCCGTCAAGCCGACCAGTTCGGCTCAGGCGGTAGCTGACCTCATTACCCAGCACAAGATTCATGCTGTGCCTATCGTGAATGAACTCTTTGAACTGCAGGGTATCGTGGCGGAAGGAGACTTCTTTTATGGCCGGTCGGGTCCAGTATCGATGGCGTCGTACCTCGTGGGTCGGCTGACCGCCAAAAAGGGGACGGTTGAGGGCAAGTCTCTGTCCGAGATCACCGTGGGAGAGATTATGACATCGCCCTGCATCTCTATCCTCCCAACCCTCTCGGTTGAGGAGGCAGGATGTCTCTGTGTCGAGAAGAATTTTAATACTATCCCCGTGGCCGATGAGGGTGGTACGCTCCTTGGTATCGTGACGGCTCACGATATCTTGAAAGCACTTCTTCCTCAGTGTCAGCGTTGATATTTATAGAGTATTTTATGAAGCTTTCATTTCGGACCAAAATATACGGGAGTATCATTGTAACGGCGACGTTCGCCTTCTCGGTGCTTTGTCTTTACCTGTGGTTTGCTGGAGAAAAAACCCTTGAGGAGCTTCAGGTATCCGATGCCAAGAATCGTTTGGCCACGCTGAGTCGTCTCGTTGAAAACGAGCTAGAACATCAGGTGAAGAAGCAAGCGGACTGGGCTCGTTGGGATGATACGTATCAGTTTGTGACGGACAAAAACGACGCCTTTATTCTCTCCAACATGAACGATGAGTCGCTCAAGCTGATTGAGATTAACATGATGGCGTTTGTGAACAATGCTGGCGAGCTCGTCTA
>CAYWLN010000080.1:0-3058 GCA_964459475.1 uncultured Bdellovibrionales bacterium | reverse complement strand
AAAAATGACCTCCTCCCCGGACAATAGTCCGGGGTTTCCTTTTCCGTCATGAAGATCCCTTCTTTTTTGTGGGTGGGAGAAAAAACAAACGAGCCGTCTGGGGTTTTTCTTTCTTGCCTTGCCAGGCGATATATTTCTTCACCTGTTCTTCGTTTAATCCAATACTGGAGGCAAAATATCCGACACTCCAGATGCCGTGTTCAAGATACATGGCTCGGATGAATTTGAACGTTTTTCGTAAGTGACGACTACTCTCTTGTTTTAAGGCTTTCACAGCATCTGCAATGGCGATACTCGGTGCTATCTCGATTTGAAGATGGATATGGTCTTCATCTGTATTAACCGATTCGATATGAAGTGTCGGATATTTCTTGGCGGTTACATACAGACTCGAAAGCAACTCCTGTTTGACGTAGGGTTTGAGAAACTTGTACCTATACTTTGTACCCCAGACGATGTGATACTGAAGTTGATAGGTGGAGTGATTAAGGCTTCGGATCTTCATGCAACCAACGTACCGCATATGAATGCGGTACGCAATGGTTCCATTCCTCCCCGTACTCTTGGCCGGCTATGTGATGGCCGTCCAAGAGTACGGGGTTTCCTGGTAATTAACAAAAAATCACCCAAAAAATCGAGGGTGATTTTTTTGTTTTGTATCAGGATATGAAATCCAGATAATTCTCTCGAGTGATTACCGAGTACTCGGCATTAGCGTAGGTATCGGTCCAGGCTTTAGGGGCGTGTGGTGTTTTCTTGGGATTCCACTTTATCTCATATCCATATAATTTTCCATCGCGTTCCTCCACCCAATCAATTTCCTGTTTCTCATACGTACGCCAGAAGTAATTATTGGAGAGTATCCTGTCATATTCCTGTTTCTTGATCCGTTCAGCGATAATATAGTTTTCCCACAATTCACCGACATCATCCCGTAATTCAATAGCATTGAAGTTGTTAATGAGAGCATTCCGAATACCGATATCATAGAAGTAATAACGACTACTCTTTGAAATTTCCTTGCGAAGGTTACGACTAAATCCAGGAACACGAAAGATAACAAAAGACTTTTCCAGGAGATCCAGATAGCGCTCCACGGTATTCTTGCCCATCTCCAGTTGCCGTCCCAGTTCTGCCAGTGAAACTTCTTTACCAATCTGAAAAGCCACGAGCTGAAGTAAACGTACCATCTTTTCCGAGCGTCGTACGCCGTCAAGTTCGAGGATATCCTTCAAAAGGTATGCATCTACTATTTCTTTCAGATACTCTTTTTTTTCGAGCAAACTCTTTTTCTGGATAAGCTCGGGATATGAGCCGTAGACTAATCGTTCCATCAAACGAGCCTCTGTTTCATGTCTCGTTTCATGCATCTGAAACTCTCCTTGCGCCAAAGGAAAGAGTCTCAGCGTTTTCTTTCTCCCCGTGAGAGGCTCCCCGAGATGTTGAGCCAAGTCAAATGCAGACGAACCTGTGGCAATAACTTTCAAATCCGGAAAGGAATCTACGATGAGTTTGAGGGTCTCTCCAATGCCCGTGACTTTTTGTGCTTCATCCACGATGAGACAAGTGACGTCACCAATAAACCCCTGTAACTTAATAAGTGACTGGCTCTCCAAAAAGACTCGCGCATCCGTATTTTCACCACTCACAAACAAGTATTTTTCTTTCAAAGTTTCAACATACCTTTTGATGAGAGTAGTTTTCCCGATTTGTCGGGGACCATACAAAACGACTACTTTTCCTGGCTTAACGGCGCCACGAAGCCATTTCTCTTGCTTTCTTTCTATGTACATAATTTATATATAATTCAGTCAACATACTGACCCTATTATATATCAATAATGAATTCATGTCAATCCCATCCCACTCTGATTTCCCGCTCGATTTCGGAGCGCGAAGTGAGCGCAATGTCAATTCTTTTCTCAGGGAGGAGGTCGGCGATGCGCTCGGGCCACTCGAGGATGACGAGACCATCACGGTCGGCACACCATTCGGTGAAGCCAATCTCCGTAAAGTCCTTGGACCCCACACGGTAGGCATCAGCATGATAGATACGCTTCACGCCAGTTACACTCGTTGCGGGTAAGCCAGTCTGCCGTGTAGGCAGATCATACTGTTTCATGATGACAAACGTCGGACTGACATAGGGTCGCTCGGCGCCGAGGCCCTCAAGGAGTCCCTGGACCAGGGTGGTTTTGCCCGCGCCCAAATCTCCCGTGAGACAGAGGAGTGTCCCAGGGAGGATGGTGCCTGCGAGCGTCTTGCCCCAGGCGCGCGTTTCTTCAGCTGAATGAGTGGTAGAGGTATGATTCATAGTGCTTTTATCCTATGCCAAATCGTACCTTTTTACCAGAAAGCGGGGAAAGTTGACACTCTTCATTTTCCCTGCTATTTTGACTCCTCATCACTTATCCTCATTTTGCCTTTTTCCCGCTATGTCCCTCACCCCCTCCCAGCAATTCGAAGAGCTCCTCAAAAAGACCGTTACTCCGCTCATAATCCTCCCGAGCTACCCGAGCCGTGACGCTGTCGCCACTGCTTGTGCCCTCGCTTTTTTCTTGAAATCCATCGGCAAAGACGTCTCCCTCTCTGGAGATAATGTCATAAAGGACAAAGAATTTCTCTCGTTTATCGGTGAACCCGACAACGTCCTCCCCTCGATCACCGGGGCCCGCGACTTTGTCCTCACCTTTAGCACCACCCGGAACAAGATTATGAACGTGCGGACCGAGACGGCTCCCGACGAGCTCCGTATTTTCCTCACGCCAGAAAACGGGGCTATCGACCCGCGTGACTTTTCTTTTATCCCCGCCAAATTCAAGTTTGACTTGGCTATCGTCATCGGCTCTCCTGACAAGGAACACCTCGGCAAAGTGTACGAAGAAAATCCCGACATCTTCTATGAGGTCCCCATCGTCAACATCGACAACCATTCTGACAACGAACTCTTTGGTCAGGTCAACCTCGTCGACATGACCGCTTCCTCGAGCGCCGAGATGGTCGCGGAGATGCTCGAACGCGGTACCCTTGGGGACCTCATTCCGACCGTGACCGAGAG
>CAYWLN010000079.1:0-3079 GCA_964459475.1 uncultured Bdellovibrionales bacterium | reverse complement strand
GGATTGAGTACCGAACCCCAAGAGAGGTGATGCAAAGGTATTGATTAGAATACGGGGCTAGTGCTTCAATACCCGCTTCAAATACTGCCCGGTATAGGATGCGCTATTGTGAGCCACTTCCTCGGGAGTGCCCTCGGCGACGATCTTGCCCCCACCGATACCTCCCTCGGGGCCGATATCGATAATATGATCGGCACTCTTGATGAGATCCATGTTGTGTTCGATGACCATAACGGTGTTCCCCTTGACCACCAGACGCTCCAGGATCTCAATCAGTTTCTTGACATCCTCGTAGTGGAGCCCGATAGTCGGCTCATCGAGGAGATAGATGGTCCGTTCGACATGCTGGCGATAGAGTTCGGACGAAATCTTGACGCGCTGAGCCTCACCACCCGAGAGCGTAGTCGCCGACTGGCCGAGCCGGAGGTAGCCGAGTCCTACTTCATTCAGGGTCCGGAGCCGATCAGCGATAGCCGGGATATCAGCAAAGAAAGAAAAGGCTTCTTCGATGGTCATCTCAAGGACCTGATGAATACTCTTGTGTTTGTATTTGACCTCGAGGGTCTCCTTGGTAAAGCGCTTACCGTCGCAAACATCACACTGCACGTACACCGTCGGGAGGAAGTGCATCTCGACCGCGATAAAGCCATTGCCCTCACAGGTCTCACAACGTCCACCAGGCCGGTTGAATGAGAAGCGTCCGGCTTTCCAGCCTCGCACCCGCGCTTCTTCACTGGCAGCAAAGAGATCGCGGATATGATTGAAAGCACCAGTATAGGTCGCCGGATTCGAGCGTGGCGTCCGTCCAATCGGACTCTGATCAATCATCACGACGCGAGAGAGGTACTCGGTGCCGGTGATAGAGGTACAGTTGAATACTTCATTGGATTTGTAGCGCCGATCAAACCGGGCCTGAAGATTCTTGTGGAGAATTTCATAGAGAAAAGTCGATTTGCCGGATCCCGAGACGCCCGTCACCACATTGAGCCGGCCAAGAGGGATATCAACATTCATGTTCTGGATATTGTAGAGATGACCTCCACGAATCTTGATCATGCCCTTCTCTTTGCTCCGTCTCGTTTTGGGAATCGGAATGACTTCTTCACCCCGGAGGTACGAAAGCGTGAGCGACCGTCCGCCAGCTGGCGGATTCTTGGCCGTGAGGAGATCCTCGAGGTAGCCAGAGACGACCACCACGCCCCCATGCACCCCAGCCCGGGGTCCGATATCGACAATGTAGTCGGAGGCAAAGATCGTGTCCTCATCATGCTCCACCACAATAATAGTGTTACCGAGTTCCCGGAGCGCCTGGAGAGTGAGGATGAGGCGGTCATTGTCACGCTGATGGAGCCCAATCGTTGGTTCATCGAGGACGTAGAGGGCACCGACCAGTTTGCTCCCGAGCTGACTGGCGAGTCGGATACGCTGGGCCTCACCACCAGACAGGGTATTGGCCCGGCGATCGAGCGTGAGATAGTTGAGGCCGACATCGAGGAGGAACTGAAGTCGCCCACCCACTTCACGGAGCACCACCGAAGCAATCTGGCGCTCTCGTTCGGTGAGCGTCAAAGTATCAAAAAAGGCCTTGGCCTCCTCGGTCATCATGGTAGTCAACTGCACAATGTTCTTGCCACCCACCAAGATATGGAGTGCTTCCTCGCGGAGACGCGTGCCATGACAGGTATCACAGACTTCTTCGCCAAAAAAGTGTTTGGTCCCGAGACCGTTACAGGCCTCACAGGCACCGTAGGGCGAGTTGAACGAAAAGAGGCGAGGCTCTACTTCGGGATACGAAAAGCCATCGTAGGGACACGAGAACTTGGACGAAAGGACCAGCTTTTCCTTGCCCATATGAATCTGCACGAGCCCATCGCTCTCCTCGAGCGCCCGCTGGACAGCCTCAGACAATCGCTCGGCCGAGGTCTCAGGAAATTTCTCAAACTCAAGGAGGGGCAATTCATCAACGATGAGGTCGATGTCATGCTTCTTGTTTTTGGAGAGAATCACCTGCTCACGGAGACTCTTCCGCACGCCATCGAGAAATATCTCCGAGAAGCCCTTGTTCAGGGCATTGTAGAGGAGCTGGTAGTACTCGCCTTTGCGTCCTCGCACCACCGGCGCGGTGATGATAAGCTCTTCCTTTTTCCGTTTGGTGCTTTTGAGTGCCTCTTTTACTTTTTCTGAGACAATGAGGAGCATCTCTTCTGGCGCGAGCTTGGCGATTTCCCGATCGCAGATGAGACAGTGAGGCCGACCAAGCCGAGCATAGAGGACCCGGAGATAGTCATAGATCTCGGTCACGGTAGCCACCGTCGAACGTGGATTGCGACTGGCTGACTTCTGGTCGATGGAGATAGCGGGAGAGAGTCCGACGATTTCATCGACGTCCGGTTTCTGCATGGTATTCAAAAATTGTCGCGCATAGGCCGAGAGTGACTCGACATAGCGACGCTGACCCTCAGCAAAGATAGTATCAAACGCGAGCGAAGACTTGCCCGAGCCAGAGAGTCCGGTAAACACGATCATCGCTCCCCGGGGCATCGCGACAGTGATATTCTTCAAGTTGTGCGTCCGAGCGCCCTTCACAATGATGGCGTTCGTGGCATCAAGTGCCGGATGTTTCTTGGTAGTCATAGAGAAAGGGATCGATTAGAAATGCTCTAGCATAATACGGTAGTCCTCTTCACGTTCGAGGTGGACCACAAGTTCCACCGTACCAGCGGGCAGTGTTTTCTGAAACGTCCGGAAGTCAGAGAGCCAGTCGAGACTGACGAGATAGTCAGAAGTCGCAAAGGATTGATTCTGATAGAGATGGGCGGTCCGCTTCCAGAGGAGTGACAGAATCTTGCCAATAAGCGTAAAGTCCTGGGAGAGGAGCATCCCGCGCCGACTGAAGCGGACATATGAGAGCTGACACTCCGTCGCGAGCTTCACGAACACCCGTGAGAACTCGGGGAAAAAATGCAGATGCTCATGCGAGTTCAACCCATCCGGGAGTCGGCCAAAGAGTTCCTCAAACCGCCTGATCTGATCGCGCCACTCACTCTCGACTTGTTTCGCGGTGAGAAGTCCGGTCACG
>CAYWLN010000078.1:0-3271 GCA_964459475.1 uncultured Bdellovibrionales bacterium | reverse complement strand
GCTCACGTCGCTCGGCTACTCGGTGACCCAGGCCCGTGAGGCTCTCAAGCTCGTTCCCGCTGACGTGGTAGAGGTCGGCGCTCGCATCCGTGCTGCTCTCAAAACTCTCGGGAAGAAATAAAGCGGAGAAATGAACACAGAATTTTTGCAATCTAGAGAGTGGCTTCGTTTACAGGAGGCTACGGGGAGGGGAATCATTCCTTTGGAAGAGGAGGATTTCGTGGCGAACGGGATAGTACATACGTTGCCAGTGGTAGGGTCATACTTGTATGTGCCGAGAGGACCAAAAATTGGAAGTATGAAGCAAGAAGTAGGAATCAAGAATGGAATGCAAAGACTGATTCAAACTGCCAAAGACAAAAAGATGAAGTGGATACGGATTGAGCCGGAGACAGTGGAGGCGCTAGAGGCCATCAAGGCGATAGTTTCTGAGCGTGTGGTGCCGGCGCCTCATGATGTGCAACCGAGAGAGATTTTCACAATCGATATTTCTAAAACCGAAGAAGAGCTCCTCGCGGGGATGAAGCCCAAGACTCGCTACAATATTCGTCTGGCCGAAAAGCGCGGAGTCTCAGTCTATGAGACACGGGAAGCGAAGCATATCGAAGCCTTTCTCGGGCTCATCACCGCGACCTCGGGCCGGAAGGGTATCACGTCGCATCCCAAATCGTACTACGAAAAGTTTTTTCAGATACTCCCTCGGGAGATGTGTCGACTCTTTGTGGCTGAGTATCAGGGAGTCATCATCGCCGCCAATCTCGTCATGTTTTATGGCGACACCGTGACCTACCTCCACGGCGGGACCAGTGATGCCCATCGTGATGCCATGGCTCCGTACCTCCTCCAGTGGGAGCAGATCAAAGTCGCCATGCGTGAAGGGTATCACTACTACGACTTTGGCGGAGTTCATACGCGAGTAGAGAATGAAAAATCCAAACAGAAGGACTGGGAAGGAATTACGAGGTTCAAAGTTGGCTTTGCTCCTGCCACCGCGCCGACCGTGTATCCTGGCACTCACGACATCATCCTTGATTCTCGTGGATATCTCCTCTATGATGGGTTACGACATCTCCAAAAGTTGAAGCGTCTCGTCGCTCGCTAATATTCTTCTATGTCTCTCAAACGTCTCCTCTCGCGACTTGTGCCACAATCGATGAAGAATCTCTACCACCTCGGTCAGGCAATCCTGGCGTGTGCATGGTATGGCTTTCCGTCGAAAAATCTCCTCGTGGTGGGTGTGACCGGGACCAATGGTAAGACCACGACCACTCAGTTTATCTCACGTCTCCTCACTGTCTCAGGAAAGAAAGTGGCTATGGCCTCGACGATCAACTTTCAGATTGGCGAGCGGACTTGGGTCAATGCCTCCAAGTTCACCACGCTCTCACCCTGGAAGCTCCAAGCTTTTCTCCGTGAAGCCGTGCGTGAGGGCTGTACGCACGCTGTCATCGAGACCTCATCTCATGCGCTCGATCAGAATCGCGTGTGGGGGGTAGCCTATGAGATAGCCGTCATGACCAACGTGACTCGTGAGCACCTCGACTACCATGAGACTATGGCTGGGTACCGTGAGGCCAAGCGCCGACTGTTTACGCGAGCCAAAAAGGCGGTGGTCAATCTCGATATGGAAGAGCCAGAGTATTTCGTCCGAGCTGGTGCGAGCCAGGTCGTGACCTACAGTACCAAAAAGAAAGAGGCCGATCTCGTCGCTCGTGACATTACCCTCGATTTCAAGGGGACCGATTTTCTTGTCGGCGATACCCGGTTCCACCTCAATATTCCGGGACTCTTCAATATCGAGAACGCGCTTGCGGCCCTTGGAGTAGCTCACCTCCTTCAGATTGATTTTGCTACCGCTCAAAAGGCCCTCGCCAGTGTCATGGGTGTCCCAGGACGGATGGAGCTCGTGCCGAACCATGTGAATGCCGATATCCTCATTGACTATGCGGTGACACCAGATGCCTTCGAGCAGCTCTATGCCTCGATCCTCCCGCTCAAGATTCCTGGGAGCAAGATCATCCACGTCTTTGGAGCCTGTGGAGAACGTGATCGGGGGAAGCGACCCACGATGGGAGAGATCGCGAGTACCCATGCGGATATCATTATCCTCACCAATGAAGATCCATTTTTTGAGGATCCAGAACAAATCATTGATGATATTGAACGCGGGGTGACCAAGAAAAAAGACAAAAGTTATTTCCGTATTTTCGATCGGCGCGAGGCAATCCACCAGGCGCTGTCCTTGGCCGAAATCGGAGACATCGTCCTCGTCACTGGCAAAGGAGCCGAGGTGACGATGGCCCTTGGTGCCACTCGTATTCCCTGGAGTGAACGCCAGGTGATTGAAGAAGAACTCACTAAACTTCAATAAAGAAAAACCCCTCGAATGAGGGGCTTTTTTATCATGGTAGTTTTAGCCCAGGATACGGATGAGGAAGATAGTGAGGAAGAGTCCGACAAAGGCGCCACCGATGATTTCGTTGACCCGATGTCCGACGCGCTCCTTGAGGCGGGGAAACTTGTCTTTGGGAATATTCAATTGCTCGACGAGCATATTCAAGTACCGACCCTGATCACCGAGGTACATGCGGATACGGGCCGCGTCATCGATGACGATGAAGGCGAGGACGGCCGAGAGCGCAAAGGCACCGGAGTGGATGCCTTCGTAGTAGGCGACACTGGTCAAGAGCGAGACCACGAGCGAGGTGTGAGCACTCGGCATGTGACCGTGAGTAAAGGCGTACTCGACGTTAAACCCGTGCTTGTACGAGTAGAGCGCAAACTTGATGAGCTGGGTGATGACACCGACGGTGATCGGAATCAAGAAGACCAGATAGGACTGCAGATTTTCCATAGGAATATTTAATTATTGAGGGGTACTTTCTGCCAAAAGTATAGCATATTTCTGGGCATTTTCCCCAGGTTAGGGTCAGGTTGCAAAAACGTGGGGATTTGCTACCCTAAGAGGGTAATCTTTCAATAAAATCTATGTTGAGCCTACCGCTTATATTGCTCGTGATTGTCGGTCTCGTCGTGCTCTATGTGGTCTTTACCTACAACGGCCTCATCTCACTCCGCAACCGCGTGAGCGAAGCTTGGAGCGATATCGATGTCCAGCTCAAGCGTCGCTATGATCTCATCCCGAATTTGGTCAATACCGTGAAGGGCTATGCCAGTCACGAGAGTGGTGTCTTTGAGAAGGTGACCGAAGCCCGTGCCAATGCTATGCAGGCCGGAAATACGCATGACAAGGCCGAAGCCGAAAACATGC
>CAYWLN010000077.1:0-3349 GCA_964459475.1 uncultured Bdellovibrionales bacterium | reverse complement strand
TGGCCAAAGCCTATATTCTCTACCGCCAAGAACGTAAGGCCGAACGCGAGGAACGGCATGAGCGTCTCGTTCGCGAATTTGAAGAACGTACCCTCAAGGTCACCAAGTCTGATGGGTCCAAAGAATACTTTGATATCAAAAAACTCCGGGTCGTGTTTGATCGAGCCTCCAAAGGATTTGAGGAGGAGTGTCGTTTCGAGGATCTCATGGATTCTTTCAAGAAGAACCTGGTTGATGACATCAAAACTTCTGACATCGAGGCGCTCCTGGTCAAAACCTGTGTTGATCTCGTCACTGTCGAAAATATCGCTTGGCAAAATATCGCCGCTCGTATCCTCCTCGGTGGTCTCTACAAGAAGGCCATCAAGAATCGTGGTATCGCGCAGAAAGATATCTACTCTCCTGTTGCCTACAAGAGCCACTTTGACTACTACATCGAAAAGGGACTCTACTTCAAAGACTTCTATCAGTACTACACCCCTGAGGATATCCTCGAAGCTGGCTCGCACCTCTCCAAAGAAACCGACGAGAGCTATGAGTACACGACCATTGTTTCTTTTATCAAGCGCTACCTCTTGAATCCCAACAAAATAGTCCGGGAGCTGCCTCAGGAAATGTACATGTCAGTCGCCCTCTTCCTCGCTATCCCTGAAGAAAAGGAGAATCGCCTTAAGCTCGCCCTCAAAATCTACGAGCACTGCTCGAAGCAGCGGATCTCACTCCCAACGCCGACACTCTTAAATGCCCGGACCAACTATAATCAGCTCTCGAGCTGTTTCAAGATTAACGTCGATGATGATCTCCGTGGCATCTACCACGCCGTTGAAAACATGGCCCAGATCTCCAAGTTCGGTGGGGGAGTCGGCGTCTATCTCGGTAACATCCGCTCCCGAGGGAGCTCGATCCGTGGCGTGAAGGGCATGTCTGGTGGCGTGAACCCTTGGATCAAAGTCATCAATGACACCGCGGTCGCGGTAAATCAACTCGGTTCACGCTTGGGTGCTATCTCGGTCACCCTCGACATTTGGCACCTCGATATCTACGACTTCTTTGATCTCCAGACCGAGACCGGCGATATCCGTTCCAAGGCCTTTGATATTTTCCCAGCCGTCTCAATCCCCGATCTCTTCATGAAGCGCCTCCGCGAAGGTCAGGCCTGGACCCTCTTTGATCCGCATGAGGTCAAGAGTCTCTATGGCAAGTCGCTCCAAGACCACTTTGGGGAGGAGTTTGAGGCATTCTATGCTGAGCTCGAACGCGATGAGCGCCTGACCATGAAGAAAAGCGTCGACAGCAAAGAGCTCTTCAAGAAATTCTTGAAGGCCACGGTCGAAACCGGTATGCCCTATGTCTTTTTCCGTGATACCGTCAATCGCCTGAACCCCAACAAACACGCCGGCAACATCTACTCGACTCAGCTCTGTACCGAAATCTGCCAGAACACCTCTGCTTCCAAATTCGTGGAGGAAACTATCGAAGATGGTCAGATTGTCCTCCGCTACGATCCAGGAGACCTCGTCGTCTGTAACCTCGCCTCGATCAATGTCGCGACGGTCCACGAGCCGGCTGTGATTGCTGATACGTTCCCAGTCCTCATGCGTATCCTCGATAACGTCATCACGCTCAATTACTACCCAATCAAAGAAGCGGAGCGCACCTCCAAGCGCTATCGCTCCGTTGGCGTCGGCTACCTTGGTCTCGCTGAGTATCTCGCTACCCGCAAGATTTCCTACGATAGTGAGGAAGCCCGAAATGAGACCGATCGCCTCTTTGAACGCTATGCCTACCACACCTACCGAGCCTCGGTGGATCTCGCCAAAGAGCGCGGTACCTACGAGCTCTATCCTGGGAGTGAGTACTCAAAGGGTATGCTCCTCGGTCGTGACCTCGCCTGGTACGAAACAAACACCCCGTTTGCTGAGGAATGGCGCACCCTCTTTGCTGATATGGCTGTTCATGGAGTCCGCTTTGCCTACCATACCGCCCCCGCTCCCAACACCTCAACCGCTGGTGTTGTTGGTACGACCGCTGCCCTCCTCCCAATCTACAAGCGCTATTTTGTCGAAACCAACCTCTCGGCTCCGACTATTCGTGTGGCCCCGAAACTCTCCAAAGAGAACTTTTGGTTCTACAAAGAATACATCCACATGGACATGGCTGATGTCATCAGTCTCATCGCGGTCGTGTACAAATGGGTGGATCAGTCTATCAGTTTCGAATGGATGATCGATCCAGCCCGGGTCAGCCCTGCGCAGCTCTATGGCTACTACCTCCTCGCCTGGGAGAAGGAAATCAAGACCGTCTACTATGTCCGTAGTCTCTCTGGTGAAGTAAAAGATGGTTGCGTGAGCTGTAGCGGCTAGCGAGTGGAGCGAATGTAGAATATAGAATTTGGAATGTAGCTAGTTCACTTCCAAAGAATTACTCTTAGCCTACATTCAATATTCTAATTTCAAAATTCAAAGCTATATGACTGAAGCAGAAATTCTTGAGCGTAATCCGCTCTTCAATCCCAAAGGGGACGACTTGGTCGAACACCGCACCGTCATCAAGGGTGCCACGACTGGCCTCTTCAACCTGAATGCCACCAAGTACCCCTGGGCCAAATCCCTCTACCAGGTCATGGTCGGCAACTTTTGGGTCCCAGAAAAGGTCTCTGGTCTCAAAGATGATGCCCGCATGTTTCACGCTGACTTGAGCCTAGAAGAGCAGAAGGCCTACAAGGGAATTCTCTCGTTCCTCATCTTTCTTGACTCGATTCAGACCGTCAACCTCCCGCACTTCTCCGACTACGTCACCTCACCCGAGGTAAACCTCATCCTCTCGATTCAGGCCTATCAGGAAGCGATCCACTCCCAGTCATACGCCACTATCCTCGAAGCAGTGGTAGACAGCAAGGAGCGAGAAGAGATCTACTACTTCTGGCGCAGTGATAGTATCCTCCTTGAGCGCAACAAATACATCGGCCAAATCTATCAGGATTTTATCGATAGCCCCTCGGATAAGACCTTTTTCCGAGGCGTGGTCGCCAACTTCCTCCTCGAGTCCATCTACTTCTATAACGGCTTTGCCTTCTTCGATACCCTGGTTGACCGGATGAAGATGCTCGCGACCGGTCGCATGATCGCCTACATCCGCCGTGACGAGCTGACCCATGTCACCATCTTCTCGAACCTCATCCGTGAGATCAAACGCGAATTCCCAGACATCTACGATGAAGCCCTCGTAGTCGACATGATGAAGACGGCCGTAGAGCAGGAAATCGAGTGGAGTCGCCATATCCTCGGTGACCGCATCCCGGGTCTCAACGGTGACACGACCGAAGGCTACACCAAGTGGCTCGCCAACA
>CAYWLN010000076.1:0-3385 GCA_964459475.1 uncultured Bdellovibrionales bacterium | reverse complement strand
TCCAAACCGCCCGCAAGGGCGGTTTTTGCTATTATTCTGGGGATATTTTAGAATACAGGTACACGAGAGTGGCTCGAAGTAATCTTCAGGTGGATTTTTTTCATTGTTTTGTTGTTTGAAGAAGCCTCTCGGTTCGAAAAAAGAGCTATGACCCGCTGTAGATTGAGGCTATTTTTTCGGTAACCGAGAGAGTTGATGAGTCCGAAACAATGATAAAAAGTCTCACCTGAATGGTTACATAATGGAGTAAAGTATAGACATCGAAAAAAATTCACCTGGCATCTGAAATAACTATTCGTAGTATGAACATCGAAAAGACCAATTTGGAAGGGGTGATGATTGTGACGCCGGATGTCTACACGGATGAACGGGGGATGTTTATGGAGACATTTTCAGAAGCGCGCTACCGGGAGATGCTCGGGCTTGCGCCCGATGAGCACTTTGTCCAGGACAACCTCTCTGTTTCCAAGAAGGGGGTAGTCCGGGGGCTCCACTATCAGGCGCCACCCATGGCCCAGGGCAAGCTCGTCATGGTCACTCGGGGTCGGGTGCTCGATGTGGCTGTCGATATCCGTGCGGGGTCGCCTACGTATGGACAGCACGTGGCCGTTGAGCTCTCAGTGGAGAATCATCGTCAGTTGTGGATACCACGAGGCTTTGCGCATGGATTCATTGCACTTGAAGACGACACCATCTTTACCTACAAGTGTACTAACACATATTCGCGAGAGCATGAACGAGGTATTGTCTGGAATGACCCGGCCCTCGGTATTGAGTGGGGAGAGGTGACGCCAATTGTTTCCGAGAAAGATAAGCAGCATCCATTGTTTGCAGATATTCCAAACGAATTTGTTTTTAACAGCTAGAACTATGAAGTTATTGGTCACAGGAGGAGCTGGATTTATCGGCAGTAATTTTGTTCACTTTATCCTCGGAAAGTATCCTGAGTACGAGGTGGTGACGCTCGATGATCTGACTTATGCTGGGAACTTGGAGAATTTGAAGAGTGCCGAGGAGAATCCACAGCACTGCTTTGTGAAAGGGAGTATCACGGACGCCACACTCGTCGATGGGCTCGTAGCCGAGTGTGACATCGTCGTCCACTTTGCCGCTGAGTCACATGTTGACCGCTCGATCATGGATCCCGGGGCTTTCGTCGTGACCAATGTCCATGGGACCTATGTCCTCCTCGAAGCCGCCAAGAAACATGGCAAACGCTTTCATCATGTCTCAACCGATGAGGTGTTTGGATCACTCGAGAACGATGATGCACCGTTTGACGAGTCGACTCCGTACGATCCACGCAGTCCCTATAGCGCCTCCAAGGCTGCCTCTGACCACCTGGTCCGCGCGTACTACCACACCTATGGCCTTCCGGTGACCATCTCCAACTGCTCCAACAACTACGGTCCGTATCACTTTCCGGAGAAGCTCATCCCACTCGCTATCACCAATCTTCTTGAGGGCAAGTCCGTGCCGGTCTATGGAGATGGTCTCCAGGTGCGTGACTGGCTCTACGTCGAGGACCATTGTCGTGCTATCGACATGATCATTCACCGGGGGAAAATTGGCGAGACCTATTGTATTGGCGGTAATGCCGAGACCGAGAATATTGTCATTGTGAAGAAGCTCCTTGAACTTTTGGGCAAGGATGAGTCGTCTATCGAATACGTAAAGGACCGCGCTGGTCACGACCGACGCTACGCGATCAACTTCACCAAGATCAAAACCGAACTCGGTTGGGAACAGACCGTTACCCTCGAGGAGGGTCTCGCCAAAACCGTCGAATGGTTCAAAGAGAACGAGGCTTGGTGGAAAAACGTGAAGAGTGGCGAGTATCAAAAGTACTATACTGAACAGTACGATAAACGGTAGTTATGAAATTTCTCCTCACTTCAGCCGGAATCAGTAATGCCTCGATTGAAAAGGTGTTGTTGGACTTGCTTGGCAAATCGGCTAGCGAGACCAAGGTGGTGTTTGTGCCGACGGCAGCGAATATGGTTGCTGATGATAAAAGTTGGCTTATAGAGAATTATAATGACTTTTTGAAACTGGGCTTGAAATCGTTCGATATCGTCGATATCTCGGCGGTGCCTCGAGAGAATTGGGAGAAGCGATTTGAGTCAGCGGACCTCCTTGTGTTTGGTGGTGGGGACGAACAGTACCTCGCCCGTGTCATGCGTGAGAGTGGAGTGGCCGAAGCACTGCCAACACTCCTTGAGACCCGTGTCTACATGGGGATTAGCGCTGGGAGTATGGTGGTGGGCAAGCTCCTCCCGAGTGAGCTGACCAAGGAGCTCTGGCCAGAGGAATCCTTTGTTGGGAGCGAAGAAGGGATGGGCATGTACGATTTCTCAATTTTGCCACACTTGAACTCTGACTATTTCACACATCTCCGTACCCCTCTCATCGAATCGATGAAGGAGCAGTTTCCACGCACCATTTACGCCCTTGATGACCAGTCAGCGCTCAAAATCATTGACCATCGGATTGAAGTAGTGACTGAGAGAGAATTTTTGAAGCTGGAAAAATAGTATGGATATGTACACCGTCCTCGGCCTAGTATCAGGAATCTTGCAGGTAATATCAGCTGTACCGTATTTTCGAAGTATTTTGCGACGTGAGACCGAGCCAAACATTGTTTCGCAATCATTGTGGTCAGTGCTTTCAGTTATTGCTATTATTGCTCAGCTCCAATCTGGCTGGTCTTGGTCAGTGCTCATTCTGATGATGGTCACTTTTAATACCATCGTATTTACAATATTGTGTCTCAAAGGGTATGGATACACGGAATACGGCTGGATAGATTATTTTTGCTTTTTCGCTGCTACTCTTGCGCTTGTAGTATGGGGACTTACTCATGAACCACTCTGGGCATTGGTGATAGCGATGGGGACCAGTGCGTTGGCTTCAATTCCAACGATTGTTAAAGTGGTAAAATATCCTGATACCGAAAATGCGACAGCTTGGCTAATCATGAGCGTGGCGAGTATTTTGAGTATTCTTTCTGTCAGTGATCGAAACTTGAACAATCTTGTAGCACCGGTTCAGTACTTTTTGGAGAGTAGTATTATTGGATGGATAGCGTTACTTGGCAGTTTCACATTATTCAAGAAAAAAGAGTCATGACTATAGAAGAACTCCAAAAATTTATCGACGAGCAGGATGCGATGTTTCGAGCGCTGCGGGAGGACGATTTCAGTGAACGAGAACACATGTTTGCGCGGACGATCAAACTAGGAGAAGAGTATGGCGAGCTCTGTGACGAGGTCTTGGCATCAATAGGCGGACAGCGTAAGGACAAGATGAAGGATCATGCACCGACTGATTTGCAGGATGAGTTTGCTGATGTCGTTATCTGTACTTTCATGTTGGCCAAGGCACT
>CAYWLN010000075.1:0-3497 GCA_964459475.1 uncultured Bdellovibrionales bacterium | reverse complement strand
ACAAGATCGCTCAGCGCATGCAAGAGGGCAAGCGCCTCAAGGATGCTCGGAAGGGGGACTCTCTCACTGCGGACCTGGGCAAGAACATGGTCTCGGCGCTCTCTCCGCCCAAGAAAACCCCGACCGTGCCGGAAGAAAAAAAGACGGTGTCACTCACCCCTGAGGAGCAGGAGCTTGTGAAGTCAATTGATAGTAAGACCAGTAAGACTGCCTTTCGGGTCAATATTCGTCTCTTGGCGTCTGCGGCGACAGAAGAACGAGCCGAAGAGATCGTGGCCCACCTCGAGAACGCGTTTGGGCAGTTTGAGAATCCCGAGGTCAATAGTTTCCGGATCAAGAAGCGAGTCAAGAGTAAGACCGCGGTCTATGACTATATTTTCCGCAACATCGACGATGAAAGTATCATGATCCTCAATGTCGAGGAACTGGCGAGCATCTTTCATTTCCCTATCTCCACGACCGCGACGCCCAAGATCAAATGGCTCAAAGCCGGCGCTGCTCCGCCACCGGTCAATATCCCGACTGAGGGAATCCTCCTTGGGTACAATGAGTACCGGGGCGCTAAGTCCGATATCCGCATCACTGATACCGACCGGCGTCGTCACATGTATGTCATCGGGCAGACCGGTGTCGGTAAGTCGAACTACCTCCAAGAAATGGCCAAGAAGGACGCTCAGTCTGGCAAGGGTTTCTGCTTTATTGATCCCCATGGTGACGCCATCGAGGACATCTTGACGGCCATACCGAAGGAACGAGCTGAGGATGTCATCATCTTCGATCCCTCAGACGTAGAGCGACCGATTGGTATCAACATGCTCGAGTATGACCCGGCTCATCCGGAGCAGAAGACCTTTGTCATCAACGAGATGATCGGTATCTTTGACCAGCTCTATGACTTGAAAGCCACCGGTGGCCCGATGTTTGAGCAGTATATCCGGAACGCCATGCTCCTCATCATGGAGCACCCCGAGAGTGGCTCGACTCTTATGGAGATCCCCAAGGTCTTGGCTGATGAAGAATTCCGTCGCTACAAGCTCGAGCACTGTACCAACCCGATTGTGCGAGACTTCTGGATGAAGGAGGCAGAGAAGGCCGGGGGAGAGGCGTCACTCGCCAACATGGTGCCATATATCACATCCAAACTGACGACCTTCATCAGTAATGACATGATGCGCCCGATCATCGCTCAGCAGAAGAGCACCCTCAATTTCCGCGAACTGATGGACAGTGGCAAGATCGTCCTCGTCAATCTCTCCAAAGGGAAGATTGGTGAAATTAACGCCAAACTCCTCGGTATGGTCATCGTGGGCAAAATCCTCATGGCCGCGCTTTCGCGGGTGGATACCCCCGAGGCAGAGCGACGCGACTTCTATCTCTACCTCGATGAATTCCAGAACGTGACGACAAACTCGATCGCGCAGATTCTCTCCGAGGCTCGCAAGTACAAGCTCGTTCTCATCCTCGCGCACCAGTTCATAGCTCAGCTCAAAGAAGAAATCTCCAAGGCCGTGTTTGGAAACGTCGGCTCCCTCACCGTATTCCGAGTCGGGCCAGAGGATGCCGAGTTCCTCGAGAAGCAGTTTGCGCCAGTCTTTACTGCGAACGACATCGTTAACGTCGACAACTATCAGTGTTTTGCTCGGCTCCTCATGAACAACGAGCTCACCAAGCCATTTAACATGAAGACCTTTGCGCCAACTCATGGCGACCAAGAGGTAGCCAATGCCCTCAAAGAACTCTCCCGTCTCCGCTATGGCCGTGACGCCACCATCGTCAACCGCGAAATCATGTCTCGCATGCAGCTCTCTCAAGGCGCTGTAGTGAAGTAGCATTCGATTCTTCCTTAAACAGTGAAGAAACTAAGAAATGGCTACAAAGAGCCATTTCTTATATCATATACTTGACAACAAGTAGTAGTAGTAGAATGGTATGATTTTGGGAGATCGCCCGAGATCCTGCATTCGTGCAGCGTACCTTAATGTGGTGGCATACAATGACCTCGTTGTCTACGTGTTTGCGCCACAAGTCGGAGAATAATCATGGCTAAGGCCTATCAAGTGAAAGTCCTGAATGGCGCGATGGATGTTCGTTGCGTTGATGGCAAGGATCGTCTCGTTCTGCGAGGCGTGATTGATCCGGGAAGCGTCTTGGATATCCAGATCGGTGATTACCAGCGTGAGGCGGGGTCTCTCTCCGATCTGAGCAAACTCATCTCTGCCATGAAGCGTGGTGAGCAGATCCCGGATGTCGAGATCGGCGTGCGCGGTGACGAAGTGCGCGAGCGGGAAGGAGTGTTTTACATCCATTCGAGCTGCTTCGTGGTCGACGGTCTGCAACGCCTGACGGCTGTCAAGCGTGTGCTGGCAGAGGTCGGCATGGACGCCCCGGTTCACCTCGGCGCTTTGTTTCACATCGATACCGATGAGGAGTGGGAGCGCAACCGCTTCAAGATTCTCAATCTGTATCGTCGCCGAGTGTCTCCCAACGTCATCTTGCGGAACGAGAAGGACTCGCTCGCGGTGCAGGCGCTCTACGCCATGTGTGCTGATGGGCGCGACTTCGTTCTGCGTGGTCGTGTGAGTTGGGGACAAAAGATGGGGCGCGGGGAACTTGTTCCCGCATTCGGCTTGCTCAAGGTGGCCGGTCAGCTCCATGGTCACTTCGGTCCTGGCTTGTCAACTTCGCTCGAACAACTGATTTCGGCGGTCGATAAGACATACGCCAAGATGGGCCCCAATATCTGGCGTGCCAATATCCGGGCTTTCTTCGAGGCCGTGGACCACGCTTTCGGTTTGCGAACCATCGCGTACCGCGATCTGTCGCCACAAATCAAAGGAGGGTTCCTGCGAACAGTGGCGCGGGTGATCGGCGATCATCAGAACTTCTGGGAAGTCAACCGACTGAAGGTCAAACAGGTTGATTTGGCGAAGCTCCGGCAGTTTCCGATTCGTGATCCTGGTGTCGTCGAGCTCGCTAGCTCATCGTCTGCGGTGAACGATTTGCTCTACGCCAAGCTCGTCCAACACCTGAACAGTGGCCGGCGGACCGGAAAACTGCTCAAGTGGGACGGTGCACAGGCGGATGGCATTCTCATCGATTGCCGGCCGATGCGCGAGGATGAGGGCGACGAAGAATTCGAGGACTCGACGACCAGTGAGTCCGCAGAAGCCTGACCAACTTCAGCCCCGTGTTTGGCCCTGCCAGGCACGGTTTTTTTATTACCAACAACTACTTCAACTTGAAAGAGAGAAGTGAATCGGCGGTGCCGATGAAGAGCTCACCGTTTTTCTCATTGACGGAGAGGGTGCGACCGTCAGAGAACTTGTCGTGGGAGAGCTCACGGATGAGGCGACCGTCTTGGTTCCAGATAAGGATACGGTGGTGCGAGGCGTCAAGGCCGTAGACGTTTTGGAGACCGGGAAAGGTATAGAGACTGACGATGCTCATGCCATCGGCTGGACTCTCAAAGGTGCTACTGGCACGACCACGGAAATAGC
>CAYWLN010000074.1:0-3570 GCA_964459475.1 uncultured Bdellovibrionales bacterium | reverse complement strand
GTCGCGAGCTTGATACGCTGTGCCTCGCCACCAGAGAGATTGGTGGCACTCTGACCAAGGACGAGATACCCCAGACCTACTTCTTCGAGCACGCGGAGCTTCTCCTCCACCATCGGCTGATCCAAGAAAAAATGGCGCGCCTCGGTCACGGTCATACGGAGGACGTCCGAGATATTCTTACCCCGATACTCGATCGAAAGCGTCTTTTGGTTGTAGCGCGTCCCCTGACAAACTTCGCACGGGACATAGACATCGGGGAGGAGGTACATCTCGATCTTCTTGAGCCCCCCACCCTGACAGGTTTCGCACCGACCACCACGCATATTGAAACTAAAGTGGCTAGCCGAATACTTCTCTCGCTCGGCCTCAGCCGTCTCCGCGAAGAGGTCCCGGATGAGACTAAAAACACCAGTATAGGTAGCAGCGTTCGAGCGTGGCGTGCGACCGATCGGATCCTGAGTGACAGCAATTACCTTGTCGATATTGCCGAGACCCTCGATCTTCTTGTGAGCACCCGGTACGGCTTTGGCATGATAAAAATGCTTGGAGAGGGCTCGGGAGAGGATATCATGAATGAGCGATGACTTGCCCGATCCGGAGACGCCAGAGACCGCCACAAACATCCCGAGTGGAATTGTTGCATCCACGTTCCTCAGGTTGTGTTCGGTGGCGCCTATGATAGTGATAGCCTCCTTACCTGGCTTGCGCTTCTTTGACTTCTCCGTCACCGTTTTCTTGCCAGAGAGATACTGACCGGTGAGGATATTGGACTTCCAGAGCTTATCCGGTGTCCCCGCAAAGATGACCTCACCACCAAGTGTCCCAGCACCCGGGCCCATATCGATGATATAGTCGGCGCGTTTCATGATGGCAACATCGTGTTCCACAACGACGAGCGAGTTGTTGGCCCCACGGAGATCTTCGAGGGCATTGATCAGGCGCTCCGTATCACGACTATGGAGACCCACGGATGGCTCATCGAGAACGTAAATGATACCCGAGAGCCCCGACTTCATCTGGACCGAGAGGCGGATACGCTGAGCTTCTCCGCCAGAGAGCGTATCAGCACTGCGGGAGAGTTCGAGGTAACCGAGGCCAACCTTTTCGACCGCCTGGAGGCGCGTCTCCATCTCGCGAAAAAGTGGTTCGATGACACCTCGCTCCCCGCTCTTCATGAGACGGTCACGAAGTGGACGGAGAGTTTCAAGGAAATGTTCCACGCTCTGACTGACGAGATCATCAATAGAGAGCTCTTCGACTTTGACAGCGAGAGTGACCTGCTTGAGACGTTTGCCAGCGCACTGAGGACACACCCGACTCTGCATGTAGGCCTCAATTTCGGATCGGAGATGATCAGACTTGGTCTCTCGATACTTCTGTTCAAGGAGCGCAATCACGCCCGGGAATCGATTTTCATCGTCCCGCTTCTCACCATGGAGGATGACGTCGTAGTGCTTGGCCGATAATTTTTTGAGTGGGGTATCAAGCGAAAATTTCTCCCGTTTGGCGCACTCCCGGAGGAGCTGCATGGGCCCACTCCCGGCGTGGCGGTCACTATTCATTTTGCTCCACGGTCGGATGGCTCCCTCAGCAATCGAGAGACTCTTGTTCGGGATGACGAGAGACGGATCAAATTCAAGCGTAATACCGAGACCGGCACACTTGGGACATGCTCCCTCTGGACTATTAAATGAGAAATGACTCGGGGTAAACTCTGGCAGATGCACATCGCACGCTTCACACCGGTACTCTTCATTGTAGACATGTTCCTCTCCCATGCCATTGAGACAGAGCACAAAGGTCCCACCGCCGACTCGGAAAGCCGTCTGGATATCATCGATGAGACGCTCCTTGTCAGGTCGCTTACGATCGAGTACCAGGCGGTCGATGACAATACCAATCGGGGTCACCTCGGTAGTCGCCTGATCGAGTGCCTGAGTGAGGGGCATGATCTCTCCCCGCAAACGCACCCGCACATAACCCCAAGTATTGACGAGGGTGAGCGCTTCTCGTTCAGTCCGGCCTGCGAGTTGCGTACTTTCTGCAAGAAACACGAGGGCTATACCGTCAGGTAGGGCTAGAATTTCTTCGAGGATTTCTCTCACGCTCTTCCGAGTGAGAACCTTGCCACAGGTAGGACAGTGTGGGACACCCATCTTGGCATAGAGGATACGGAGATAGTCATAGACCTCGGTCATCGTCCCTACCGTCGAACGTGGACTCCGTGAGACACTCTTCTGATCGATGGATATGGCCGGAGAGAGATTGCGGATAGCATCGACGTCCGGTTTGTCGAACCCATCGAGAAACGTACGCGCATACGAAGAAAGCGACTCGACATAGCGTCGATTCGCTTCCGCAAACAGGGTATCAAAAGCGAGCGATGACTTGCCTGAACCTGACAATCCCGTAATCACCACAAGCGAATCTCGTGGGATGTCCACGTCGATGTTTTTGAGATTGTTGACTCTAGCCCCCCTCACTTCGATGACTGATTTTTTCACAGGTGATGAGAAAAAGATACAATTGTTTCCCATCCTATCAGTTTTTTCGGCGACTGTCAAAGCTCACCCCCTGGTGCATAACTTGAGGGGTCTACCCCAAAAACTCCTTCCCCCGACGTTTGCGGTGAAAGGTGAGCGCAAAGCGGTGGGCTTCACTGTTGACGAGGAGGATCTCTTTTTCAAAGCGCTCAATGAGTGACTCGGGCCCGATCAAGCGCTCAGGCTGATGGCGACTGTCCTTCACTACCCCCACAACCGGTATCGCGAGACCAGCCTCATGGAGGATACGCTCGGCCACCTCATACTGGAGCTTGGCTCCATCGACGACAAGCATCTCTGGTAGTGGCCATTCAAGATGCTTGAGACGACGAGTGAGGATCTCCCCGAGGGCCGAGAGATCATTGCCCCCGTGTTTCTCACGGAGTTTGAACTGGCGGTATTCCTGCTTGTTGGGCCGACTCTCCTCCACCACAGTCATGACACCGACCGAGGCCGCGCCTCCGAGATGAGCCACATCATACCCCTCGATCCGGTGAGCGTGGCGTTCGCGGATATCATCCTTGATGAGCGCCATATCCTGGATGTGACGGAGTCCAAACAGTGTCCGCTTGATTTCCCCGGCCCGCTCAAACCGTCGTTCTTTGGCCGCGAGCTTCATCTCCCGTTCTAGGTCCTTTACGATCGTATTCTTGTGACCCTCGAAAAACAAGCGGATATGATTGATGGTCTGGCCATACTCGCGAGCAGTCACCTTGCCTGCACAGACCCCTGGACAGAGGCCAAGCTGGGCATTGAAGCAGGGCTTTGGAGCCAAGGCCCTACCCCGAACAAGATTCGGGGCCTGAGATCCCGGATTAAGTCCGGGATGTGCTGCCGTTCCTATAAACGGCACACATTTGTCCCGATAGGGAAAAAGGTGCCGGACAATCTTGAGAGCATCCCGCAGTGCCCCACCCTGGGGAAAGGGCCCAAAGAGGTATTTGACCGGATCGGTAAACTTTTTCTGCTCAATGTCACGGCCCCGGACGATAAGGACGCGAGGGAATTCTTCTTTGGTGATGACGAT
>CAYWLN010000073.1:0-3603 GCA_964459475.1 uncultured Bdellovibrionales bacterium | reverse complement strand
ATCTGATTATTCTGTGTCACAATAGTTCTGCTCTATCAGAGCGTTTTTTATTAAGGAACGGCCTCCCGCACAAATTCCGAAATGAGCTAGAGGGAAAGGTAGGTCAGTTGCACGGAAACGCCTACGGCTCCGTGTTACTACAAGGTAGATTTAATCTAGGAATTAAAGAGGGATGCTCATAAATGTAGCTCCTCGCTTCACTCAGAGACATTTATGGCAAAGGACAACGTTGTTCTCAGATTTGATAAAGTGTCGTTTGAATACGGACACAAGAAACCCATCTTAGATGAGGTCAGTTTTAGTTTGCGCGTGGGTTCCAAGATTACTCTCATGGGTCAGAATGGGGCCGGCAAGAGCTCACTCTTTAAGCTCATTACCCGTGAGGAACAGCCTCAGGCCGGACGGATATCGATCGATCGGGACGCCGTCGTGGCTATCGGGCGCCAGACCATTCCGCGTGACCAGCTTGATTTGACCGTCGAAGAATACTTCCAGCAGTTTTTTCATGAGAAGCAGTGGAACCTCGCGAAGCACATCGCCGATGTCCTCGAGGTAGTCAATCTCCCCATGCCACCACTCGATAAGAAGATCCGTCAGTTTAGCGGTGGTCAGCAGGCCCGGCTCCTCCTCGCCTCGGCCCTTATCCAGGATCCAGATATCCTCCTCCTCGATGAACCGACGAACAACCTCGACTACGCTGGTATCTCACACCTGACCCAGTTCCTCATTGATTACAAAAAGACGGTCATCGTTATCTCGCACGATGCCGAATTCTTGAACGCCTTTACGGAGGGTGTGTTTTATCTCGATATTTTTACCCACCAGATCGAACAGTATACTGGCAACTACTATGACGTGGTAGAGGAGATCGCCAAGCGTATCGCCAAGGCCCAGAGTGAAAACGTTCGCCTCGAACGCACGATTCAGGAGAAAAAAGATCAGGCCAACGTCTTTGCTAACAAGGGAGGCAAGCTCCGTGCCGTCGCCAAGCGTATGCGCACCCTCGCCGAAGAACTCGAGGAAAACAAAGTTGATGTCCGTCAGGAAGACAAGACGCTCTCGGCCTTTGAAATCCCTACTCATGGTATCGTGGGACCGATTGTGAACATCAAGACCGTGTCGGTACTCGGTGAGTTCGGGCCGAACATCAAGCGCGTGGATATGATCCTCAAGAAAAACACACACCTCGTTGTATCCGGGCCAAATGGTATCGGTAAGTCGACCTTTCTCGAGGAGCTCGCTACTGGCAACACCGAACGGGCCGAGATTACGCCCGGGGTCAAGGTTGGTTACTATCGACAGGATTTTTCGACTTTGGACTTCAACAAGACTGTAGCAGAGACCTTGCTTGATTCACTCCCAGAGAAGAACATCGAGCTCGCCTACAAGGTGGCGACCAAGTTTCTCGTGCCGGCCGAACTGCTCCAGAACAAAGTCGAGAGTCTCTCGGAGGGTCAAAAGGGTCTCCTCATGTTTGCTTGTCTCTATGCCGAGAAGCCTGACCTCCTCATCCTTGATGAACCGACCAACCATATCAACTTCCGCCATCTCCCGGTGATCGCCGAGGCCCTCGATAAGTATCAGGGTGCCATGATTCTCGTCTCTCACGTCCCGGACTTTGTCGCTCAGATCCGCATCGATGAGGTGCTCGATCTCGAATCGTTGAGCTAGAGGCGTTTCTTTCTCTGAGATTTCAGAGAAGATTTATTTTTTCATCTGGGGCGCTCTTGCAAGCAACCTTTCAAAGTACCGCTTGCTTGCCCCTGCAAGGCAAGTTTCTCTATTTTTCTTCAAAAAAGAGTTGCCAGAAGAGGTAACCGACAATGAGAAACAAGAGAATGATGACGGGGATACTGAGCGGAGGGAATTTGATAAGGGAGACGACGAGGATGGAGATACCCCAGAGGAGAGCGAGTACAAAGAGGGGATGACGAGGAGTGATCGTGAGAGGAAATGAGAGACCCAGGAATCGACTGAGGGCGGTGATGAGAAGGGTGAGGACCACGAGCACGAGGAGGAATAGCGCGAGACTAAAACGGACTGTGACAAAGGTCGGGAGGAGGGTCTCGACGGTAAAGAGCCCCAGGAAATAGAGGTAGCCGATGACGAGGGCCTCGGTCGCGAGCGCATAGAGTACCTGGAGGAGACCGGACTCTTTAGAGTGACGGAGGGTAGAAATAAATTGTTGGTAGAGAAATTGCATAGACGGATATTTAGGCGCCACCAAAGCGAGCGAGGAGGCGCTGTTTGATTTGGGAGAGGAGGGTCAGCATGTTCTCTCGGTTCTTGGCTGTTTCAAATGAAGCCGTGAGGGAATTCATATCGATAGCGGTGCCACTCCCGATAGAGAGTTCAAAATCATTACCATAGAGAGTAGGGAGGGTAATTGGGAGTTCACAGAGAAGTGCTGTACCCCAGACATTGGGCGTGAGCGTGCAGGAGAGAGTGGTTTCACTCGCCGTGGTAGAAACGAGGATTGGGTAGGTAGTATGTGTGAGGAGAAAGTCACGGTATGGGCTAGCGGGCAACGGACGCTTGGTACCCTCTTCGATAATAAAGTAGGTATCAGTGTCGATATCTCGGAGAATTGTCCCATCGGGATGCGCGGCACCAAGGAGGATGATGCGACCACGCTCATAGACACCGAGCTCTTCTTCACTCACGCTCATGACATCTTCAAAATGGTAGCCGAGTGCGAGGAATATCTCGGCACTTCCCACCGGGCGTACCTCAGTCTCGCTCACCACGATAAAGACACCGGTAGCGTTGCCAAGGAGCGAGCCGACGCGGAAACCGAGCCACTGCTCTGAGATGGGATAGAGAGAGAGGAGCGACTGATCGGCCGGTACGGCTCGTCCCTCTGGCAGGCGCGAAAGGTAGGCGGCTTGGCTTACAAAAGGATGAAGTACACCATCACGGAGGGCGTAGTAGGTATCGTCGAGTCGGTAGGCGGTCTCAGCAGGGAAGTCAGTGACGGGTGTACCGGTCGGATACAAAAAGCTCTGATACGAGCGCCGAACGGAGAAATCAAGTGTCTCGGGGAAGGCAGATTTCTTTTCGAGGTTGGCTCGGACGGAGAGGAGGGAGAAATCACCCACTACGGTGGTGTCAGCGATCATGCGACTACCGGCTTCGATCTTGCCATTTTCGCGAGGCGTAGCGTCAGGTGCTCGTGGGTGGAGGATGGTGTTTTTGCTTGATCCAGGCGAGCGGTAATCAAACTGCTGGGTAATCACTGGAAAGAGGACCCGGAGCGCCATATATATCGTGACCATGGCAATCAAGAGGTAGAGGAGGCCGCGGAGCGCGAGATACGTATGGCGCCAGGGCTTGGCAATGGGGAGCGGGTAGAGGAAAGACATACTAGTAGAGTTGAAAAAGGGTGTTTTTGGTTTCTATCGTGGTCGCGGTGGGGAGACGGAGTGCATCAGAGAGCGTGAGGTTTTCGAATTGATTGAGGACAAAGTTGATAGATTTGACATAGACGAGGCGCTCACCAAAGACCGCTGCATAGCGAGACTGACTCTCTTCGGGCACGAGGAGGTAGACGCGGGTGAAGCGGCTCGTATCGAGGGCAGCGAGGTCGTAGGGATTGAAGAAGTA
>CAYWLN010000072.1:1764-3783 GCA_964459475.1 uncultured Bdellovibrionales bacterium | reverse complement strand
GAGTAGCTGGCGCGACCCTGAGACATAGAGCGCATCTGGGTGGCGTAACCGAACATACTCGAGAGTGGCACTTCGGCGTGAATTTCCTTAACCTGAGCAGCGCCTTCACCACGGGCATTCATCTCCTTGATGACACCACGCTTGGATGACAGGTCTCCGACGATATCACCCA
Source organism: uncultured Bdellovibrionales bacterium (assembly GCA_964459475.1). Classification (GTDB taxonomy): domain Bacteria; phylum Patescibacteriota; class Minisyncoccia; order Moranbacterales; family UBA1568; genus UBA1568. The sequence goes on along the minus strand of CAYWLN010000072.1, from coordinate 3,611 downwards.
TGAAATTTTCTGGAGTGATGACTACTACTTTCATAATCGGTTCGAGGATCATCGGCTTGGCCTTGCGACACGCTTCTTTGAAAGCCATAGAACCAGCGATACGGAAGGCCGCTTCAGAAGAGTCGACATCGTGGTACGATCCATCGTAGACTGTCGCTTTGACATCCACCATCGGGTAGCCAGCGAGCACACCCGTCTGCATCGCTTCCTGAATTCCCTTGTCGATAGGCTTGATAAATTCCTGTGGAATAGCACCGCCCTTCACTTCGTTCCCGAATTCGTAGCCCTTGCCCACTTCGTTCGGTTCCACTCGGAGCCAACAGTGACCATACTGACCACGACCACCGGACTGCTTGATGTACTTGCCTTCGGATTCAGCGGTACCACGGATCGTTTCACGATAGGCTACCTGCGGACGACCGACGTTCACCTCGACTTTGAATTCGCGACGCATACGATCCACGAGGATATCGAGGTGGAGTTCGCCCATACCAGACATGATGGTCTGGCCGGTTTCTTCGTCAGTGTGCACACGGAACGTTGGATCTTCTTCGAGCAGTTTTTTCAAAGCCATACCCATCTTCTCCTGGTCGGCCTTGGTCTTGGGTTCAACAGAGATATCGATCACCGGTTCTGGGAAGGTGATGGATTCGAGGATGACTGGACTCTCCAGGTCACAGAGCGTGTTCCCAGTAGTCGTCGCTTTCATCCCAACGAGAGCACCGATGTCACCAGCTGAGAGCTCATCGATTTCTTCTCGGTGATTGGCGTGCATACGGAGGATGCGACCGATACGCTCCTTTTCATTCTTGGTGGAGTTGAGCACATAGGATCCGGCTTTGACGGTACCAGAGTAAACCCGGAAGAATGTCAGCTGTCCGACGAAGGGGTCCGTCGCGATCTTGAAAGCGAGCGCCGAGAACTTCTCATCATCACGAGTTTCACGTACCACCTCGGCATCGTTCTTGGGATCAGTTCCCTTCACTGGCGGAATATCAATTGGTGACGGGAGGTAGTCCACCACAGCATCAAGTACCAACTGAACACCTTTATTGCGGAGAGCTGTCCCCGTCATCACCGGATGGAGCTTTACGGCGATGGTGGCTTTACGGAGCGCGGCCTTGAGCTCCGGGACAGAAATCTCGGTACCAGAGAGGTACTTCTCAGTGAGCGCGTCGTCTGTCTCAGAAATTTTTTCTACCATCTTCTCGCGCCATTCCTTGGCTTTGTCGAGGTATTCGGCAGGGATCTCACCTTCGATCACCTTCTCTCCCATGTCTCCATCAAAGGTATAGGCCTTCATGGTCATGAGGTCGATGAGACCGTAGAAATCACCACGGAGCCCCATCGGGTACTGGATGGCGACGGCATGCGGTGTCAGACGATTCCAGATAGAAGAAATCGCTTCCTCGAAGATAGCCCCCTCTTTGTCGATTTTGTTGATAAAACACATACGAGGCACCTCGTACTTCTCGGCCTGGCGCCACACTGTCTCAGACTGAGGCTCAACGCCCTCCTTGCCGTCGAAGACGACGACACCACCATCAAGCACGCGGAGTGAACGCTCTACCTCGACGGTAAAGTCCACGTGACCGGGAGTATCGATGATGTTGATGTGATGGCCCTTCCAAAAACACGTGGTGGCTGCTGAAGTGATCGTGATACCACGCTCCTGCTCCTGCTCCATCCAGTCCATGGTCGCCGTCCCCTCATGTACCTCACCAATTTTGTGGGTGATACCGGTATAAAACAAAATGCGCTCGGTCGTCGTCGTCTTGCCAGCGTCGATGTGAGCGATGATACCGATATTGCGATACTTATCGATGGGGGTCTTGCGAGCCATATAT
>CAYWLN010000072.1:0-1664 GCA_964459475.1 uncultured Bdellovibrionales bacterium | reverse complement strand
TAGTCTTTCTTCTTATCCTTCTTGGCACCGTACTTGGAGCGGCTCTGCTTGCGAGCCACACCAGCAGCATCAAAGATACCCCGGACAATGTGATAACGCACACCTGGGAGATCCTTCACGCGACCACCACGGATCATGACGATGGAGTGTTCCTGGAGGTTGTGTCCTTCACCCGGGATATAAGCAGTCACTTCCATGCCATTCGTGAGACGCACACGAGCGATCTTGCGGAGAGCAGAGTTCGGCTTCTTGGGAGTTGTGGTCGAAACCTTGATACAGACACCGCGCTTGAAAGGACTGTCATGAAACGTGTTGCGGTTCTTGACGGTGTTGATGGAATACGTCATGGCCGGAGACTTCGACTTCTTGGCCGAAGAGCTACGGGGACGTTTGATGAGCTGGTTGATCGTGGCCACAGGACTTGAAAAATTAGTTCGGTTAAACGAAAGGGTAATCGGTATAAAGACAAACAAAAAAGCGGTGCTTTTCCGTATGAGCCATACTACCCTACACTTCGGACTTGTGTCAAGGAGTACGTGGATAATGCCCGTGCCTAGACCATAGCCAGACCGAGAAAGGCCTGGAGAATGGTCCCAATAAAGATGCTTATAGGCTTTTGAAAGAACAGTACCACAAAAATCATGATAAACAGGCCATACTGCTCCAAAAAGAGCATCGTCTGCTCCTTGATCCCAAAGAGCGTATACAGGATTTTTGAACCATCAAGCGGTGGTATCGGCAAGAGATTGAAGCAACCGAGGACCACATTCCAAAAAATCACTATGAGCATGAGTCCAAAGAAAATACTCGAGACTGAGCCAGACAGTGCCGTGGCAAACAACTCAAACCGCTCAAGAAACCCTCCTTGTCCACTGATGACACCATAGAACCGTCCCAGGATATCCTTTTTCATCAAAAACGACATCGGGAGGAGACTCGCTATCGTGGCAGCGACGAGAGCCATCACAAAGTTGGACGCTGGTCCAGCGAGCGCTACCCAGGTCGGTCCCCACTTTTGATTCCGGAGATTATAGGGATTGTAGGGAACTGGCTTGGCCCATCCAATCAAGAATGGTGACTGGGTCAAGAAGAGGAGCCCTGGCAACAGAATCGAGCCAAAAGGATCAACATGCTTCGCTGGATTCAGATTGAGTCGATCAGCGTACTTGGCGGTGAGATCTCCAAGCCACAAGGCCACAACGCCATGAGCGACCTCATGGATGATGACCGAGTAGATAAAGACAAAGAGGTAGAAACCGATGAGTACTATTTCCTGGGCCATTTTTTTAGCTTATAGCTTATCGCCGTTAGCAAGCCCCCGCTCTTGCCAAGAAAGCCTCTCCATGATACTCTGATTTTTGTAACTGTTCAACCCGCCCACTTTCGTATTCGGGCAGGCAAGTCTAAGAAATATCCTATGAGTCGAACCTGTGATTTGACCGGTCGCGGAACCCGTACTGGCAACAAAGTGAGCCACTCCAAGCGTCATAGCCGTCGCACCTTTGCGGTCAATATCCAGACCAAGCGCATCGGTGGCATGAAGCTCAAGCTCGCAGCCAAGACCCTCCGCACGCTCGCCAAGAGCACCGCGTAGTGACACCCTTGTTATCCCGGGCCTGACCCGGGACCCAGAAAACCCTCCCACCACGGGAGGTTTTTTGTTG
>CAYWLN010000071.1:0-3824 GCA_964459475.1 uncultured Bdellovibrionales bacterium | reverse complement strand
TGCCAGGCGCTCTTCGGGGAGAATCGGAGCAAAGCCAAATTCTTTGGCGAGGGTGTTCAGAATCTCGAGAAACAGGGGTTCGATATCGACGAGCGTGCCGTCGAGGTCAAAGATGATGGTTTTTTTCATGACAGGACAAGAGAGGGGATGAGATGGCGGAGGAGGACGACGAGGCTGAGGGCGAGGTAAATCCAAAAGCTCCACACAAAGAAGCGCCGGCCCCGTGCCTTGATCTCGAGGTCCATACAGATTTCTTTGGCCTTGAAACCACAGTCGCGGAACAGAAACAGTGTTTCGTAGAGGCGGATCATCACTACCCAGGTGATGAAGAGGGTGATGAGGAGTCCGAGTGCTGGGAGTGTCGGTAGAGCGAGCTCAGGAGTCGGCTGGCCACCACCACGCGTGAACCAGGTCGCCCAACTCGACCACTTCATGACGTAGACATGGATGAGAGTGGCGATGACAGCGATCCTTAGGCCCCAGCGCTGGAGGAACCACCACGGGCCACCTTGGACCAGTAGGATAATCCTTTTGAAGGAAAGGACAAAGAGGATGATGAGAGCGATGGCACCCACGAGTCCGGCCAGAAACTCGGTGGCGGCGAAGTCGATCCAGACTCGAGGGAACTTGATGGGGAGGAGGGTGTAACTCACGATACCGTGGAGCACAGCGAGGAATCCGGCCACGATGCCGATTTCCTTGCGGTACGAGAGCCAGGTATCGTAGCGGTCAAAGTAGCGGATGATCGGACCAATGAGAAAGGTCAGGGCGAGGAGCGCCATGGCCGTGCCAGCGAGGGCTTTGTTCGGGAGAAAGAGAGTGTCTGCCGTAGTCGGAGCGTCCCAGAGATAGCCTTGGCGGATAAAGAGGTAGAACCCAAAGAAAACAAAGAGGGACGTAGCGATGAGGGTGGCGATGAGATAGTCACGGAAGCTCGATGGTTTGTGCATATGTTTATTTTAATTCCCAGAGAATGGAGTGGAAATTGGTGATGCGGTCTTTGTCATCCAGGATGATGCCTTCTTGTTTGTAGAGTCTCAGTCGCTCCTTGCGATGTTTGGCATCGACCCAAATATGGCCATCAGCATAGACGATGCGATGAAAGGGGATGTTTTTTGCTCCATTGTCCCAGGCTTTGGCGAGGATACCAGTAATACTCTGAGACGCCATCGGTCCTGCTCCAGCAGCTCTCGCGATGCGACCGTAGGTGGTCACTCGACCCGGCGGAATCGAGAGAGCGATTTTGACGACGCGCTCGCTAAAGGTGAGCATAGCTATTAGGGTGTGATTAGGCCTGTGATTTCCGGTGAGCTAGGTAGGAGAGCCAGATGAGGGCGATAAAAACGACCAATGCCATGAAAGGGATGGTGATGAAACCAAAAGTGACGAGAGGCGCATTGGCACACGACGCTTCACCAGGAGCGACTGAGCAGGGGATATAGAAGGGGTTGCCCATGACGTATTTTTGGTAGTGAGCGTAGTAGTGGTTCATGGCAAAGAGTGATCCGATGCTAGCCATGATCCCGGTGATAAGATGGTTTGCTCTGGTCTTGGTCCAGAGCGAGACCAAGATGATGATCTCGATCGGAAACATAAAGATGCGCTGCCACCAACAGAGTGGGCAGACGGGGAGGAGATAGACGTACTGGTAGGTGAGGGCGCCGAGCGTGGCTAGGGTGGCAAACGTGCCAATGAGCTTGAGCCATGTTTCATACGCGATAGTGGCTACCCAGGCACGAGTGAGAGGTGAGAAAGAGTAGCTCACAATTGAAAGGAGTGTCGCGGTACCGAGGAGAAGCACGAGGACAGAGAGGATAGTAGAATAAAGCTCAATATTCATATCTGGATATAGCTGATTATGCCCCTATTATAGCGGTTTTTAGCTTATAATAAAAGTGTTTCCTGGCGTTTTTATCGGAAATGTGGGATAGTAGTATTTCTGTGTATATACCTATGGACTACGATGTCATTGTGATTGGAGGGGGACCGGCAGGGATGATGGCGGCCGGACGAGCTGCCGAATGTGGCGCTCGGGTGGCACTCCTCGAGAAAAACGCGTCCCTAGGGACCAAACTCCTCATTACCGGCGGTGGACGTTCGAACGTCACCAACGCCGAGTTTGACGAGCATATTTTCCTCGCCAAGTTTGGGGCGGCGGCCAAGTTTCTCTATTCCCCACTCTCACAGTTTGGGGTGCAGTCGACGCTTGATTTCTTCCATGGACATGACATGCCGACCAAAGTAGAGGCGGAGAAGCGGGTCTTCCCGGTCTCAGATAGCGCCCAATCGGTCTGGGATGTACTTGTCTCATATATGCGAGCAGGGAACGTCACGATACTCACTGGGATGGCTGTGACCGGACTCGAAGCGTCTGACGGAGCGCTCAGTGGTGTACGGATGAAAAATGGCCAAGTTTTGACTGCACACTCATATATCCTCGCGACCGGTGGACAGTCACGACCAGAGACGGGCTCGACGGGGGATGGGTTCCGCTGGCTAGAGACCATCGGCCATACGATCGTCGCACCTCGACCAGCCCTGGTACCGCTCCGGGTGCGTGAGTCTTGGATAGCTGAATTGGCCGGGGTGAGCTTTCCTGATGCCAAGATGACGTATTTTCAAAAGGAGAAAAAAATTGAGACGGGCGAAGCTCGCCCGCCACACTTCCCAGCATTGGGATGTGGGCGGGGTAAAATGTTATTCACGCATACTGGGCTCAGTGGTCCGCTCGTCCTCAACATGAGTCGTGGCATCAGTGAGTTTCTCCAGTATGGCGAGGTCGTGGTTTCGTTTGATTTTCTAGCGGAGCGAAATATCGGAGAAGTGGATCGGGATATCCAAACACTGTTTGAAACCCAAAAAAACAAGCAGGTGAAGAATAGCCTCGATGGCTTGCTCGTCCCTGCTCTCATCCCGGTGCTTCTCAGGCTCGCGCGCATCAATCCTGAGACGCCAGTTCACAGTGTCACGCGTGATGAACGTATGGCTCTCGCTCGCTTGGTCAAAGACTTTCGTCTCACCGTCATGGGACTGCTCGACGTCGACAAAGCGATCGTCACCTCTGGTGGCGTCCTGCTCGAAGAAGTAGATTGCAAATTCATGCGCTCTCGTAAGTTCGCCAACCTCTACCTGGTCGGTGATGTGCTCAATATCGACCGTCCCTCGGGTGGCTACAGCCTCCAGCTCTGCTGGACCACGGGGCATGTGGCTGGTACTTCTGCTGGGAAAATTCTTGAGTAAAAAAAGAGACGACCTCTGGGCGGGTCGTCGGAGTCCTTGTTGGGACAGCCTTGGTGAACTCAGTTCACCTTTTCGATCATCTTCAGCGGGCCACTGGAGCAGGGCGACTGGCCACCGCAAGGGCAGAGCTTGCCGAACTCGTTCAGGGCAGCCTGGACGGTTGGCCAGGACTTCGGAGTGGCCGCGTTGACCACGGTCATGTTGACCTTCTCGCGAAGGTAGCTCGGTTGTGCGGGCAAACGATTCTTGGCATACGCAATCACCCACATCGTTTCGATCGGGTCTTGATCGAAATACCGGGTCTTGTAGTCCGAGATGTTGCCAGCGCCAATACCGGCCGCGCGGCAGATGGCTTCGTCGGTGACGGCTTGGGCATTCGCGCTGCAGGCGACGAGAGTCAGCAGGGCAGCGAACAGGCTGGAAAGGAACTGCTTGAACATGGTGTGCTCCTGAGGGTGGTGATGCCGACGAGAAATTCATCGGACCTAACATTATAGCACTTTTTGTATATTTTGTCCATAGTTGTAGCCCTAGGTTCAACAAGTAAGTGCAACACTGTAAGCTACAGTGTATGGCACGAACGT
>CAYWLN010000070.1:0-3973 GCA_964459475.1 uncultured Bdellovibrionales bacterium | reverse complement strand
TTCATCGACATCATGTTGGAATAGGCAGTGAGTGGGAGGAGGATAGCCGAAAAGATGGTGAGTATTTTCATCGTCTGATCGAGCTTGTTTGAGAGGAGGGAGTTGTTGGTGTCCTCAAGCGCTTCGATAGTCTCTTTTTGGCTCTCGAGGAGGTTCCAGAGGCGAATATTGGTACCGATGAGGTCCTGGTAGTAGACGGTGAGCTCGTTCGGGATATGGGGGTGGTCACGCTGGATGAGCGACTCGATGATGGCCCGCTGGGGCTTGAGTGTTCGGCGGAAATTGAGGATATCACGCTTGAGTACCGAGATTTCGAGTACCATCTCTTTCTCCTTGCCCGAGAATACCTGCATCTCGATAAAGTCGAGCTTTTCGGTGATATGGTCGAGCTTGGGGAAACAAGAATTGAGGAGAATTTCGAGGATATGATGGAGGAGCCGGGCGGGATTGCTTTCGAGGTAGAGGCGACGCTTGCCCTCACTTTGTTCAAGCAAATCAAAAAAACTTGTGAGCTGGTAGATGGTGTGGCGATGGCTGGTGATGAGGTGCTCCTTGGTCAGGATGATATCGAGCTCACCAGGATAGGTAGTGCGGAGTTTGGTATCAAAGAGGGGGATATGAATCGAAAAAAACAAACACCCATCGTACTGAACGACTTTGGGCTGATAGGTCGGGGTGACCAGTTCCTCGATAGCGAGGGGGTGGATATTGAAGTTCTCCTGGAGGTAGGTGATATCATCCGGACTCGGGTCCTCGAAATCAATCCACGTAAGGTTTTTGTGTTGTATCGTTTTCATTGAGCCAGAGGACTCATCAGCCCTGGGCTGAGAATCTTTTTGTGTTTGTTTCCTCAACATTATACCATTGACAAAAGCTGGAAACAAGGGACAATGACGATATGTTCAAAAGTATCGCTCTCGGCATCATTCGCATCTATCAAAAGACCCTCTCTTTTGATCATGGGATTATCGGTCGAGTCATACCGATGCGGTTCTGTCGCTTCTATCCTACCTGCTCAGAGTATTCCTATCAGGCTATCGCCCGGTATGGAGTCTTCCGAGGAAGTTGGATGAGCGCCAAGCGCATCATCCGCTGCCATCCGTGGCACGATGGGGGCTATGACCCTGTCGTATAGATCGTTAACAAACTGGAGAAAAAAGCAGTGAAGGCCACAGAAGTTGGGCGTGCGCCCGCAGAATCTCTTCCGCTCATCAATGGACACTGCATCGTGTGTGGTGCCGGGTTCCAATTCCCGTATGGTCGACACGATGTACCGGGACAGAACAGACGTTTTTCAGGAACCTGTTCGAAGGCCTGTGAAGACAGGCTTGACGAACTGGCACTGGCAAGACGGAACGAGCTGGCCAAGCGATTTCTTGAAAAATTCGAGGAGGCGGGATGATTGATGAAAATGATCGAGACCCCACTGTGGTTGTCACGGCGGGGTTGACCGTGTATGTCGGTGTGGTCTTTATAACCGAGGAGCAAGCGCATGCTCTGCGTGAACCTGGTGCCCTCTTTGAGCGTGTGCCCACCGGTCACGTCCGCATTTGCGAGGACAGTGATGCGATAGCGCGACTCATCGAGGCTGTCGTGAACGACCTGGATCAGTGCCCCGACCTCGGGGAGCTGAGGCTCGACAACCTCACCTTTGTCGAGCCGGCAGTGACTTTGCTTTCTCGTACAAAGCGCGTCATGCGGTCAACGTCGGGGTATTCACCCTATAGTCCCGCGCATCATCGACGTTGGCCTTGGCACCGCTCTAACCGTCCCCACACTCGCAACCGTTAGGAGACAGCATGGGAATGCCTATCCCACTTTCTGTCCCGGTTATCCTGTGCCTGTCCAAGGGCCAGGGTACCGGGGTCCAGGTCCCTATCGCTGACACGTCAAGATTTCGCGGGAGTGAGCACTGCTTCGCCTGCGTGTCGCGTACACATTGCGAAAACTACCACGCCAACTTGGCGCAACTCAAGGAGTGACGATGTATTTGACGTTGATGTCCGAGAAGTTCCCAGCCGATGTCGCTGCTGTGACCACGCTACCAGACGAATACACGTGGTGCGGTCGTCGCGGTGACCACACGACGTTGCGCATTTCGTCATGGTCGTTCAGGCCGGAAGAGTGCATTTCCGTACCCAGGCCCTGCTCGAATTACGAGCGGTGCCAGCGAGTGGCTTGTGCTTTCAACCGGCCTGGGCACTGACGACTTTTCACGTGAGGGAAAGATATGGAACTATTCCTCTGGTGGCTCAATCAGTGGTCGGCACCGTTGACCCAGTTTCAACTCGAGCTATGCGTGGCACGGGTTCAGCGCGAGTATTCACGACGGATCGTCTTGACGTCGCGTGGAAGTCGGTCCTTCATGCTTCGGTCCTGCCGATAGCACCGAGCATCACATGTAGTCAGCTCTTTGGAGGCTCTCCAGAGGGCCTGCCCGCAACGATTCGCAACTCAACATTGCGATTCGGGCGGGCTTTTTTTATTCCACCACACCAATGACCACTCTCGAAAAATTGCTTTTATAAAGCCTTAAAATTGGTGTGGTGGCGTGCCAAAAACTTCCAATTAGCACTCGACTTGACAGAGTGCTAACCACTTATTATAATGAAATTGTATTGAAGTTTTATGATTTTTCCCGGGGTATTTCCTACAAGCTAATGCCTATAAGCTAAAAGCTTCTTCCTATGATCGATCGTCAAAAACAACTGCTTTCCGCTATCGTCGAGCTTTACACCAAGACCGCCGTGCCGGTAGGGTCACAGGCGCTCCTTGAGCATTATGACTTCGGGGTAAGCAGCGCGACACTACGCAACGACATGGTGACGCTTGAGGAAGAAGGGTACCTCTATCAGCCTCACGTCTCGGCTGGTCGCATCCCGACTGACCTCGGGTACCGGATGTATGTGGAGGAGATGATGGGTGATACCGATCTTTCCCGAGAGGACCAGCGCCGACTCCAGAAAGAACTCCTCCAGCTCAAAGCCAAGCATATGCGGTTAGGACGGAGTACCGCCAAACTCCTCTCGTCTCTCTCTGGCAATCTCGCTGTTTCGGGCATCGTCGACAAGGATGAATTCTATGATTTCGGGATGCGGGAGCTCATCGACAATCCGGAGTTTCAAGAAATGGATGAACTCTGTCGCCTGGTAGAAACCCTCGACACGCTGGATGAAAAGCTTGACGGCATCATGCTCACGCTCAAAGACGGCGAAACACGCATCTTTATTGGCAATGAAAATCCCATCACTGGTATCGACAACTGCTCGATGATCGTCGCGCCGTACCAGACTGACGAAGGACGCGGGATGCTCGCTATCATCGGACCCAAGCGGATGGACTACGCCAAGAACAAATCTCTTATCGAATACATGCGCAAGTTCCTCGGGACCTCGATGGGAGTGATGATTATCTTCATCCCACAGGTATGGTAGACCAAGACACTGAAGCAGAAGAACCAGAGGTCATGACCGAAGAAGAGCGCCAGAGACAATTTGAGATAGCCAAGAGTGCCCTCACTCGTTCATCCTAATAAAATAATGTGCAAATATATGCTTAAGAAAAAACCAACAATGAATGAGGAGGAAGAAGAGAGTAGCAAGGAGCAAGCAGGCGAAGAGCCGATGACGAATGAAAACACTGATGAAGAAAAGTCGGAGTGGCAGATTAAAGCAGAGGAGTATCTCGATGATCTCAAACGGACCCAAGCGGACTTTGAAAACTACAAGAAACGGCAGGCAGAGTCGCAGAAAGAGCTCGGTGGCTATCTCATAGAAAAGCTCGTCCTCGATATCGTCCCGGTCCTTGATAACTTCCGTGCTGCAACGTCTCATGTCCCACCCGAACAAAAGGATAGTCCTTGGGTGACTGGTATCCAGTACATTGAGAAACAGCTCGAAGACGTGGTCAAATCAAACGGGGTGGAAGTAATAGAAGTGAAAGAAGGTGACGCGTTTGACCCAACCATCCACGA
>CAYWLN010000069.1:2261-4104 GCA_964459475.1 uncultured Bdellovibrionales bacterium | reverse complement strand
GCGTGATGGAGCGAAGGAGATATTTCTCGGCGAGCTCTTTTTCTGCTACGATTTCATTAGCCAGTCAGCAACAGAAGATGAAGTGAGCGTCACGCATGAAATGATTTACGTCTTTTCTCACGGCATCCTCCATCTCCTCGGCTATGATCACAGTGACGAGATGTTTGCCATCCAAGACAGCGTCACGGCCACTCTGGTCCAAAAATAGAGTCACTCAAATAAAAAGAAAATAGTATGAAGCGTTTTGTCCGCAGTGTCGCCCATGCTCTCAAAGGTCTCTTTTATACTTTTCGCAATGAGCGTAACTTTCAGGTCGAGCTCGCGGTGACCGGTGTCGTCCTCCTCCTTATGCTCTGGCTCCCGCTTACACCGACTGAGCGCATGATGCTCATCGTCGCTATCGTACTCGTCCTCGCGCTTGAGCTCGTGAATACGGCAGTGGAGCGTATCATGGATATCTTGAAACCGCGGGTCCATCCGTATGCTCGCGTGGTCAAGGATGTGATGGCCGGATCAGTGTTTGTCGTATCGCTGGGAGCCCTACTCCTTGGAGTGATCATTTTTCTCCCGTATTTTTTTTTCCGCTAGCATGACGACTCAGTGTAAGAAGGGGCCACGGCCTCTTTTCTTTTTTGCGAAACGCAGTTTTTTGGGGTATAATATGGCTCATGGAGCTCTACCTCCCATGTAGAGCTTGAACTTGTATTTTGGCTCATCAGATTTTTATGGCGAAAGGTCACTATTCCGTCGGTCTCGATATCGGGTCCGCGACCATCAGGGCAGTCATTGCCCAAGAAATGCCGGACGAGGAGCCACTCCGTGTCATCGGTATCGGAACGGCTCCATCAGAGGGTATTCGACGTGGGGCAGTGGTCAATGCTGAGGCCGTGGCCAAGTCCTGTAACGTCGCGCTCGAACAGGCCGAGCGAATGGCAGGGCACCCGGCGGAGAGCGTGGTGGCGAGTGTCTCGGGGACCGAGATCGCGTGCCAGACGGCGCTTGGGGTGATAGCGGTGGGACGTGCTGATGGCGAGGTGACCTATGACGATATGACGCGGGTCCTCGAAGAAGTGGAGGCTCGACTCACTATGCCCCTGAATCGTGAGATTATTCATGTCATTCCAAAAGACTATCGCCTGGACGATCAGAAGAATATCAAGGATCCGCTCGGGATGCGCGGGGTCCGGCTCGAGATGAACGCTCTTGTCGTGAGCGACAGTACGGCACACCTCAAAAACATCGGACGGAGCCTCGAACAAGCTGGGACCAATGCGGATAGCTTTGTGGTGGAGCCCCTGGCTTCTGCCGAAGCGGTCCTCCATGAAAAGCAGAAGGAGCTCGGCACCGTCCTCATCAATATCGGTGGGAGTACCACGTCACTTGCGGTCTTTGAGGACGGCGATCTCCTCCACCTCGCGGTCCTCCCGGTGGGTGGGGCTCATGTGACGAACGACATTGCCATCGGACTCCGGACCTCGATCGAAGTGGCTGAGGCCGTCAAACTCCAGTATGGGACCGCTCTCCCTGATGAGGTCGGCAAGAAAGAAGAAATTGATCTCGGGGTCATCGACTCTCAAGAAGAGGGATTGGTCTCGCGTCATCATGTGGCTGAGATCATCGAAGCGCGCCTCGAAGAAATATTTACGTTTATCAATGCCGAACTCAAAAACATTGGTCGTGAAGGACTCCTCCCTGGTGGGGCAGTACTCACTGGTGGTGGAGCACTCCTCCCTGGCGTAGTGGATCTCGCCAAGCGTATCCTCCGACTCCCGGCGCAGATCGGATACCCCAAGCCTCTCGGTGGCATCCTTGATGAAGTCGACAATCCTCAGTTTGCGACCGT
>CAYWLN010000069.1:0-2161 GCA_964459475.1 uncultured Bdellovibrionales bacterium | reverse complement strand
TTGACACTCATTCTTCCGCTGTGATAGAGTGAATTTTCAGATAATTTCCGCTCAAATGGGGCACTTGTGCCGGAGCAGGCGAGAGCGCTATACTAAAAGAACCTAACGAATCATATTTCTAATCCACAGAGGTCTATGGCAGAGATCAAACCCGACATCGAGACATTTGCAAAAATCAAAGTGGTAGGTGTTGGTGGTTCTGGGAACAACGCTATCTCGAGGATGATTGATGCCAAGATCAAGGGTGTTGAGTTTGTGGCGATCAATACTGATGCCCAGGCCCTGCACCATTCCAAAGCGCAAGAAAAAGTCCACATTGGCAAGAACCTGACCAAGGGTCTCGGGGCCGGGATGAATCCAGAAATCGGTCGTCAGGCGGCCGAAGAAAACCGCGATGAAATCCAAGAAGTGCTGAAAGGTGCCGACATGGTGTTTGTCGCCTGTGGTCTCGGTGGTGGGACAGGCTCTGGGGCGGCTCCCATCGTCGCTGAGACGGCCAAGGAGCTCGGGGCCCTCACTGTCGGTGTGGTGACTAAGCCGTTTGCTTTTGAGGGCTCACAGCGTCGCGCTATCGCCGAAGAAGCACTCGAGAATCTGAAAGACCGCGTCGACACGCTCATCACTATCCCCAACGACAAGCTCCTCTCGATCATCGATCGTCAGACCACTCTCGTGAACGCCTTCCGCATCGTCGATGATGTACTCCGCCAGGGTGTCCAGGGTATCTCGGACCTCATCACCAAGCCGGGTATCGTGAACGTCGACTTTGCTGATGTCCGGGCCATCATGGAGGACAGCGGTAGTGCCCTCATGGGTATCGGTATCGCCTCGGGTGAGAACCGTGCCGTCGAGGCTGCCAAGGCTGCTATCAACAGTCCGCTCCTCGAACTCTCGATCGATGGGGCCAAGGGTGTCCTCTTCAATATCTCGGGCTCAAGCGACCTCACGATGCTTGAAATCAACGAAGCCGCCAATATCATTACTGAAAACATCGATCCGAACGCCAAGGTTATCTTTGGTGCCGTCACTGACGATCAGATCCGCAAGGGCGAAATCCAGATCACTGTCGTTGCGACTGGTTTCGATATCCCTCGGACCAAGGAGATGCCAGGTCTCATCAATCGGGCGCCGAGCATCGCCAGCCGTCAGCGCTCTGCTCAAATGGCTGTGGTAGAAGAAGCCGAAGAGAAGGACGAAGAAGAAATCCTCGAAGAAGCTATCACGTTCCCATCCCGCAAGATCGAACAGCCCGTTATGATTATCGACGAAAAGATCCAGCCTCGTGGCATAGCTCCTCGGAGTGAATCCAAAGAACTGGTCGAGGAAGAAGACCTCGAAATTCCCGCCTTCATCCGCCGAAAGATGAAGAAATAGACTTGATATCAAAAAACACTCCGAAGGAGTGTTTTTCTTTTCTCCCGTGATTCTGCTATGCTGGAGCCAATGACTTGTTCTATCAGCTAATCCGCCGGTGGGCGGACTATAAGCTATCAGCTACCCCTATGCTTTGCCCCTTCTGTAACCATCCTGACACCCGTGTCGTTGACTCCCGTGAGACCCAAGAGGGCCGGGCGATTCGACGTCGGCGTGAATGCGAGAAGTGCGATGCTCGGTTCAGTACCTACGAAGAAGTCGAGATATTTCGGTTGCTCGTGGTGAAGAAAGACGGCCACAAAGAAGAGTACGACAAAACCAAGATTGAAAAGGGCCTCCGTCGGGCCTTTGAGAAGCGACCATTGGCCGAAGAAAAGATCGAAAAGATTTTGGGCGAGATTGAATATGTCCTCCATGAGAAGCAGGTCTCGGAGATACCCAGTCGCGATATCGGTGCCCTTATCATGGACAAGCTCAAAGAAGTCGACGAAGTCGCTTATATCCGTTTTGCCTCGGTCTACAAATCATTTGGCAGTGCCAAGAGCTTCCTCAAAGCACTCGAGAAGTTGAAATAACAGATTGTCGAAGTAACACTCCAGAGTATGGAGAAGGATCGGGTCTTCCTCACTGCCGTCCTCGCCTGTATCGGCGGTATCGCCGTGGGCTCGTTTGTGACCCTGCCACTTCTCCCACTTACCTTGCTTTCGGGGGCTATCGCCCTCGCTTTTTGGGTGGTCTATCCGGGGTGGCGGACGCTGTGCCTCACTTTGTGTCTCATGTGTTTCGT
>CAYWLN010000068.1:0-4110 GCA_964459475.1 uncultured Bdellovibrionales bacterium | reverse complement strand
CCGTCGCATCCTCTGAGAAATGGGAGGGAGTGTTCGAAATGGACCTGGCTCGACCGGAAGTTTTTGTCGGCGGACCAGTCATCGGATTTAATGGCGAAATGGTCGGTATCGTCGGTGCCCTCACGGTCAATAACGCCCTCCAGTCGTTTATCCTCCCTGCCAACGTCGTCCGTGATTCATTGAACCGCGTCATCGCTGGGTCACTCGAGAGCCGTCCGGTTCTCGGCGCTTACTACCTCTCGATCACCAAGGCACTGGCTCTCGGTCAGGGACTGTCCCGTGATCGTGGTGCTCTCATCTATTCTCGCTCGGGTACGACTGGTCTCGCGCTTATCGCTGATTCCCCAGCTATGCGAGCCGGCCTCCAGGCAGGGGACATTATCATCTCGGTCAATGGGACCGAAATCAATCTTGATAACCCTCTTTCCGAACTTGTCGCTCGTTACAATCGGGGCGATACCCTCTCGCTCGTCATCCTTCGCGCCGGCGAAGAGCGCACTCTCGAGGTGAAGCTCTAGACTCCCACTGAACATCTTCTCAAAATCATGGCTCTCCAGAGCCTTTTTTTGTTACCTTGGGAGTATTGCCAAAAGGCTAAAAATATGCTATACTATATCGTTGTCAATGAAGTTGGCAACGAGCTGTAGTTTGGCTCTTTCACAATAAGAACAAGCATACTCAACCCCCGGGCCCAATATTGGGCCTCAACAACGAGCATTACGCTCAAGGAGTTCTCCATGACTGCATCCTTTACTGTCGGCTCTTTCGCGACCCATTTCCTCCCGCACTTCGATGAAATCTTTTCTTGCTTCCTCTTCTGGAACTTTGAGCATCCTGGTTTCCCTGGTGCGGACGAGGCGCCCATCAAGTTCTTCAATGCGGCGCGCAAGACCCCTCAGGGTGACTACGCGACTGAGGATTGGATTCGGGCGCACCATCAACTCCCCATCGGTATCTGGGGGAGCTTGCTCGACGAGCATCGGAAGGAGGAAGAAACGGACGAGGAGTACGAGGCGCGTAAGCAGCATCAGGAATGCGCTGCTTCGCTCACCGCCAAGATGCTCGGTGTCGATAATCGGCCAGAGCTCCAGTCGATCCTCCGATTCGCTCGGCGTGTCGACAATACGGCGACGGCAGATCCTCGCGACATCTCGTCGGTGATCAAGCGGTTGCACGACAATCGCGATACGCCACCGGGCAAGGTGAAGCGGTGGGTCACGGATCAGACCAAGCTGGCCAGGATTAATGCAATCCTCGGTCGCCGCATCACTCTCGCTGAAGTATTCCTCTGGGTAGAGCAAGGCATCTATGCCAAGTGCCTCGAAGACCCGAATGACCCGCAGGTCGACGACTTCCGGATCGAGCGTATCGCCGAGCTCATGAGTCTGATGTCTCTGGAGGAGAGCGAGAACAACACGTTCTCACCTGAGCGTTGGCTCGAGATCGGTACCGACGCCCTGGAGCTCGACCAACTGCTCTTTGAAACGGTGACAGCGAGTGAGTACGAGAGGTACAAAACCCTGATTCCGTTTCAGGGTCAAGATCGGCAGGGAAAGCCTGTCGAGATGAAGATCGCTCTGGTGCCATCGGATGACGTGCGGATTCATCGCTACGCTCGGTTTACGGACCGGGTGGCAGTGACGATCCAGCGTCGGAACAATGGTTCGGTCGTGATCCAGTCGAGCAAGAAGCTCCGGCTCAACATGCGGAACGTGGCGAGGGCGCTCAAGGTGACCGAGGCTGAACTCCGCGGTGTCGAGCCTCCACGGTGGGACAAGGCCGGCAAGGAGCTCCTCCACGGCGTCTGGCACTTCTTCGCTGTTGGTGGAGCCCTTTTCAATGGGTCCAAGACCGCACCGGACATGGATCCTACCCAGATCCCTCTCTGGAGGATCGCCGATCTCGTGAAGATGGCCCTCGAAAAGGACCCGTTCGAGCCCTCGCGGTTCGAACAATGTGCGCAGGGCATCTGCACCTCGACTCGGTCGAAGCCTTGCCCGCGCTACAAACTTGGGTTCAGCCAGTGCCAGACAATCCGCTGGCAAGCGCGTCGTGACCTTGAGGCCGAGGCCAGCGGGAAGTAAGCCCTGGCTGAGGGAGGATTGCTTGTAGTAGCATTGAAAGGCCCGAAAGACGAGAAACATCGTACGGGCCTTTTTTCTTTGACCAAAAGGGGATTTTCGGCTATGCTGAAAGAAATTTAGGCTTATACTATGAAACAATCACACCTGTTTACCAAGACGAAAAAGGAAGCGCCGAAGGATGAGGTGAGTCGGAATGCGGAGCTCCTTATTCGCGCTGGCTTTATCCACAAAGAAATGGCGGGGGTGTACTCGTTTCTTCCTTTGGGGCTCCGGACGCTCAATAAAGTGATGCAGG
The DNA here is from genome assembly GCA_964459475.1 of uncultured Bdellovibrionales bacterium. Taxonomy (GTDB): domain Bacteria; phylum Patescibacteriota; class Minisyncoccia; order Moranbacterales; family UBA1568; genus UBA1568. The sequence goes on along the minus strand of CAYWLN010000068.1, from coordinate 1,731 downwards.
TAATTCGCCAGGAAATGGATGCAATTGGGGGACAAGAAGTTTCTCTGACAGCTTTGCAGGAGAAGTCCTTGTGGGAAAAGACGGATCGTTGGGATGATGAGAAAGTGGATGTTTGGTTCAAGACGGCTTTGAAGAACGGGACGGAAGTTGGTCTCGGGTGGTCTCATGAAGAGCCAATCACGCGGCTCATGCAGCAGCAAATTTCTTCATACCGCGATTTTCCAGTACTCGCCTATCAGTTTCAGACCAAGTTTCGCAACGAGACGCGGGCTAAGAGTGGTATCATGCGGACGCGTGAATTTATCATGAAAGATTTGTACTCGTTCGCCCGGACGCAAGCCGAACATGAGGAGGTGTACTCCTCCGTACGAGAAGCTTACGTGCGGGTGTTTGCGCGTGTTGGGTTGGGTCAGGTGACGTATCCAGCGTTTGCATCAGGTGGTGCGTTCAGTAAGTATTCTGAAGAATTTCAGACCGTGAGCGATGCCGGTGAAGACGTGATCTATGTCGATGAAGCAAGTGGCCAGGCATTGAACAAAGAAGTACTGAATGATGAAGTGCTGGCTGATTTGGGATTACAAAAAGAGAATCTGGTGGCGAAGAAATCTATAGAAGTAGGGAATATTTTTACTCTCGGTACGAGGTTTTCAGATCCACTCGGTTTGACTTACAAAGATGAAGAAGGAAAGGCTGTGCCAGTAGTGATGGGCTGTTACGGTATTGGTCCGGCGCGCGTCATGGGTACCATCGCCGAGGTGCTTTCTGATGAAGCAGGACTTGTCTGGCCGGAGAGTGTGGCGCCATTTCGAGTGCACCTCCTCTCGCTCGGGGCAGATGAGAAAGCGAATGAGATCTATGAAGCGCTCACCACCGCTGGTATCGAGGTCCTCTATGATGACCGTGATACCCCAGCCGGGGCCAAGTTCGCCGAGAGTGATCTCCTCGGACTCCCGTATCGTATCGTGATTGGCAAGCGCTCACTCGAAAGTGGTAAGGCCGAAGTCAAGAAGCGCACTGACAAAGAAGCAACCGAAGTGGCGTTCGAAGAGCTGGTCGCATTTTTCAAATCATAGACTATGCCCAAAGCCTACCCCAAGAAAGAACGCATCATTGTCTCACTCGGTGGATCACTCCTTGTCCCAGAGAGTATCGATGCCGAGTTTGTCGCCAACTTCAAAAAGTTTATCGTCTCTCACATCAAAAAGGGCTACCACTTTATCCTGGTTACGGGTGGTGGCAAGACCGCTCGCCGGTATATTGAGGCCGCTGGTCAGATCACCAAAATCACCGACGAGGACCGGGACTGGCTCGGTATCCATGCCACTCGGATGAACGCACATCTCGTGCGTACCATCTTTCGGGAGTATGCTCATCCTCGGATCAACACCAACCCGCATGACCTGGAGGACTTTTATTCGGCACCAGAGCCAATCCTCGTCGCCGCCGGCTGGCGACCCGGGTTCTCGACTGACTTCGACGCGGTCGTGATTGGCAAGTACCTCGATGTCAAGAAAATCATCAACCTCTCGAACGTCGAGCGGGTATACGACAAGGATCCGCGTGTTCACGCTGACGCCACGCCGTATGATGCTATTACCTGGAAAGACTTTCGCAAAATTGTCGGCAAGAAGTGGAATCCTGGGATGAATGTACCGTTTGATCCGATCGCATCAGCTATGGCCGAGAAAGAGGGGATGGAAGTGGCGATCATGAACGGCGGCGACCTCACCA
>CAYWLN010000067.1:0-4214 GCA_964459475.1 uncultured Bdellovibrionales bacterium | reverse complement strand
CGCGGGTGAAGCGGCTCGTATCGAGGGCAGCGAGGTCGTAGGGATTGAAGAAGTATACGGTATTTTTGCCGGAAAGAAACTGTCCGGGACCTGAGAGCATAGTGAATCCGTCCCCGGTCGCATGACGATCGACCAAGACGAGGTCCGTATCGGTGAAACCCTCAGTCACGGTCGCTACTTGTTCCCGTAGTCCGCGGGCTTCGGCATAGAACAGCTGGGAACGCCAGGCCGGGAACTCGAGGATGAGGAGGCCAACGATGATAAGTGAGACAAAGATGAGTCTCTTGCCACCAGGTTGTTCTATCGGGAGGGAGCGCTTTCTCGCAAAAAGGAGACCGATAGTGAGTGTGGTCGCGACGAGAAGCGTCGGAAAAAGAGTAAAGAGGTAGCGACGGAGCATCCAGGGATGATCAAGCGTGATATTAGGGAGAAAGAGGTAGAGAAATGTCGGGAGGGCGAGATAGGCTGGGAGGAGGAGCTCATAGTGCTTGTATCTGACAAAGAGGAGGAGTCCAAAGAGTCCAAAGAGCGCGAGCGCGAGAAAGCCGTAGAGAAAAAAGACAGAACCAATATGGACGGAGCTCATATCGCCCAAGACACGGGAGTTTTCATCGAAGCGACCGAGAAATTTGAGGAGCGCCTTGCCGATCATCTTGTAGTACGGCACATTCAAGAAAAAGTCACGAAGGAAGACGAAGAGAAACAAGAGCCCAGGGAGAACTAGGGTCTGCCAGGGAGCGCTACGCCAGAGGGCTCGACCCTGTCGGTGGCAGAGGAGCAGGATGAGAGTCAATCCTAAAAAGGCAAATCCTTCGATGCGGGTAAAAGCGAAGAGGGAGCTAGAGAGGAGGATACTCGCGTAGGCGAGCCGGGTGCCCTGGCGGAGGAAAAGGGTGAGCGAGTAGGCGAGGAAGACAAAGAGGAAGAGCGCCAGGTTTTCGGAGAGGGTAGACTTGGCGAACCAGTTGGGGAGAAAAGAGAAGAGGGCGAGGAGGAGTCCGGCCCAGGCATAAAACTGGTCGGCGAAGAGTCGAATCAATTGGTAGAGAAAAAAGAATGAGAGAAAGAGGAGGACAGCGTTCCCGATAGCGTACCCAGCGATACCAAAGAGCGAGACGAAGCTCCCGAGCCAAGCGGTATAGGCGAGAGGAAACTGGGTGATGAGTGTGCCCTCCTTGGTGTAGGCAAAGCCAGGGAAGTTGAGGGCTGTCCCTTCGCCGTAGATAGCAAAAAATGCCTCGCTTGCTGGAGAGCTAAAGGGGAGGCGGGTTTCGGCGGCCAGGCGATAGGCGGCTTCGGCGATTGAGCCCTGATCACGTCCCGAGAAGAGGGTGGGCTCACTTGAGAGGGCTACCGTGAGAGTCGCAGAGAGGATGACCCCGAGAAGAATGAGGAGTGACCAGTGTGAGCGTTTGGCGAGACGGTACAGGATGAGGAGAGCGAGACCGAGGGAGAGGACGAAACCGACGGCGATGAGGGGAAAGAGAAACAAACTCCCCAAGGTGAGGGTAAGTGCGAACCAGCCATAGACGACAAAGGTCAATCCAAAAAGGACGAGGAGACCATCGCTTTTCTCAAAATGAGGCAGTTTCATAGTACCTCCAGTATACCGTAAAAGCGCTTCTTGTTCCATCGTAGTATCTCTTCCAAATCTCATGTCTTGAGAAAGTGTTCAGATTTCGTGTTGAAAATCTTGAAAAGTGAGAAGGGCTATATCCATAACCCGACGAGCTTTGAGAGGTTTTCAGCCGAAATCTGGACGTTTTATAAGACAAGCGCTTGTTTCGGGTTTATTTCGCGTTGAGATTTGGGAGAGATACTGGTTTGCCAAGGGAAACTCGTCGGGCTACAATAGAGGAAATTGCTTATATTCCCAAGATGAATATTCTTGTTGTGGCGCCGACGCCGTTTTTTTCTGATCGGGGGACTCATATCCGTATCCTCGAAGAGGCGCTCGCCCTCGAAAAGCGTGGTCATGAGGTGACGATCGCTACGTACCATATCGGTCAAAACTTGCCAGAACAACTCGGATCTCATATCGACGTCCGTCGTATCAGGCGACTTTTGTTTTGGTACAAGAAATTGGAAGCGGGCCCAGACTGGCAAAAGATTATCCTCGATCTCCTCCTTATCAAAAAGGTGTTTTTCTTGGCTCGGACCAAGCGCCCCGACATCATCCATGCTCATCTCCATGAGGGAGCGCTCATCGCCTGGATCGTGCAAAAGATGCTCTTCTGGCGCGGGATCAAGGTGGTAGCGGATTTCCATGGCAGTCTGACCAAGGAGATGGTGTCGCACAAATACCTCCGTGCTTCTGGTCTCGAGCGCTTATTTCGCTTTGTTGAAGAGTGGATAGATACCCTTGGAGATGCCGCTGTCGCGAGTTCGTGGAATAACGCGGAGGAGATCGCTCGGATTCGCGGAACCAAAGTCGAGGTACTCCTCGATGGGACACGTCTCTCGATGTTTGAGGGTCTACCTGAGCGTTCTCTGATTCGAGAGGAGTATGGTGTCCCCGAGTCAGCCGTCGTCGTGACCTACACGGGGGCCTTTATCCGGAACAAAGGCATCAATTTCTTTCTCGAGGCCATGCCACAAGTAGCCAAGGAATGTCCTACCGCTCATTTTGTCCTCGCTGGTTTCCCACTTGATCTCATCGAGCACGACATCCCCGAGGCGCTTCGGACGCGTGTGACTATCGTGAGTCCCTCGCCGTACTTTGATTTGCCTCGGATCCTCCGGATGAGCGACATCGGGGTCGATCCCAAAGATGAGGCGACGCGCGAAGCGAGTGGCAAGACGCTTCAGTATATGGGAGCGGGACTACCAGTCGCGTGCTTTGCGACGGGTAACAATCGTGAGTATCTTGGCGAGGGCGGTACGTATGCCGAGACCGTGACGGCGAGCGCCTTGGCCGAGGCTATCCTCGTCCTGGCCAATGACCAGTCACTGTGTGTCAAGAAGGGCACCATCAACCGTATCCGAGCCGAGGATTTCAGTTGGGAGAAAAGCGCCGAGAAAGTAGAGGGGATGTATCAGTCACTTTTGAGACAATCATCATGAATCTTTGGCGGATCAAATTAGGCAAAGCCTGGAATGTCCTCAAGCGGGACGGACTCTGGCGGGGTGGTATGCGGGTGCTTACGGCCTTTGGCCAGTTGTTTCGGCGCGTTCGGCCAGGTGATATCCTCTTTATCTCGAATGGCGTCGGGGACAGCGCTCGCTATCGGACTGTACACGTCGCGGAAGAGCTGGAGCAGGCTCACTTTCGGACGGCAGTGACGGTCCAGGACAATCCATTTCTCTCGTCCTATGCCGACCAGTTTTCAGTCTTTGTGTTTCATCGCGTGCTCTATACTGATCAGATTGCATCCTTTGTGGCCAGGCTCAAAGCGCTCGGGAAGACCATAGTCTTTGAGACGGACGACCTCGTGTATGACCCACAGTTTCTCCGGCACATGGACTACTACACTCAGATGAATCCCTGGGAGAAGAAACTTTATGAGCATGGTTTGGGAGGGGAGATACTCAGTGATCCGTATGTCGAGGTAGCAACGACGACGACTTCGTTTCTAGCGGACAAACTCCGTGAGCGCGGGAAGCGGGTATTTGTCGTGCGGAACAAACTCTCGAAGCAAGATCTCCTCTGGGCCGCCGATGCTTTGGCGAAGAAAGCTAACCGCAATAAGCTATCAGCCAATCATCCTCTCCGCATTGGGTATCTCTCTGGTACTCCGAGTCACAACAAAGATTTTGCCACGATTACCCAAGCGCTGGTCTCAATTCTGGAGCGTTATCCGGCTGTCCGGCTCGTGCTCGCCGGACCACTCGATACCGAGAGTGCCCTCCAGAGATTTGCTGACCGGATTGAACGGGTTCCTTTTGTGCCTCGGAGTGAACTCTTTGGGGTGATCGCGTCCCTTGATATCAACCTCGCCCCACTTGAAATGGGCAATCCATTTTGTGAATCCAAGTCGGAGCTCAAGTGGTTTGAAGCGGGTATTGTTGGCGTGCCCACGGTGGCTACTGCCACCCAGACGTTTCGTGAGGCGATCACTGATGGCGTGGATGGGTATGTCGCGTCGACCGAGAGTGAATGGCGGGAGAAATTGGCTCGACTCATCACTGATTCTGAGGCACGACAGGCGATGGGCGCCCAGGCTCGACAAATCGTCCTTGCGCGTTATACTACTATTGGAGCAGGAAATACTGAG
>CAYWLN010000066.1:0-4236 GCA_964459475.1 uncultured Bdellovibrionales bacterium | reverse complement strand
AGCAGAGAATGTGACTCCGAGTGTAGCAAGATTTGGCTCCCCAGGCAAGACACAGACGGTCGCGACCGACGTGCCAAGCTTCACGTTCTAAAACTGGAAATAATCAACATAACGCCTGTAGAGTTCGGCTGTCGCCTCGAGGTCACGTGCATTGTACCTCGCGATGTCAGCGCTCTTACCATGAGCAAAGAGCGCCCCGACATCATCACCGTCAACGCCCTGGGCCTTGGGACTCTCAATCCCAAACGCCCGGCACCAGAGGTGGAGACTCCCCCGCTTGCGCATCGCCCCATAAAATGTCAGCTGATCAATCAGGTCAATATGACGGGCATTCGACGGATGATAGTTCAGGTAACGATTGGCCAAGAGGTTCTTGGTCGGGCGGATGCCGTGGATAGCCGAACGAACCATGAGAAACGGGACGTCGAATGAGCGTCCATTAAAAGTCACAAAGGTATCATACTTTTCAATCACCTCCCAAAACTTCTGGAGCATCTCTTTCTCGGTCATCACCTCGAACTTGCAGTGTTCTTCTTCAAAGTTCTTCTCGGCTCCTTGTGGCGAAGCCTGAAAATAGACCGCTCCCTTCTGCCGTTCGACATCACGGATGCCAATCGCTACGATCTGCCCCGTAAGAGGCGAGAATCCCATGCCATTTTTGAGATCAGCGAGCGCCGCTGCATAATCCTCACCGCTCCCGCTCTCACGCTTGATCCAGCGCGTCAAAGCATCCTGACTGGTTTCATCCAGGGAATCAAAGTCTTCTCCTACGGTTTCGATATCAAAGACAAGGGTGGGCATACTGGATAGCTTTTTGCTTATAGGAAAAAATTTACTCCTCACCTCATGATTTTAGCATGAAAAAGGCGCCTCGCGTTGAGGGCGCCGTAATGAGACGAAGAGATCGGTTGGACCTCTAGAACCGATAGCCGATGCCTAAGTAACGCTCTCGGAAACGGCTGCCATCGGTGTACCGTGATTCCTCATACTGGAGGTACCAATTTCGACCCCCGTCGTAGCGGAGGCCGACGGCCATAAGCGGGAGATAGCCCCGCTTCTTCTCAGCAAGCGAGATGTTGCCAGAGGACAACCCAACGAATCCGACCCCGACCAGGGCACCAACGCGACCGGTCACCGAAAGCTGTTCGGTTACCGGATACTTGCCGAGCACCGACAAACCATACCCGCGGACTTCGGCAAAACGCTTCACAGCAAAATTCGCCTGAACATCGTCCAATCGCAGGGTGCCGTCAGAAGCAACAAACGCTCGGAATCCTTCGCGGTAATCGAGCGACACCTCGAACGAGCGACTCATCGGGCAAGTGATGCCAAAGCGCGTGGTGTGGCTGGTGCCGTCGGCATAGTAGGCGCCAGAAATACTGCTTTCCGCAAAGAGTCTCCCCTCATAGCGAGCAGTATTGATACCAGTGACCGTGCTATGACCAGCACCAAGGACGAGAGAGCACTGGGCCCAGGCGCTCGAGGAGAACGCCAACCAGGCAAAGGCAGGAACTCTCCAAAGTGTGTTCATGTCTGTCTCCTCAGGGTGGATGGGCCAAGGCCCGGGGTGGAAAGAACTTGTTCTTCATGGTACAGCGCTCATATCAGTTGTCAAATTCGTCTTAGCAATAACTAAAAACCCCGGGACAGGCCCAGGGTTTTAAGTTTCACAGTAGCCCCAAGGGGGTCGGACGACCTGCGCTCCGCCTAAGGCGGATGCGTTCTATAGGGCTTCCACCCTCTAGCCCCCAAAGCAGGGTCACCCCAGACTGGGAAACAAGTGTTTCCCCGACCCCCTTCCTGTCCGACTCTCCTTGGGTATAAATAATAAAAAATCCTCTCACTCAAAAGCGAGAAGATTTTTTATTATACTTGTAGCCCCAAGGGGAGTCGGACCCCTCTTTCTTGGATGAGAACCAAGTGTCCTAGCCGATAGACGATGGGGCCTTCTTGGCAGGAGCGGTAGGAATCGAACCTACGCAAACGGTTTTGGAGACCGTTGTACTACCATTATACGACGCTCCCGAACTCCCACATTGTAACACGCGCTACCAAAAACCGAGAACTATTTGCTCTCGGTATGAGTGATGTTCTTCTTGCAGAAGCGGCAGTACTTTGAGAGTGAGAGCTTTTCCTTCACCTTCTTCTTATTACGCTTGGTGTAGTGCGTAATACGGCTGCAAGCACTACACTTGAGCTTGGCCATTGTATCTTTAATCTGTCCCATACCAGTCCTTACAAATCGGATAAATTGAAAGCTTTTCCACTGTACGGGAAAAACGCGTTTTCGTCAACCACCGGCGCTCGCGAGCGCCGTGGTCAATACTTTTTGCTCCTTTTTGAGCCGTTGATCGGGATTGAACCGATGACCCCCACCTTACCATGGTGGTGCTCTACCAGCTGAGCTACAACGGCTTTAGCTGTACCAAATGTACCCAACTAGGCTACCAGGAAATCTGATGTATGGCAAGAAAAAATCCCCAAGCGGGGACTTTTCGATTTGTGGGTAGGGAGGGATTCGAACCCCCGTACTCCGGAGAGAGCAGATTTACAGTCTGCCGCCTTTAACCACTCGGCCACCTACCCTTACATCTCGCATACCGACTCTGATGCTTTTTATTTTGAGGATTCACCTCGGAAAAAAACCTCTCGACATCGTGTTTACGCGTCAAATATACTTTATTGACTGATATACGTGACGGAGTGTAGTCTAATTCCTTTAGCATCTTTTGTAAAGCCTGAAGTAAGGGTACTGACTTATTGGTAAATGACACCTGGACCCCTTTTTGAAGCTGGTACACAGACCCATCAGTATCAAAAAATCCCCGTAAAAAAGCCATTTGGTATGTTTTTTTGCTATGAACCCATGCCGGTACTAGGACTTGGGACCTGACCTTATGGTTTACAAGCCCCTGTTTTGTTCTGAGCCAGCTTGTTACTCGCGTGGAACCAAAGTACACTGTTTGATATTTATTCTTAATAACAATATGACTTGGGTGTATGCCAAAAACTTTTTCAAGAAGCGCCTGTACGTATCGTGCATATCGATACTCTTTTGTCCCAAGGGTAACCTTCACTTGGTATTGGGTTATATTTCCATCTCCAAGTAGAACTCCCAAAGTCTCAGCAAGTTCGATAGACCTCCTCGGCAGAGGAACACTTGGTCTCTTATTATTCACTTTGGCTTTTTGCGTACGACACGTAGGAATATCTAAACGTTTTAAGCGACTAAACACCGTTTTCTCACTGATTCCCAATATCAAAGAGGTTTCCAAAATAGTTTTATTTTGTTCCACATACAGAGAACGAAGTTCCGTTCTATAAATAGATTCTTGTTTTATTGTCCAACGCGCAGACATGAGTATTGCATTTTATTATTGACCACTCTGATACAATAGCAAAAAAATAATACTTATCAACTTCTCCTTTTTCGACTGGAGCCATCTGTCGGACTCGAACCGACGACCCACGCATTACAAGTGCGTTGCTCTACCAACTGAGCTAAGATGGCTTCGGAAGCTTTCTTAGCTTCTCATCATTCCCCTGCTTTGGTCAAGAGTTTCTCGAGCCGACGGATCTTGATCTTGACCATACGATGGACCGGAGAGAGCTTGAGTACCTGCCGATAACACTCCTTGGCATCCTTGATGTTCTCTGACTCAAGATAGTAGTCACCGAGAGCCTCGTATGAGGTAAAGTCCTTGGGATCACGAGCAATCCGGGCGATCAACTCTTCCTCACGAGCGGTATTGGAACGCTGTAGCCGCTTGTGCTTCTCCGGATGAACTGCCACCTCACTCACCATGGGACGGGGCACTTCTTCTTTTTTCTCTACCGAGACAGGCGTAAGAGGAGTCGATGGTCGCTCACGACGCACCAGTGGAGTCGCAAGGATACTATCTCCGGACGCTGGCCTCGTTGGTTCTACTACTGGTTCTACCCGCACCTCGGGTTCGACTGGTTCCAACGTAGAATGCACCCGAACTCGGCTCGCCCTCACCGATTGCGTGAACTGATGGAAAGCATTGTGAATCCGGAGCGTCAGAACTTTGAAGTGCTGTCCAAGCTTTTCCAAAAGACGCAAGAAAAACTCCTTGGTCCGCGGAAACGCTACGGCCCCCCGCTCTTCATTTTCAAGCACGCGCTCCACCACCGTCGGATCCTCACCCTTGCGGGACAAGTACCACAGCAAAAAAGAAAGGGAGAGGACGACGACTATCGGTGGAACAACGAGAT
>CAYWLN010000065.1:0-4321 GCA_964459475.1 uncultured Bdellovibrionales bacterium | reverse complement strand
GCCATCGCGGATGGCAAGTGGCGCAAGACCTTTATCAATGACAAGCCCGGCGTGAGCCTCGCCCTGATCTCCGGGATCAGCGTCGCCCTCTACCCAGAAACTGAGAAATTCTGTGTCGAGCAAAAGGACCGCATCATCGCCTGTGACACGAACCAGACCAAGGCCATCTATCTCGCCTTTCGCCTCCCTATCCTCCTCGTCAATGCTCTCCTCCTTGTCGTCCTCTTTTTCCTCATCCGACGCCTCTCCGGTGAAGGAGTAGCACTCCTTGCCGCTGCCTTTACCGCCCTCTCCCCCATCCTCCTCGGCATCACGCAGATCATCAATCCCGACGCCCTCCTCTGGTCAACGAGCGCCGTGGCTCTCTTCTCATTTTTGAATTACCTCAAAGAGAACCAAAGGAAGTACCTCTTCATCACCGGTATCGCCCTCTCATTCGCTATCCTCTCCAAGTACGTTGCCATCATCCTCCTCCCTTTCTTTCTCGCCTTGATTCTCTTCCGTTTCTTCTCTGAGCAGAGCTCTCAGGATATGTTGAGACGTGATCTGAGGCAAGAACTCCTCGCCTGGGTCGCCCTCACGGGTGGCACCATATTCCTCGTCATCCTCTTCCTCCCTGCCCTCCTCGTCGATAGCAAGTACTTCCAAGAGTTCATCATGACCGTCCCGGACAAAGAAATCCTGGTCGGTATCGCGCTTGCTTTTTCCTTCGCCCTCATCATTGATACCTTTGTCCTCAAGAATCCTCTCCTTTTCTTGGTTCGACGTCTGACACAGCGCCTTCGTCCTGTTCTTCCTGCGACCGGGCTTTTTTTTGGTCTCATGCTTGTCGGGATCATCGTCCTCCGCAATTTTCTCCCAGACTGGGACTTTATGCGCCCCATCGCCTTTGACATCAAGGACCTGACAGACACGCGCTACTACGGCGCGGTCCCCAACTTTTGGCAGTCCTTTCTTCTCGAGTGGAACCCAGTCATCTTCTCGCTCACACCAGTGGTCCTCCTCGGTTTCTTCGCCCTCGCTATCAGTCTCATCATAGAGCGCAAAAAGGACACTCCCGCCCACATCTACCCCCTCTTTTTCTTTTTCCTCTGCTATACCGTACTCCTCATCTATTCGAACATCCTCTCCACCCCGCGCTACAGCATCATGCTCTATCCGCTCCTCGCCTACCTCTCAGCCCTCGGCTACCTGCGCCTCTCACGCTCGCTCCGCCCCCTGTACCAGTCGCTCCTCATCGGGGTCCTCGCCATAGTGAGTCTCATCTCGCTCGTCCTCTCGGCACCGTTTTACTTCAACTACACGAACTCCCTCCTCCCTCGCTCGCTCATGATCCAAGATGCCTGGGGCTACGGTGGATATGAGGCAGCCAAGTATCTAAACACTCTCCCCGGAGCACAGGATCTCACCGTCTGGGCCGACTACTATGGGGTCTGTGAATTCTTTGTCGGTCGTTGCCTTACTGCCTACACCTTCGACCAAAATGAAATTAAGCCTGACTACTATGTCCTCACCCGCCGTGGCAAGATCCGCTATATGTCTCGCTATTCTCGCTGGGAGCGCCTCTCTGGCCTCCGAGCCTACCAGTACTACGGCATCCCCGACCCCGCCTGGGAGCTCTTGATTGGCGATCGCCCTGGTAACTTCATCCGAGTGGTCAAAGTGGCCCATTAACTAGCCTTTCTGAGATAGAACATACCTCCTCTATGCCATCTCTCAAAACGCTCTCCTCAAATCGTTCATTGATCCTACTTCTCCTTTCTCTCATCTTCGCAACGGGTATTGGATTGCGTGCCTTTCACCACAGTGACTGGCTCATTCTCAAATCAGATCAGGCTCGCGATGCCATCATCCTCGACGAGGCGCTTGAAAACGGTTTTTCGAGACTTCCCCTCCTCGGACCAGAGGCAGGGAGCACCGGCTTTCGACTCGGTCCCCTCTCGTATTACTTTCAGTATGTGAGCGGGCTGCTGTTTGGACAAACCATCGAAAGTCTCGCCTATCCAGACCTCGTGTTTGGCATCTTGGCCATACCCGCAATCATCGCTCTCCTTCGTCTCTTTACGCCACTCCCCCTAGCGCTCTTCGGAGGAGCACTCGCGAGTGTCTCATTCTTTCTGATCACCTTTTCACGCTTCGCCTGGAATCCCAACCCTCTGCCGTTTTTCACAGCTGCGTTTGCCTGGTCTTTTCTTTCTGCACTCAAGGCTCCTGAGCAGCAAAGACGCTTCTTTCTACTCCTTTCCGTTCTCCTCCTCGGTGCAATTGCTCATCTCCACCTGGTGGCGCTCGTAAGTCTCTGTATAGGGCTTTCCCTCTTTGTTGTCTTCACGCGAGTACTCACCATTCGAGAAATTATCCTCGGACTCTGTATCTTCCTAGCCTGCCAATTTCCTGTCTTTCTGTCGGAATATCGAACTCATGGCGACAATTTCCATTCATTTATAGGCGCCACCCTCGGCGACCGCTACCAGGATACAGAACACGGATGGCACGAAAAGTTTTGGCGTGCCTATCAAGAAGGAAGTCAGGCTCTCTGGATTCTCGCCACTGGTCGACAAGACACCGAAAGCATCCAGACCCGAGGCTGGTCTCTCTCGTGCCCCAGTCGCTGCCAAGCCACTCTCCCCATGACATTGGGCGCTCTCGCTTTTTTCACTACTATCATCACTCTTAGTCTTCTTTCGTTACGCCGGCTCTCTCGGGACGAGCGAAAGCCCCTGCTTTTTATTTTGCTTTGGACTGGTAGCTTCTTTTTGGTTACTGTTTTCGTAGCATACGAAATAGAAGTTCGCTACTACCTCGGCATTATCCCTGCATTTTTTGTGCTTATAATGCAAAGTACCCTCGTTATCTCGCGATATTTCCGCTCTCTTTCCACGATCCTTGGCCTCCTTTTCATCGGATGTCTCATGATCCTCTCCAATATTGAGGCAAGCTACACATTTCTAGATGAGCTCAATCGTTCCCAGTTTTCAGCACAAGATAGCCGACGCGATTTACGTTTTGGCACCGAACCAAAAGTCACTCTCGGTCAACTCCGAGCTATCGCCCGTGGAGCAGAAGCAAGATTTGCCAAGGAAACCCCAGTCGTTATCAGTGGCGAGAGTCATTACGTCAAATCCCTCTACGTTGTACTCACCCAAGAATTTGGCTTCCACGGATGCTATCTTCGGGGAACACATCGTGCACTCCCACAAAACTGGCACCACATCTATATCGAAGAACCAGCCAAACATCCAGAGTTGGAACCCTTTGGTACTCTTGGAGCGCACTTTGAGCCCAGGAAGGAGACAGCGGGTATGAGTCCGCTTCCCAATAATTGCCTCACTTACTAAATGTGGGAACCAAGTTAAAAAGGACTCCGAAGAGTCCTTTTCTTTGTCTAATTTAGTGAGCGGCCTTGTGGATGCCATCGATATGAATCGATGGGAGCATCGGGACTGAGACGGTGCCCTCTCGTTTTGCCTCAAGGAGGAACTGGAGAGCCCGGAGAAGAATCATGGCCGGAGCGAGGAGCATCATGAGGAGTACGGAGAGGAGAGAGAGGAGTGTCAGAATCCGATCCTCTTCACTCTGTACCAGGGGAGAGACAGTTGTCGGAGATGGGGGCACTACTGGAGTGATGATAGGAGTCGGGGTCTCAAGCACCGTTTCGGTACCCTTAATTTCAGCCGGTGCTGCCTCGGGAACCATCGACACCGGAGCTGGCTCCTTTACCGCTGCGACCAGTGGCGTACCAAAGTACTCCACCGTGATGATAGATTCTTTGCCATTGATCTTGCCCTTCACCACCGCCACTCCGATTTCCTGATAACGAGTGTTCATGATATTGGCCCGGTGCGTCTCGCTCTTCATCCAAGCGTCGTGCTGATCACGCGCGTCCGTATAGTTGATGGCGAGATTCTCCCCCGCTGCCTGATAACGGTAGCCGGCATCCTTGATCCAGTACCACGGCGCTACTCCCGCTGGGGAAGTGTGCGCGAAGTAATCATGTTTAATCATGTCGTCTGCTTTGTTCTTGGCTGCCGTCGCGAGGATAGAGTTTTCGGTAAGTGCCGGCAGACCAGCCTCGGTACGAGCATGGTTAGCGAGGGTGATGACTTCGCTAGGGACCATGCCCGAGGCTAGAGCAGTCAGCACAAACACAAACGAAGAAGCTACTCCGATGACGGAGAGAGCAAGTATGGTGTGGACAGGTTGTGTGTGTGTTTTGGCCATATATGGCTTTGGTAGGCTAAAAAATAAAAACGGGCTCACACCCGTTTTTATCGTACTTTCGGCTCTTTCAAGCCTTTGTAGTTCCATTATAGCATTTTTT
>CAYWLN010000064.1:0-4444 GCA_964459475.1 uncultured Bdellovibrionales bacterium | reverse complement strand
GCTTCTCTTTTTCGCTTTTTTGTGGTATACAATAGAGATACCTCTTTATATTTTCCTATGACTTTCTTCCGCAAGCGACGTCAGGTTCCAGGCTTGGAAAAGCCAAAAAGCAAGGTGTGGCGTATCCTCTTTCGTATCGGGATGGCCCTCACCCTCCTTGGGTTTGTCGTAGTCGGCTCAATCTTTGCCTATATCGCCAAAGACCTCCCGAACCCAGGAGATGTCGGTAACCGTATCATCGTCGAATCCACCAAGATTTTTGACCGGACTGGCACCCACCTCCTCTATGAGGTGCACGGCGAAGAAAAGCGCACTGTTATCCCCTTTTCGGATATGCCGGACGTGGTTAAGTACGCCACCATCAGTCTCGAAGACCAGGATTTTTACAGCCATCACGGCATCAAACTCACCTCGATTGCCCGTTCTATCTTGAAGGATATCGTTACGCTCGATCGGGCCCAGGGAGGATCGACCATCACCCAGCAATTTGTCAAAAACTCCCTCCTCACCAATGAAAAGACTCTCACGCGCAAAGTAAAGGAAGTTATCCTTTCGCTTGAAATGGAGACCAAATTCTCCAAGGATGAGATTTTGGCCATGTATTTGAATGAAATCCCGTATGGTTCCAACGCCTACGGTATCGAAGCGGCCGCTCAAACCTTTTTCGGCAAACCAGCTCGCGAGCTCTCGCTCGACGAAGCGGCCCTGATCGCGGCTCTCCCTCAGGCTACCGCCTACTACTCCCCTTATGGGTCACACCGTGATGCTCTCATCGGACGGAAGAATTTCACTCTTCGTACCATGGCGCGGCTCGGCTATATCACCGAGGAGCAATCAAACGCTGCCATCGAAACACCAACGCTTGATAAAATCGCCCCCCAAAAGGACATCATTGCTGCCCCTCACTTTGTCATGTATATCAAGGACTATCTCCAGGAGAAATATGGTGATCAAGCCGTAGAACAGGGTGGACTCAAGGTCATCACTACGCTCGACTGGGACAAACAGCAAATAGCCGAGCAGGCGGTGCGGGAACAGGCTGAGAAGAACAAAAAATGGAAGGCCTCGAACGCGGCCCTCGTCGCTATCGATCCCAAGAATGGCCAGATTCTCTCTATGGTGGGCTCCAAGGACTACTTTGATACTAGTATCGATGGCAATGTGAACGTGGCAATCCGTGACCGCCAGCCGGGCTCTTCATTCAAACCCTATGTCTACCTCACTGCTTTTACCAAGGGCTATCTCCCAGAAACCATGCTCTATGATGTAGAGACGCAGTTTGAGACGGCCGAAGGCAAGAGTTATCAGCCGAACAACTACGATGGTAAGTTCCATGGCCCCCTCTCGATGGCCAAATCTCTCGGTGGTTCGCTCAACGTCCCCGCCGTCAAAACTCTCTATTTGGTCGGCGTGAATGATGCGGTTAAATTGGCCAAAAGCCTCGGGATTAGTGGTCTCAATGATCCATCCCGAGTCGGACTCTCACTCGTACTCGGTGGTGGCGAAGTGAAACTCCTCGAACATGTCGCCTCCTATGGGACACTCGCGACTGGTGGCATCAAACACGAAAAAACTGCCATCCTCCGCATTGAAAGTGCCAAAGGTGAGGTCCTCGAAGAATTCAAGAGTACTCCTGGCGAACGCGTCGTCGAGGAAAAATATGTGGCTATGCTCGACTCGGTGCTCTCAAACAATGAAAACCGAGCTTGGGTCTTTGGTGAGAGCAATCCCCTCCGTTTTGATAATCGCCAGGTGGTAGCCAAAACCGGTACTACGAACGAGTTTCGTGATGGCTGGACCGTGGGGTATACCCCGTCACTGGCCGTAGGTGTCTGGGCTGGGAACAACGACAATAGTGCCATGGTAGAAGGGGCCGATGGAGTTAACGTGGCCGCTCCAATCTTTCGGGCCTTTCTCGACAAGGCCCTCGTGAACTATCCAATTGAGGAATTTCCCAAGTACAATCCTGATGATGAAATCGGTGATGGTGAGGGCAAAACCAACAAGCCAATGCTGGCTGGCAAGCTCGAGATGGAAGAGGACCTCAAAGTATGCAAAATCCCTGGCAAAAAGAATGAGTACTGTCTCGCCAACAAGTATTGTCGTGATAAAGATACCGACAAAAAAGATTTTGTCAGTGACCACGATATCCTCCACTATGTCAGTCGCGATGACCCCCGAGGTCCGGTACCAGATAAGCCAGACCGTGATGCCCAGTACAAAAACTGGGAAAAGGGGGTAGAAAACTGGTATGAAAAGCAAAAAGGCATTGTTGTGGATGATGCCCCCGAAGACGAGTGTAAAGAAAGCGACTTTAGTGACTACAAGCCAAAGGTAAGCCTCTCTATTCCCGGCAGTACCGATTCTTCATCGCTCTCACTCAGCGTGAGCACCGACGCTCCTTATGGAGTCGATAAAGTGACCTACTCTGTCGATGGAAGTGAGGTTGGTTCAACTGGAGACAAGCCCTACTCAATCAACTATTCTATCCCTGATAGCAAAAATCACTCCACCATCAAGGTTGAAGTGAAACTCAAGGATGAAAATGGCAATGAAGCCAGTGATAGCAAAAACGTAGAGGTAAACTACTAGGCTCTCATTCTTTAGCCCCGATCCACTTTGATTTCAAGAATACCCTCAGTCCCAAGCCAGGTATTCATCTTGTCACGCAGGCGCTCCTTCTCCAGCCACACCTCATTCCCCCAAAGCGAGCTCCTTGATGAAAGGAATAGCTTTTTGTCTTGATAGAGTGAAGGAATAATATTTTCCCCGCCCCGAATGCCGTACTCCTCTACGAGTACTTTTTTGGCGATGTAAAAGATAGTTTTTTCATCCAGGAGTACTGGCGCCTTGATATGCTGCCTTTTTGGCAGGAGGTCCCTGATATTACGCATACAACTTATACCAAACAAGAAGAAACTACCTATTTTCGAATCGGCATCATCAGATAGAGATACTCTCTGTCTATTCCACCATTTTCAAGTACCATCCGGAGAGCGGCAGGCGTAGTCGCTGTATTGGCCGAAAATAGCACTTTTTCACTCGAAAAAGCATTGATACCCTCGAGAACATAGCGTGGATTAAAGAGGAGAGTGAGGGCCGAGCTTCCTTTTTGATACTCCACGGGTACTACCGTCTGATTCTCCCCTACTTCCTGGGAGCGCGAAAGAAATGTACAGGTCTTTTGTTCTGGATCAAAAACGAGGGCTATTTCTCCACTCGTATAAGAAGACAGTGAACCAGCAATTTTGATGGCTCGAAGGAGGAGGGATCGCTCAAAAACAACCTCCAACGAAAACTCCTTTGGAATAATCTGCTGATAATCCGGATATTTCCCATTGATGACCCGAGAGGTTATCTCTACTCCATCTACTTCAAAAAATACCTGATTCTCCTCAAGCGCCATCCGAATACCCTCGCTCTCAGGTGTAATAACGCGAAGTACCTCATGGAGTACCCCGTTGGGAATAATAAGTGGGTGCTCCTGATCAAAGGCCTCCGAAAAGTCAGGCTTTTCATGGAAGGCAATTACTTCTTCAGCCAAACGAAAACTATCAGTCGCGGCCAAACGGAGATTATCCTCAGAAATTGACAGACACACGCCAGTGAGCTCAAGTCGGGCCTCATTCAAGCTCACACAGAACAAAAGCCGTGAGAGGGCATTTTTGAGCTTCTGAGCAGGAAAACTGTACTGGTACTCCTTTTTATACTGGGGGATAATTGGATAATCTTTGGCATCCATGCCTTTGATACGAATCTGATACGCTGTACTCACCACGAGGAGGTGTTGATCCTTTACGCTGAGCTCAATCACATCTCCACTGGGAAGATTGTTAATAAAGTTATTCAATATCTTTGCCGGCACCGCGATTCTACCTTCACTTTCTATTTTCGCCCCAATCACAGCCACAATACCGATTTCAAGGTTCGTCGCTGAAATCTTCAGTCTCCCCTTTTCTGTTTCTAGGAGAAAATTACTGAGAATAGGGAGCGTCGACTGCTTCCCCGCAACTCTTTCTAGGTAAGAGAGGGCACGGGCGATGTTTTCTTGAGTACAGGTGATATGCATAGGTGTGGGTTAAAAAGTAATCTTCTTCTTTTATATATTTAAGAATTCTTTATTATCATTAGGGGTGTGAATATCTGGATAAGTTGATAGTAGGCTTTAGGGAAAGGATTACTTATGCTTTTGAGTCCAGCTCTTGTCGGGGAAAAGTCCGGGACTTTTTCTTGAACTGAAGAAAAGTGGGATGAATGTTTGTTTTGTGCACGAGAGGCTGATTGGTTATCCAGGGTTTGTACAGGTGTTTTTGGGGTTTATACAGAGTTATACAGCTCAGGAGGCGTAGTAGAGAGTCTCTTTGAGGGTCTCGAGCTCCTCCTTGAGTCGCGTGTCCGTATCTTTTTTGGTGTCTATTTTTTCAAAGGCGTGAAGGGCAGTGGT
>CAYWLN010000063.1:2570-4579 GCA_964459475.1 uncultured Bdellovibrionales bacterium | reverse complement strand
TTTTTACGTATCGGAAAGGGGCCTTTCTTCTCTCGTTCTTGCCGTTCTTTTTTGTCCTTTCAGACGCAATACGGACACACAAGAAACTGGCGCGTAGACTGGTCGAGGTACTGGTCTTTGGCGCGACGGCCATGAGCATCGTCGCCATCAGTATTTTTTTGGCGCAGTTTGTTTTTGGAGTGGGACAGATGGTGTCGTATCTTTCGAACATACTGCCTTGGTTTTTGGGAGGGGCATTTGGAGAGGCCGTCATCGCCCACTCAAGTCTCCTTGTCAATATTTCAGGTGTAACGGTACTTCGTGCTTCTGGTTTCTTGCCTGATCCGCACATATTTTCCTTTTTCACCGGCATGACGGCATCACTTGCCCTCGGTCTTTACTGGTCTGATGAAAAGAGAAGCCCCCGCTTCCTCCTGGCATTTGTGATTCTTTTGGTGGCCGATCTTCTGACGTTCTCTCGGGGTGGCTATGTGGGACTCATTGGTGGTGGGCTGTGGATCCTTCTCCTCTCGGGTCATTTTGGGTTTACTACCAAGCACCTCAAACAACTTTTGGTCCTACTACTGCTTGTCGGTACCCTCCTCCTTTCGCCCGTTGGCGCGCGTCTCCTTTCGAGCTTCTCAGAGAGCGATGGCTCTAATCAAGAGCGTATCCGATTGTGGCGAGAGTCGGCCGTCCTTATTGCCGAAAAGCCACTCTTGGGCCTCGGCCTCGGCAACTATCCACTCCGGGTCAAGCCGGGAGCAGAGTATCGCGAGCCACTCTACGCCCACAATCAGTACCTTGATATGGCTCTTGAGCTCGGACTCATTGGTCTCGGGCTGTTTCTCGCCCTCCTTGCTATCCCTCTCCTGCGTCTGGCCCGGATGTTTCTCACTCATCGTGACTCGCTCGCGCTGGCCATGAGTACTTCTCTCGTTGTTTTTCTTGTGCATGCCCTCTTTGAATCGCCCCTCTTTTCGGTCCATATTCTCCCCTTGCTTCTCTTTCTCATAGCACTCGGTGTATCATACCGATATGATGATACCTCCAATGAATAAGGCGACATTTTGGTGGCTGGTACTCGTACTGGTATCTCTACCTGTCGCGGCACACAAAGTTGTTTTCCTTGGCCTCCCCTGGTACTATCCCGAAATTGCGGTTCTGGGTGCCCTTGTTTTTTGGTGGCTTGATCGTAGAGAGAGACTCAAATTCCCAGCTGTGGACAGGATCATTCTTCTTGGGGGCGTACTTTTCCTCGTGGGGGCGACTGTGACACTCTTCGCTCACCCCTTTACGCTTACGGGGCTAGGGATGCTCAAGTCATGGTTTTTCTTTCCTGCCCTCTACAGTCTCCTCATTTTTTCTGAATGCCAGCATCGGGAGAGACAACGTATCCTCGTCAAGGTGCTCCTGGTTGTACTCACGCTTACCGCTTTGCAATGCCTTGTGTCTTACTGGCTGGGTAGAGTCACGTACGATGGACGTCTCGCAGGCCCCTACGCATCGCCCAACTTTCTCGCCTTTCTCATGGCTACGGGCCTGGCGCTCCCCCTGATACTTTTGGATGACGCAGCCAGGTGGACGAAATTCTCCCGGATTGGCCTGGCGCTCTCGCCCGTTCTCCTTGCGGTGACGCTACTTCTCACGCGCTCCTACGGGGTGATACTGGCGGTTTGTTTGGGATTACTCGCATACGGTCTGTGGCAGCGAGAGCACTCATGGCGGAAGAGTGGGGCCGTCCTCAGCATTCTCTTTGCGCTCGGGATGTTCATGGCTTCTGAGCATGGGAGTGAGAAGTGGCAAGCGCTCTTTACCGAGGACCCTCGTTCCTCCTGGTCATCACGAGAAATGATTTGGCAGGCAGCATTTCGTATAGGACTAGACCATCCGTTCGGTATCGGCGTAGGACGCTTCCAGGAGCTTTATTTGGACTACCAACAGTTTTTTCCACCATATTTGGAGTGGTCAGTGCCCGAACCCCACAACGTGGCTCTGGCGATGTTTTTTGCGACAGGCCCAATAGGTCT
>CAYWLN010000063.1:0-2470 GCA_964459475.1 uncultured Bdellovibrionales bacterium | reverse complement strand
CTAGAGCTCTAGGCGATAGAGCTTTTCTGACGCTCGGTCTGTAAAGTAGAGGGCGTCCTCTTCGTTTGAGAGGAACAGATCGGTAGCATCGAGTGATTGCGTTGATTCTTTGAGTTCAACCAAGCGACTTTTCTTGCCGGTGTTGAGGTCAATTTTCCAAAAAGTATCCTTACTGTGGAGTGACTTTTGGAAATAATCATTGGGGAGAAGGGCATCACTTGGGAGCGATCCGGGGAGGGCATAGTAGAGGGTGCGGTTGTCTTTTGACCACGTTACTTTGGAGATGAGGGTTGGGATGGCGAGAGGTTTACTTCCCCCCGAGCGATCGATAATGCGGAGCGTGAATCCCTGGCCGGTCTCAGTGTCATTGCCACTGGCTACCGCTCGTTCACCATTGGGCGACCAGAGATAGTCGCCACCAAATACTCCACCATTGACGAGGGATTTGCGCGCTTCACCAGAGATCCCGACCATTTCAAAGGTCGATGGCGTACTAATGTCTGGTCGATTCCAGAAGGATACGAGACTGCTTTCGGGTACAGCCGAGAGAAAGAAGTCATTGGTACCGAGATCGGCTAGCTTTTTCCAGTTTTTGCCATCAGGATCGGAAACATTGAGAGAACGTACTTTGGTGGCGGGGTCGGTATACTGATAATAGGTCCGTTCACCAAAATTGTCCCAAGCGAGACGGCCTATCTCGGGCTTAAGTGGTACAAGCGTTTTATTTCCGAGATGGGCAAAGTACCAGAGAGATCCGCTGGCACTTTTGAGTGATAGGAGGGCCTTGTCCGTCTTGGCCGACCAGAGGACTCGGGTGGCATCGCCCGGGAGATTACTCATGAGGACTGTCTTGTTTTTTCCTTCACTCGTGGCCTTTTTGAGCGATTTGTCATCGAGAGAGTAGTAATTGAGCATACCGTCTTCACCCATGGTGACGCCGAGCACTCGTTCATTGAGCGGGTTTTCAGCGGCGCCACTCTTGCTGAACAAGCTGTCTTCTGCTTCGCTCAGAAACGACTTTTTGCTCGGATCAGCGACAGGGTTGTTCTTATTATTTTTGAATACGAGATTGTAGGCACCCAGAAAAATGAGAACAAGCACCAGGAGAGTGACAGAAAAGAAAAAAATCTTTTTGGCCATACGAAAAATCAAAATGACATGCTGTGAAGACTAGTTTGGGAAAACAAGATGAATATGGTTCCCACCACCTGTGGTACAGTCAACGCTCGTAGCTTTAGATTTTCCATCGGTCCCCGTGACTCGTTTTTCACACATAGAGGCGGAGTTGCCGTTTGGGGGAAGGGCCCCAGCAGCCACAAAAGCATCCATCAAGGTCTGGTTAACAGGGGTAATGTCGATGGCAGTACCGCGATAGTGAGAGGAGCTAGAAACATGGGGTCCTCCCGAAATACTCGTGATAGTAAATTGTTGTTTCTGACCAACAGCTACAATTGCGGAGAGCATCTTATTACTTAAATTGACTGCATTATCTCTACAACCAGACGCCCCTTTTCCCTGGCATTCGTTGCTACAGTTGCTAGATCTTTTACCATCCGCAATGTCAGCAATATTTTTTGTAGGACTTACTACACCAGTGGGACTACTGCAATCTCCACTGGTGTTAAGTCGAACACTGCTCATTCCAAGAATCTTACGAGCGAGCTCGGCATCGCTTCCTGTTGGGAGAGCACCAACGGCGCCTGGGGATCCGCCTACATTGCCCCCTACCGGAGCCACTGGCGAGAGCGGAGACAGGTTTATCTCAACGAGATCCGGGTTGATGATGTAGAGGATGAGCCAGGCAGAGAGAGCTATGATGAGGCCAATAAGGGAGTCATAGATAATACCCTTGGCTGTACCGATGGATGCCGTGTTGCCGGCACTGGTGAGATACATGAATCCACCGACGGTGAGCATGAGGACCGCAGAGAGGGTGACAATCACGAGAGCCATCTTGTAGATGGCACTGATGTACCCTGGGAGGTCGCTCCCGAGGCCATCTGTGCCAGGGATTTTTTCAAGGAGCTGGTACTGTCGCCCGGGTTTTTGGGTTGTTTCATTTCCCCAAGTATCAGCTTGGGCAACTGGTGAGGAGAGTAGAGTGGTAAGAAAAATAATGACAAAGAGTGCTTGTTTTTTGATATTCATAGCAAAAAAGATATCTGCTTCAGATTATATCACATTTTGCCAAAGAAAAATCCCAGGAGAGGTTCCCGGGATGAGTTTTCTTGTGAAACTTCTTTTGTTAGAAGTCCCAGCTACCGTTCATGCTCGAAGACTGAGTATAGTTTACGACCGTCGTTTCAAAGAAATTGCCTTTGTCGCTGTTCACATCCTGCAAGCGATCGAGGTGCTTATACGGATTGTCGATGGCCTCTGGGTAGAGAGGATCAATATTGAGCATCGCAAGCCGCTTGTTGGCGAGCCACTTGGTGTAGCCTTCGGTCGTGTCACCGTTGAGACCCGGGAT
>CAYWLN010000062.1:0-4604 GCA_964459475.1 uncultured Bdellovibrionales bacterium | reverse complement strand
TTCTTTCAGGTCCAGCCGGTCGAGGTAGCCAAGGTGACCCTCATCATTTTCCTCGCGAGTTTTATATCCAAGAAAAAGTCTGAGCTCGGCGAGTGGACCCGCGTGATTGCCTCGCTCATCCTCTCGGCAGTGCTCATTTTTCTCGTCCTCCGTCAGCCAGACCTGGGGTCATCCTTGGTCCTCGCCTCTATCTGGGGCGGGATGATCCTCGCTTCGGGACTCCGCCTCAAGCACTTTGTGGTCCTCAGTATCTTGGGCGCGCTCCTCGTTTCAGGGAGTTGGTTTCTGTTGGCGGACTATCAGAAGGCCCGTATTGATACATTTCTTCATCCGGAGAACGACCCACAGGGATCGGGGTACAATGTCCTCCAAGCCATGGTGGCGGTCGGCTCTGGGGGCGTTTCTGGCAAGGGTCTCGGGTATGGTTCACAGTCTCAGCTGTCGTTTCTCCCTGAGAAGCACACCGACTTTATCTACGCGGTGATAGCGGAAGAGCTCGGGATGGTAGGGGCGTGGTTTGTCATCGCTCTCTATGCGGTGCTCCTCTATCGGATCAGGCGGATTGGAGTACTGGCGAGTGACAACTTTGGCTATCTTCTCTCTCTTGGTGTAATGATCATGATTTTTGTCCAGATTCTCATCAACCTCGGGATGAACGTGGGGCTCCTCCCGGTGACCGGTCTCCCCGCGCCGTTTCTCTCGTACGGAGGGAGCTCGCTCCTCTCGCTCTCAGCCTCGCTCGGCCTCCTTCTCTCCGTCTACCAACGCAAGAAGGGTGTTGATGATATGCGTATGTCCCTCGAACGGAGTCTCCTCTAAATATGCTTTATCGGTTGACGTTTTCCTCCTTTTTTGCTAGACTAAAAGGGCTTAAAAAAGGGATTATTGACCAAAAAGTTGGCCAATTCTCAGACAAATTTTGCACTCTATGCGCTCTCTCTTGATCGCTCAAACTGTGGTCGCTGTGCTCCTTTCGGTCTCGATTCTCCTTCAGAATCGGGGCTCTGGTCTGGGAGCGGCCTTTGGAGGTGATTTTGGTGGGTTTTACACCAAGCGGGGTCTGGAAAAGTTTTTTATTTATGCGACGGTAGTGTTTGCCGTCGTCTTTCTCGCGCTCGGGATTATCAACGTCCGATTGTCTGTCATTTGATGAGCGAGGGGTGTAAGAAATAATACCAAGTTTTATTAGTCGCTTCTTCCGCATCTTGAATATCTTACGGAGACGCCAGTGGTTGGCTCTCTTTCAGGCGCTCCAGATTCGTGATCGTATTCTCGTCCTCTTTTTTGCGACTCTCGGCCTCGGAGCTCTCCTCTTTTGGCTTGGTGCGCTCTATATCGCCTCGACCCAGGCCGTTCCGGATTTTGGAGGGGAGTATACCGAGGGCATCGTGTCACAGCCACGCTATATCAACCCGATTCTTTCTCAGACGAGCGAGGCTGATGCTGATATCTCCGGTCTCATTTATGAAGGTCTCTATGGCTATGATCGTGAGGGGAGACTGGAGAAGCGATTGGCTACGGATTCTACGCTTTCAGAAGACGGGCGTATCTATACTGTGACCTTGAGGCAGGGAATCAAGTGGCATGATGGCGAAGAATTGACCGCTGATGATGTGCTCTATACGGTCCAGGCTATTCAGGATCCGGCCTACAAGAGCCCACTCCGGGCCAATTGGTTGTCAGTGGAGGCAGGAGCGGTCGATCGTTATACTCTCACTTTTACCCTCAAAAAGAGCTATTTTGGTTTTCTCGAGAATTTGACCGTCGGCATCCTCCCCAAGCACATCTGGGAAAATATCGCTCCAGAAAATTTTCTCCTCGCTGACTATAACTTGGCACCGATCGGGGCTGGACCGTACCGTTTCTATGATTCCGAAAAGGATTCAAGCGGCAATATGTTGACCTATGAGCTCCGTGCCTTTGACGGGTACTATGCTGGTATGCCACATATCGAGAAAATGGCCTTTCATTTTTACCCAGACGAACCTTCGCTTCTCGATGCTTACAATCGGAAAGAAGTCCTCGGGATTAACTCGGTGACTCCTGAGAACCTGGCCAGCGTTGAGGAGCGCAAGAGTGCTCGTGTCTACGAGATGGCAATCCCACGTATCTTTGCGGTATTTTTCAACATCACGAAGAGTGCGGTTCTGGCTCACGACGAGGTCCGGGGAGCGCTCTCGTATGCGACTGATCGTGAAGCTATCATCCGTGAAGTACTCCTCGGCAAGGGAGCGCCTGCTGAAACGGCTCTCCTCCCGTTTATGAATGGCTATGCCACTGATATCACTTTTCCACGCTATGATGAGAACCAGGCCAACACCATCCTCGATCAGAATAACTGGAAGCGTGGGGAAGATGGTATCCGAGCCAAAGATGGTACGGTGCTTGCTTTTGAGCTCAAGGTGCCTGACTGGCCGGAACTCGTCCAAACGGCCGAACTCCTCCGGGCGCAGTGGGAAAAGGTAGGGGCTCGGGTGACGGTGACGGCCGAGAGCGCGGGGGATCTCCAGCAGAATAGCGTGCGACCACGTGAGTATGAGGCGCTCCTCTTTGGTGAGGCCGCGATGATTGATTCTGATCCGTATTCGTTTTGGCACTCCAGTCAAAAGCATGACCCAGGTCTCAATCTGGCGGTGTTCGATAACAAAGACGTCGATGATATCCTCTTGTCGCTTCGTGAGACGACGGATACCGAGAAACGCAAAGAGTACTACCGTTCTTTTCAGGATATCCTGGCGCGAGAGCACCCGGCAGTATTCCTCTATAGTCCGACCTATCTCTATGTGGTGAATAGCTCGCTCAAGGGCATCGAAGTGAAAAGTATCAATGCTCCAGCTCACCGGTTTAGTACCGTCAAGGACTGGTATATCAAAACAAAGCGCGTAAAAAAATAATGCATCTCCAAATCCTATGACTCATCCACTCGATACCTCCAACCTCCGTCAGATGATTCTGGAAAGCCCGAGCCAGCTCCCCGTGGGTCTTTCGCTTGGGAAAGGCGTGAGCGTACCAGGCACCTTTCGTTCGATTATGATTTCTGGGATGGGAGGATCTGCTCTTCCGGGCAATCTGTTTCGTATTTATCTCCATGAATTGTTCCGCAGCGCTGAGTCAGCTCCTCAGCCACTCGCCATTTATCAGAATCGTTCGTATAGCTTACCGCCTGAGAGTTTTGACCAGTGCCTCAATTTTATCTGTTCGTATTCGGGCAATACCGAAGAGACCGTCGCTTCGTTTGAAGAAGCTCTCAAGCACAAGCTCCCGTGTATTGCTGTCTCGGCTGGAGGCAAGATAGAGGCCATGGCCAAAGAGCACGCTATCCCTCATATCAAGCTCCCGATTCCGTTTGAGAATTTTCAACCGCGGGTCGGAACCGGGTATTTCTTTGGAGCGATGTTTCAGGTCCTCGTCAATCAGGGACTGGTGCCGGATGTGACCTCGACCCTCATCGCCGAGGCGGAGGCACTCCAGACTCAGATAGGGGCGCTCGAGGAGCAGGGGAAAGCGCTCGCTGAGAAAATGGCGGGCAAAACTCCGGTTATCTATGCTACCGCCAAGTACAAATCAGTCGCAATGGTCTGGAAAATCAAGCTCAACGAAAACGCCAAAACCCCAGCTTTTTGGAACTTTTTCCCGGAGCTCAATCATAACGAAATGGTTGGTTGGACCCTCCCACAGAGTCAGTTTTTTGTCCTCATGCTGCGTGATCTGGCGACCCATCCCCAGAACCTGAAGCGGTTTGAGATAACGGCCGAATTATTGCGCAAACAAGGGGTAGAAGTCGAGATACTTGACATGGCAGGCGGAAGCGTGTATAGTAAGGTATTCACAAGTATCGCCTTGGGCGATTTCACTTCTTATCATCTCGCCCTCAAGTATGGGCAGGATCCGACGCCGGTGGCTATGGTAGAGGAGCTGAAGAAACTACTCGCGTAGTTTTGTATTACAGACGGGTGGAGATTTATGATTGCAGAGTGGAGTGTTTGCCCAATTGGGCAAATCTTCGGTCTTCAGTCCTCAATCTTTGTGGCATGCCCTGGTGACACCCGCCCGCAACGATTCGCAAGCGAAGCGTAGCGATTCGGGCAGGGAATTAGGTAGACGCCGACGTGGTGAAATTGGTATACACGCTAGCTTCAGGTGCTAGTTCTCGCAAGGGAGTGAGAGTTCAAGTCTCTCCGTCGGCACAACGTAAACATCTCTTTTTCGTGTAAGAAAAGAGTTCTTTCGTGTAAATCATTCTTTGTAGGGTTCATGGTGAGCCAGAGGCGGGTTTCCGCTTCCGCGCACCTCCGAACCCCAAAACGCAGTATGCAGCAGTATAACAACAATGGAGGAGGCAATCGGTCCACACGACCGATGGATGTCTCTCCCCACGGAAGCCAGTCTCCACGTGGTCAATTCGCGAGAAAACCGGCTCCTGTGCTCGGTGTTCCCAAAACGAGCGGTATTGGTGCCTTTGAGGGTATCGTCGCTCGTGAGCAGGCTCCCAAGGGTACCCCTCGGGGTCCTCTCAGCGGCAAACCCGCTC
This sequence comes from uncultured Bdellovibrionales bacterium, assembly GCA_964459475.1. GTDB lineage: Bacteria > Patescibacteriota > Minisyncoccia > Moranbacterales > UBA1568 > UBA1568. The sequence continues at coordinate 73 of CAYWLN010000062.1, read as the reverse complement.
CGCGCCCGTTTATCAAAAAGACGGAGGCAAAAGTAGGTGGCGCACCAGCCGTGGCTGGGAGCAAGTCCGAACC
>CAYWLN010000061.1:0-4628 GCA_964459475.1 uncultured Bdellovibrionales bacterium | reverse complement strand
CGGAGATGCTCGAACGCGGTACCCTTGGGGACCTCATTCCGACCGTGACCGAGAGTCTGCTTGCTGGTATCGTGAGTGCCACTGAGAGCTTTCAGAAGAAAAACACCACTCCCAAGTGTCTCCAGATTGCCTCACGTCTCATGGACCGGGGTGCCGACCAGCAGAAGATTATCCGCTCCCTCTACAAGACTCAGCCACTCCATCTCCTGAAGCTCTGGGGTCGGGTTATGGCCAACGTGAAGTGGAACGAACAACTGAAACTCATCTGGGCCCAGGTGAGCGTGGAGGACCTGGTCCAGGCGCGTGCCTCAGCCTTCGATCTCCCAAGCGTGCTTGAAAAGATCCGTGGCAACTACTCTTCTGGCAACTATTTCCTTATCCTCTATCCCGAGAGTGCCTCTCAAGTCCGCGGTCTCATCAAGGCCGCCTCGAGTGAGAGCCTCACCCTCCTCGCCGAACGCTTCAAGGAAGGAACCCTCCATGGTGATACCCTCGAGTTTGCTCTGTCGGTGACGACGCTTGACGAAGCGGAACGCATTGCGCTTGAAAAATTCGAACAACTCCTCACCACTCGCTAGTCTCTCATCTTCCATCTGATATTCTGACCACACTTTCATGGTGTGGTCTTTTGCTTGTGGGTCGAGAAATGCGGTACAATAGGGGCAACAGATTGCTTCCAAACGTAAAACACAACTATGGTACAAGTCGTTCACCAAGATCCCATCCGTACGTCTAAAGTCAAAGACGCACAGACAGCCGAAATACTCGAAAAGATGCAGGCCCAGTCCAAGGAAGAGGATACTGCCGGCCAAGCCCGGAGTATCGGTCTCCCCTACATCGACCTGAGTGTCTTCCCCGTTGACGAAGAAGCAGCCTTCCTCGTGCCAGAGGATGTCGCGCGCGCTAAGCACCTGGTTATCTTTCACAAAAAAGAACGCACTTTTCTCTTTGCCTCCAGCACCCCCAAGGAGCCAGCCACAGCCGAGTTCATCAAGCAGTTTACCGAGGAACGGAACGCCCCCTACGAACTCTATTTCGTCTCCGAGACCTCGCTCGAACACGCCTGGAGTCTCTATGCTCACAAAACGACCCTCATCGACCGCCTGAACCTGGTCCGGGTATCCCTCCAGGATGCTGACCTTGAGAAATTTGAGAAAGACTTTGCTGATCTCATCAGTCTCCACTCAGGGCACCCGATGAATACCTCGCGCGCGATGGAAATTGTCTTAGCCGGTGCCCGCAAGCTCTCGGCGAGTGACATCCACCTCGAACCCGAGGAAAAAGTAGTCCGTCTCCGCTATCGCATCGACGGTGTCCTCCAAGAAATCGGCAACCTCCCGCCCGAGATCTATCACCTCATGCTCTCTCGCATCAAGATGATCGGCAAGATGCGCTTGAATGTCCGCAAAGAAGCCCAAGATGGTCACTTTTTTATCGACATCGACAGTGGGCGGATCGACATCCGCGTAAACAGCATTCCCGGCAAGTACGGCGAGAGCATCAACATGCGTCTCCTCTCCGGGGATGACATCGATACCGATATCGACAGCCTCGGCTTTCAGGGTCTCGCTCACGACATCGTCATGCGCGGGGTCGAGAAGCCAGACGGCATGATTTTGAACACCGGTCCGACTGGTTCCGGAAAGACGACCACGCTCTACACCCTCCTTCACCACATCAACAAGCCCGGCACCAAAATCATCACGGTGGAAGACCCGATCGAATACTCCCTCCCCGGCATCGTGCAGACCGAAGTGTCCAAGGACAAGTCGTACACCTTTGCCACAGCTCTCCGCGCTGTGGTCCGTCAAGATCCTGATGTTATCCTGGTCGGTGAAATCCGTGACAACGAAACGGCCGACATCTCGGTAAACGCCGCGCTCACCGGTCACCTCGTCCTCTCGACCCTCCACTCGAACGGCGCCGCCGCTTCCATCCCACGCCTCATCGAACTTGGCGTGCGTCCCTCGCTCATCGCCTCGTCCATCAATCTCATGATCGCTCAGCGTCTGGTCCGTGTCCTCTGCAAAGAATGCAAAGTTCCCTACAAGCCAGCCAAAGAAACCATCGACTCGATCACCAAGTTCATCACCATCCTCTCGCCGAAGGCCAAGATTGCCATGCCTAAGAACATGGATACCCTCTGGAAGCCCGTCGGCTGTCCAGCCTGTAACCTCTCGGGTTACCGGGGACGCAAGGGCATCTTTGAGCTCTTTACCATGACGCCGGAAATCGTGAAGATTATTAACGACCTCGGGACCGAACAAGAAATACTCAAGGCCGCCCTCGAAGGCGGGATGATCACCATGACCCAAGATGGAATTTTGAAAGCCTTAAATGGTCTCACGACCATCGAAGAAGTGCTCCGCGTCACCGACCAAGGCGATCTCCTCCAGAGCATCTATGCCGACCTCATGCCAAACGAACTCTCTCGAGCAGCCTTTGTCACCGGGCAGGCCTTTGATGATGCGCTCGCCAACTCCACCTCGCTTCCGGCTTTTGGTGAATTCGTGAAAAATATGGCAGCTGAGGACCGACTCCAGGCTCTCTTTGCTGCGGCCGCCGCTATGAAGGCCGGTGATATCCACATCGAGCCAACCGGTGAGGCATTTGAGGTGCGCTTCCGTCTCGATGGCATACTTAAAACCGTGGCGACCCTCCCAATCAATGAATACCCAGGATTCCTCAGTCAGATCAAGCTCTTGGCCGGTCTCAAGAGTGGTGAACGCGCCGGCATCACTGACGGTCGGTTCTCCATTCAATTCGAAAAGCCAGAACAAATCGGGGGTAATGCCAAGATCGACATCCGTCTCTCTATCATCCTCGGTGGTTTCGGTGAGACCGTCGTACTCCGTCTCCTCAGCCAATCAGCTACCAAGCTCGACCTTGAGTCACTCACGATCCGTCCCCAGAATCTCACCCGCATCCTCTCCGCTATCGAGCGCCCAAGCGGCATGATACTGAACACTGGCCCGACCGGTTCTGGTAAGACGACCACGCTCTATAGTATCCTCGCCCGCATCAATCGTCCCGAGATCAAGATCATCACCGTGGAAGACCCGATCGAGTACCAGATGCCGGGACTCCTCCAGACCCAGGTCAACGAAGAAGAGGGCTACACGTTCTCCACTGCGCTCCGTTCACTCCTCCGCCAGAATCCAGACATCATGATGATCGGTGAAATCCGCGATGATGAAACAGCGCAGATTGCCGTCCAGGCTGCCTCGACTGGTCACCTCGTCCTCTCCACTCTCCACACCAACTCTGCCTCCGGTACCATCCACCGTCTCCTCAAGATGGGTGTCTCTGGTGATGACCTGGCTGATGCCAGTAACCTCTTTATTGCTCAGCGTCTTGTCCGCCGTCTCTGCCCGGAGTGCGCTGAGAAGACCGAGCCGACCGCCGAAGAAAAAGCCACCATCGAAAAGGTCCTCGCTACCATCGCACCAACGGCTGGCGTCACGACACCGGAGATCACCATTCACCGAGAAAAGGGCTGTCCCGCCTGCAAGGGTACTGGGTACAATGGTCAGATGATCCTCTCCGAGGCTCTCTCGGTTGACCAAGACATCAAGGACCTCATCGTCGCTCGGGCCCAGGCTCATGAAATCGAAAACAAGGCGGTAGAAAAGGGTATGCTCACCATGCTCCATGATGGCATCCTCGCCGTCCTCGAAGGTCGTACGACCCTTGAAGAAATCAAGCGCGTCACCGAAATCTGAAAATGAAAATTTTCATCCCGGACCCAATCCGGGATCCAGAAAAACAAACAAAAATCCCAAGGCCGTGAGGCTCTGGGATTTTTTCGTGCTTCAGTAACTCCAAGAATCTGCTTCAGCTGTAGACAAATCCTCAAGCATAGGAGCGAGAGGAAAGGAAAAGCGTCGAGGTATAGCGCAGCCGAAACCACCCTACCCGGATCTTGGCGACAGTTCCCGTGATTGAGGATAAAAGATAGAAATCCCCAATTGTCTACATGTGAAGCAGCCCAACGAGGTCCGTCCTATGAGAACCTCTTGGTTGACCTATCAATTGACAGGTCTCCTTGTTTGTAAAGCGACCCCTGATAATAGCATGCCTTTCATTCTTTGTCAAGCAGTGCTATACTGTAATGAGAGTAAACGTCTCTTTTTCCCTTGTTTAAGCATCTTTTCTTATGATTCACAGCGAACCCACTTCTCCCCTCCAGCCGGAAAAGGTCGCCGAGGACCAGAACCTCGACAACACGCTCCGCCCACAGCATTTCGACGAGTACATCGGCCAGGACAAGATTAAGAAGCACCTCGATATCTTCATCCAGGCGGCCAAGAAACGCACCGAGAATATTGACCACGTGCTCCTCTACGGACCAGCTGGTCTCGGCAAAACGACCCTCGCTCATATCATCGCGCGCGAGATGGGCGTGGGTATCAAGGCGACCTCGGGTCCAGCCATTGAAAAGGTGGGTGACTTAGGCTCAATCCTCACCAACCTCGAACCAGGCGATGTCCTCTTCATCGATGAGATTCACCGACTCAACAAAATGATTGAGGAAGTTCTCTATCCGGCCATGGAAGACTACAAACTCGATATTATCATCGGCAAGGGTCCGGCCGCTCGTACCATCCAGCTCGACCTGCCTCGCTTTA
>CAYWLN010000060.1:1516-4668 GCA_964459475.1 uncultured Bdellovibrionales bacterium | reverse complement strand
CCAACTTGTACGTGTGAGACGCGGAGGAGACTGTCTTTCTTCCAGGCATCGATGACGGTGGTGCTAATGTTTTGGGTATCGAGGGATTTGGCCAGTTCAAAGAAACGGGTCATGTCCTCGGTCGGCATATCTGTCTTGATACTGTCACCGAGGGTATCGACGAGACGATGGAGAGTGACGATGTTAAAGAGTGTCCCGAGCGAAAGAGTTTTGTTCTTGATGGCCTGGATGACCTGCTGCTGGCGTTTGGCTCGGCCAAAGTCTCCCTCGGGATCGGCATGACGCTCACGGACGTACTTGAGGGCGGTGGCGCCGTCAAGTGTCTGCCAGCCCTTTTTGATCTCAAAGGTCTCGTAACTGTAGTTCTTGCCAGGATAGCGGGTGTCATACATATCACGCGGGACATCGACCGAGATGCCACCTAGGGTATCGACCACCTTTTCAAAGCCATCAAAGTCGAGGGTGAAGAAATAGTGGATAGGGAGACCAGTGATAGTGGTGATTGATTCTCGCAGCGGTTCGACGCCCTCTTCATTGGAGAGTCCGTACTGGTAGACGGAGTTTAATTTAGTATAGAAGCCGCTCTGCCCGATGGGGACGTAGAGATCGCGGGGGAGGGAGAGGAGACCAATCCGTTTGGTGGTGAGATTGATACTCATAATCATCACCGTATCGGTCAGATTCTTGCCGGGGTAGTGTTCGCCGGCGCGACCGAGGAGAAGGATATTGATGCGACCTCCCTCGGCGCCTTTGAGCGGGAGGGACTCATCGCGGAGGTAGGCACGTGAGAGAGCTTGGAGTGAAGTGACAAAGGAGCGCGGTGACACCTGAGAGAACTGCATCCGCTCGCCTAAGGCGAGTCCCTGATAGAGGACAAAACCAACGCCAAAAAGGATGAGGGCGCCCACAATCATGAGGGCCGGCCACAGTCGCCTGGTACGAGGCCGGCGCCTCGGCATCTGGACGGGTGGGAGACCACCTCCTCCGGTATCTGGGAGGACAAATGGCCGAGGTCCGCGGTCTTTCTGCGTAGTGCGGATGTCATCCATAGAAAATCGAGAAATATGGCTCTAGTAAGGGGTAATGCCGGTCTTGCTCAAGGGGTCAAAATCTGTTACAATTGCATTGTTTTACCAAATTTTGAGCGCATCCCTGATATGGCTAACGAAAATCAAATAGAAAAAGAGCCACTGGAACAGGAAGAGGAGCACTTGGGTCTCGGGGGTCTGTTTTCCGAGATGATCCGGGTCTTTCTCTTGGCCGTAGTCATCATTATACCTGTTCGCGTTTTTTTGTTCCAGCCGTTTTTTGTCCAGGGTTCGAGCATGGAGCCTAATTTTGAAGACGGAGAGTATCTCATCATCAGTGAGTTTGGCTACAAGCAGACCAAGGTAGGATGGGACGAGACCAGTTTTGAGGTCAAGCCGTTTAAAAAAATTATTCGTCAGGATGTGGCGGTGTTCCGGTTTCCCAAGAATACCGAAGAGTTTTTTATCAAGCGCATTATCGGACTCCCCGGTGAGGCCGTCGAGATTCGCCAGGGGAAAGTTGTGATCTACAACACCCAGTATCCAGATGGCTTTGTGCTCGATGAGAGTGCCTACATCGGCCCCGGCGTCTTGACTCAAGATATGCCACGGATGCAAATCGGGGAGGATCAGTACTTTGCCATGGGTGACAATCGGATGTACAGCTATGATTCTCGAGCATTCGGACCATTTAACAAGGACAAGATTATCGGGCGGGTCATGCTCCGAGCGTGGCCAGTAGACCGATTCTCTATTTACTAAGCAACAGACTCTTAACCTTAACCTGTCTACGGGTATGCCAGACAAGAAATCAGTCGGAGCCAAAGCAGCCATGTCCACCAAGAAGGGGGTAACCAAGAAAGTCGCGACTCCCAAGTCGAAAGACGTCGCATCGAAGAAGGTGGGCCCCAAGGCTGAAGAAGAGATGCTCCTCCAGACACTCCGGGGTATGCGTGACATCATGCCCGATGAACAGCCGTACTGGGAACGGGTACGCAAAGCGCTCTCAGCTGCGTCACAGGAGTATGGTTTTCAACGTATCGACTTGCCGACCGTAGAGTTTGCCCATCTCTATCTCCGCACCATCGGTGAGGGGACTGATATCCTCGACAAAGAGATCTATCTTTTCAACACTCGTGGCGGTGATCGCGTCGCCCTCCGTCCGGAGATGACCGCCGGACTGTGTCGCGCTTATATCGAGCACGGGATGGGTATCCTTCCCAAGCCGATCAAACTCTTTACTATGGGCCCCGTCTTTCGCTATGACCGTCCGCAAGAGGGCCGCTATCGCGAGCACTGGCAGGCCAACTTTGATATCTTTGGGGAAAATGATCCAATCATCGATGCCCAGACCATCCAGCTCGCCTATCGAGTCGTCGGTCAGCTCGGTCTCAAGAATATCGAATTCCAAGTAAACAGTATCGGGACGCCTGAGTCGCGGCGTGACTATGAGAAGGCGCTCGTCCGTTATCTCGAGGCTCAAAAGAGCAAGCTCTGTCAGAACTGCCGTGAACGACTCCTCTCGAACCCGATGCGTATCCTCGACTGCAAAGAGGACAAGTGCATCCAGCTCACGGCTCATGCTCCGCAGTCTATCGACTACCTCGATCAGGAATCGCGCGACCACTTCAAGCACCTCCTCGAGTATCTCGATGAGCTCGAGCTCCCGTACTTGATCAATACCCGTCTTGTCCGTGGTCTCGACTACTACACCAACACGGTGTTTGAAATCCGCTCGACCGACAAGGATGGCAAGAACTACTCACTCGGTGGCGGGGGACGCTACAACCGGCTCATCGAAACGCTCGGTGGCGAGCCGACACCAGTCATCGGCTTTGGTCTCGGACTCGACCGGATTGTGCTTGAGATGAAGCGCACCCAGGTCAAACCCTACCAGGAGCCGAAGCCCCGTGTCTTTCTCGCTCAGCTCGGTGACATGGCCAAAAAGAAGAGCCTCCGTCTGTTTTCGGCGCTCGAGAAAAATGGTATTCTCATTGCAGAGAGCTTTGGCCGAGGCAGTCTCAAGTCGCAGATGCGCGTCGCCAACCGACTCGGTGTCGAGGTGACGGTCATCATCGGCCAGAAGGAAGCGCTCGATGAGACCGCTATCGTCAAAGACATGGT
>CAYWLN010000060.1:0-1416 GCA_964459475.1 uncultured Bdellovibrionales bacterium | reverse complement strand
ATGTTCCGGGTGGCCCGGGATGTGGCTCGAGACTTGAATATTTCTGAAAAAGGGTATAAACTGCTATTCCGGGTAGGGAGGGATGGTGGGCAAGAAGTGCCCCATCTCCACCTCCATCTCCTCGGTGGGGCTCGTTTAAGCGAAAATATCCACCCTGTGAAATAGTCATCAGATGACTGACGATTCGTTTCCGAATCGTATTTCACAGGGTAAACCCAACTAACTGCTTATTTCCCTGTAAAGATTGATCTTTCTTCCTCTGGGAAGAAAATGTTTGAAAGGAGGTCTTGTATATGATCCAAGTCAAAAGAAAAGAGCGAGAGACAGCCGAAAGCCTGATCCGTCGTTTTTCACGACGTGTCCAGCAGAGTGGTGTCTTGAAGCAGGTCCGGAAGCTCCGTTTCCGTGCTGAAGAGCCGAGCCGCGACAAGCGTCGTATCGGTGCGCTCTACAAAGTCAAGATTCGCAAAGAAATTACCCGACTCAAGAAGCTCGGTAAGTTCGACGACGAAGCACTCCGTGATATTAAAAAAAGAATTTAGTATCAGAGTATCAATGGCTTCATGGTGACATAGCTGTAGGGCAGGACTGTTCGTCTGACTACAGCTATGAGACAATACAGTCATTCATACATAATACTTTGGTTATGGCTCTCTACACGCAGATTGGTGACGATCTCAAGAACGCGATGAAGTCCGGTGATGCGTTTCGGCGCGACACACTGAGACTCCTCCAGAGCGCTGTCAAAAACGTGGCCATCGATAAGCGTCAGGCCCCAAACGAACTCGCGGATACCGATGTCCTCGAGGTAATCAAGAAGTTGGTGAAACAACGGAAAGACAGCATCGCTCAGTACGAGGCTGGCAATCGTGAGGATTTGGCGGCCAAAGAACGAGATGAGCTCGCGCTCCTCTCTACGTACCTGCCGGCAGCTATGCCAGAGGCTGAACTCCGGTCGCTCGTAGAGTCAGCGCTCGCAGAGGTCGGTATTTCGACCAAGGACAAGATGGGGCAAGCCATGGGCGCCGTTATGAAGAAGGTGGCTGGTCGCGCCCCTGGGGATGACGTCAAGCGCGTGGTCGAGTCGCTCCTCACCTAGTTTCTATGCGTCTTCATCTGGAGTATGTTTCCGAAGTGGCCACGGTCCCAGCGTCATTGGATCAGGATTTTTTTGAACGCATTGCGACCGAGACGCTGAAGCGAGTGCCGCTCGACAGTTTGAAAGACAAAGAGAGTATCACCCTTTCCGCTGTCCTCGTCTCACCCGAGCGTATCCAAGAGCTCAACCGGACGTATCGCGGTAAAGACAAGGTGACGGACATTCTTTCGTTCGGAGACTATACTGATATCGAGTCACTTGAGCGTGATGGAGCGAAGGAGATATTTCTCGGCGAGCTCTTTTTCTGCTACGATTTC
>CAYWLN010000059.1:0-4688 GCA_964459475.1 uncultured Bdellovibrionales bacterium | reverse complement strand
GCGCTACCGTCTGGAGTGGTACGCCCTGCTCGACGATGAAGTTTATGAAAGGATGATATTGCATATGAAATTTCTCATTACCAATTTCTAATTTCTAAAAATAGACCCTGAGTTTTGTTGAGAATTAGGTATTAGGAATTCTGTATACCTTCTACTTTCCGTCGGCTGGCGTGGCAGAGGGCGATAGCGAGAGCATCGGCTGTATCATCGGGTTGAGGTATCGTTGGGAGCTTGAGGATGGCCTGTACCATCAATTGTACCTGAGTCTTCTCCGCTCTCCCATAATTTGTCAACGCCTGCTTCACTTCGAGGGGCGTGTAACCGGAAATACTAACACAGAAATTCTCCAAAGTCAAGAGGATAACCCCTCGGGCTTGGGCCACCGAAATGATGGTTTTTTGGTTCTTAAAGAAGAAGAGTTCCTCCACGGCGGCCTCCTCGGGCTGGTACTGTTTGATGATAGTCTCGAGGTCGCTCGCTATTTCAGCGAGACGCTTCTCTGGCGCCAGGTCTTTACTCGTGCTGATGTGCCCATAGGCGACAGAAGTCGTTTTCCCGCCCTGTACTTCGATGACCCCCCAGCCCACCGTCGCGGTGCCAGGATCAATGCCTAAAATTCGCATACAAAGGGAGTATTATTTTTGATCAAAAGTGAGTGCCTTAGGGTGGTCATATTTTCCTTCAAAGGCTTTCCAGAGGAGTTCGAAGGCTTCGCCGATAGCTACGGCAAACTTGGGCGACTCGATGATGAGCGTCTGAGCGCTTTCGATGAGACAGATACGGACAAATTGTTTATCACAGGATTCGATAGAGACTTTGGCGCTGTAGAGCTCAGGCGGCATGAATTTGGCTTCAATGCTGCCCTTATCGGGCTCAAGGTATTTGGCGTAGGGGGTCAGATTGGAATTATCGACCGTGATACCGCGCACTTTCGGGCCATATTTCTCCTTATACTCATTCCATTCGAGAAAGACTTTGGTCACTTCTGGTGAGGCATCTTCTGGCGAAGCAAAGAAACCGACGATTTCCTTGCCGTGAAGCTCACGTTTTTTGTAGTCGTAGGCCTGGCGCATGCCGTCGGCCCCTTCGTAGTACATAATACTGGGTTTTTCGGCTGTGCCTTTCTGAAATGAGCGTAGTTCTGGCAGTATTGCCCGGGCAGCACGTAGTTTTTCGCCCTGTTCTTCAATAAAGGCGTCAGGGGTCCGGGCGATATAGCGCTTTTTGTCTTCGCCTGGGACGTGGACGATGAGACCCTTTTCGACTAGTTCCTCAGCGATGACATAGGCTGTTGGACGCTTAATCTCGGCTTTGTTGGCTATCTGGTAGGGGGTAGCGGGACCAAGCTGAAGCAAGGCCAGGTAGATCTTGGCTTCTTTTTCAGAAAGCCCCAGGTTTTTGAGTGGCCCCAATAAGTGTTCCATACCTCTATAATACTCTTTTTTCACAGAATAGTCAATACTTTTGACAAATATTAAATCAAAATATAGATAAATACCTTTACTAAAGCAAAAAATAGTATAAAAACAGGTCGTATATTTGCATAAATATAGACGGTATTATTGACAAAATGTCATTTTAAGCCTATAATACGGAGTCGAGTTGAGGAATAAGTTACTCGATACCAGTTCTTTCAACCATCAACCGGGTCGCAACCAGAAATAGCGAGAAAGGAGGTGAGAGATATGTTGGAAGCAATTTCCAACACCGGGTCTGCCGGCCGTGATGGCCAACCGGTGCGCGTCACCCGCTAGGGTGGCCGATCCTGTAACTAAAGGGTTACGGCGCTTGGGGAAGCGTGGCAACAGCAGCCGACGGCGTCGGCACCCTCTTTCTTGTAGTAAGCACATGTCGTGCGCTTGTCTTGTGGCAATTTCCACAGGCCCGTGGCTCTCTCGGGATACAGAGCAAGGAGACTGCCATGACAGCAGCCACCGGAACGGCAGGGCGGGGCGCAAGCTCTCGGCCCGTCAAGCGCTAAGAAGCGTTTGGTCTCGCAACGACGAGCGGGGTTCCCGAAATACCCTGTCAATAAAATCGGAATGTGGTTTCGGAGAAAAGTAACACTTTTCTCCTCTCTATTGAGTATCGTATCAGCTCATTGGTTGATACGGTGCTCATCGAGATTGGATGAAGAAGTTTTTTAACAATGTGTTAAACTGGAGAAAACATCATGACTGAGCCTATGAACGAGCAACCAATAACATTTTTCAATTTTAAACCAAAGAAAATCGAGGAGCAAAAACAGGTGGAACTAGTTGCTCCAGCAGAAGTTGTCCTTGAGCCTGAGGTGCGGGAGCATCTCGTTGAAATGAAAGGTTCTGCAAATCGCTATGCTTGGATAATTGCCGATGCTGTGGCTAGTGATATCGAGCCAACTCCAGAATTGTTGGCTGAACTACTCATTAATCAAAAGCACGAATTACCTCATTTGGTGTCGGGCGTTATGGAGAGGGCTTGCAATTTGCAGTGTGCACACTGCCTGTATCAAGAAGAAAAAAGTAGTGCGGCAGTTTCAGAAGAAGCTCATTTGGGCGAACGAATCATTAACATCGTTTCCCAGATGCCTATCCAGTCTCAGGAACCAGGAGCGGAGTATAGTCCAAAATTCTTGTCCATTGGTCGCATTTTGAGATCGTGGCACCTGGATGTGTTTACCGAATTACGACGTCTTCGATCAGATGTCAGGCTTGGAGTCATCGATAATGGCAGCTACACCAAGCTTTTGTCAAAATGGCCAGAGGGTTTCAAGTTTGATTGGATAGATATATCAGTGGACGGTGTCGAAGAAAGCCATAACGAACAGCGACAATCACCCAAAGCATTTGCGCAGGCAATGGAAGGGTTGAGGCGTGCTCGTGAGGTCACGAAGTCACCAGGAGATGGCGGTCAAGTCAGCTCGCTTCTTACGTTGACCAAGGTCAATGCGCGTGATATTGAGGCTGTAGCAGACAGGCTGCTTTCTACTCCTGACGGCGAGACACTACCACTCGCCGATAAATTTAATATCACCACTGTCGGTCCGACCAACGAAATTAATCGGAAGCTAGAAACAGACAACGAAGATTTCGAGGCAGCTTGGGAGCAAATCAAGAGAGTGTGTCAAAAGTTTAATCACGATGGAAAGAAAAGGGTTGTCTTTGGCATCTATCGGATACAGGACATAGAAAAACTGGCAACTGCGGTTGGTGAAGGGAGGTTTCTTGAAGCTTTTACAGCAACGGATAATTCATTGTCAATCACAGCGGAAAGAAATTTTCTTGATTTGGAATTTGACGGTGTTCCTATCCAGTATCAGCCTCTATCAATCTGGACACCGGAGGAATTTCCGATAGATGCTGATGGATCGTACTTGGCTGCGTATGCAGTGAAACATACCATAGACGAGTTGCAGTCCGGGAGAGCGAAAGACGGGGCGGATACCTCGGCCTATACCTTTGAGAGGCTGACTGAGAAAACTGATTTTCGTGAAAGCTTTGAATGTGCCGTAGATGCTTACTGGATAAGGTTTGGGAAACAACGTCTACGGGATGAAATAGAAGCATTCAAACGGATTCGCGAGAAAGCGAAAAATCAGTAGTCTGATGGAGAAAACAAAAGAAGGTCGCTTAACAGAGTGAGCCTTCTTTTCTTTAGTGGTAGTTTTCACTGTAATGGAGAGAAAAATGAACGCTGACCAAGTGAAGCAGATGATTGATCGGGTGGGTCCGCATATTGATGCGCGCTATGATTACACCTACGGCCCACATTTTCCTGAGGGCCGATCTGATGTTTGTGTCGTGAAGCGACTGGCCGAGGATGGGTCAAGCTATGGGTATGACACCTTGTATCTGGTGTGGGAGGCCGAAGGGAAGCTTCGGCACCAGGTGATTGACGACACGCAGTCGAACAAGGACTACCTCTATATCGACAGTCTCCAAGAGGAAGGGGACGATATCGTGGTCGGGTACCGAAACGGCGGGAGCTTTAGTGGCAAGCCCAGTAGCATGATGCGTCGCTTCAAGAAAAAATCTCTCGGACTCGTGTAAGCGAATAGCCAAAAAGCGTCGTGGGAAATCCTACGACGCTTCTTCTTTTTTCTAATAAGCTAGGCGCGGTTGTCCCAGACTTTTTGGACGTCGGGATGATCGTCGAGAGTTTCAAGGAGCTTTTCGAGAGCCGGGAGGTCACTCTCAGCGGGAGTAGCGGTTTGCGAAGGGACGTAGCCGAGCTCTGCACTCTCGCAAATCATATCCTTACCACGGAAATATTCTTCGACCGACTGGAGTTTATCGATGGCGGTTACCACGACCAATACTTCGGGCGTAACAAAGAAATCATCAGCTCCGGATTCGAGGGTTTCATTTTCGAGCGTCTCCGCTCCATATTTTTCGAGCGAAAAAGCGATGAGACCAACGCGCCGAAACATAAATGACACAGCCCCAGTCGGCACGAACTTGCCGTTCCCTTTGGTGAGAATGCTCTTCACTTCGCTCACCGTGCGGTTTTTGTTGTCGGTCGCGGTTTCGATGATGAGAGCGACTTGTCCCGGGCCGTAGGCCTCATAGGTCAGTTCCTCGATCTTAGCGCCATCTTTCAGTTCTCCGGTACCGCGCTTGATGGCACGGTCGATATTGTCTTTGGGCATGTTGACGGTCTTCAAATCATCGATGGTGATGACCGAACCATCGGCTTTGACCCAGGCATCG
>CAYWLN010000058.1:324-4867 GCA_964459475.1 uncultured Bdellovibrionales bacterium | reverse complement strand
CTCGTGATAGCGACACCGTGCCCGCTCCTCATCGCGGCTCCGATGAGCTTTATCGGCGGACTGAACAAGGCAGCCCGTAAAAATATCATTGTGAAGAGCCCGTATGCCCTTGAGCTCTTGGCCAAGACCAAAGTCTTTTTCTTTGATAAGACAGGCACGCTCACTCTGGGTGAACCCAAGGTAAAGAAGATCGAGCTCCTGGATAGGGGACTTGATATGGAGCAGGCGCTTGATTATGCGGCTGCACTCGAGCGACACTCATTTCATCCGCTGGCTCGATCATTGGTGCGTGAGCAAGAGCGTGTCTGCCATACTGAACCACCACGGGCGACGGCAATCGAAGAAAAAATAGGCGAGGGCATCTTTGGTACGCTTCATGACAGTCGCTTTGGCATCGTAAAAACAGTGGGCGTGAGTGGACTCTCAGTAGACCTCACTCATGAAAATGTCCCCATTGCCCGCTTTTTCTTTGATGATGAATTGAAGAGCGATGTGTCGGAGGTATTTTCCTATTTACGGGAGCGAGGGTACACATTCGGCATACTGACGGGTGATAAGCGAGAAAATGCCGAGCGACTCCTGGGGCAATTTGGCCTCCCACTCTATGCGGAGTCGACGCCCGAGAAAAAAGTAGCGTTGATCGAACGGTATCAACGGGAGGGGAAACTGGTCGGGATGATCGGTGATGGAGTGAATGATGCGCCAGCCTTGGCGCTCGCGGATGTCGGTATCGTTTTTTCTGGGACAGAAAATAGCGCTTCGCTTGAGGCGGCCGATGTCGCCCTCCTCGGACGCGAAGCCTCTGGTATACGTGATGCTATCCATATCGGTCGCCAATCATATCGGGTGGCACTCGAGAGTGTCGGGATTGGTATCGGGCTCTCGTCACTGTGTATGGTACTCGCTTTTTTTGGCTTTATCCCAGTTCTTCATGGGGCGGTCCTTCAGGAAGTGATCGATGCGGTCGTTATTGTCAATGCGCTTCGCTCAACCTATTAATATTTTTTTAAAAGGAAGTATATGAAAATAATAATATCAGTATTGTGTGCGTTGGTGATGATTATTTTCTCAGCCTATCTTTTTTGGACCGATGGTACAGAGTCTTACCTTTCGGTATATCTCCCGGTACTGTTTTTCTTTGGATTGATAGGGGCGCTGACCGCTCCATTTCTACTTCGTCCATTCGATGAGAGCGGGGCCATGGAAAAGCCGATGCTTGGGTGGTGTTATATGGTCGGTCTGGTCGTTATCGCTCTCCCCATTATGTTCATTCCATTGACTCTGGGATTCAGTCTGCTTGCCCTGCCAGTAGCACTGCCGGTAGGATCCCTTCTTTTCGTGCCGGCCGTTGCGCTTTTGGCGCTGAGGAAAATGAAAAAATAATTACTCGAGAAAAAAACAGTCGGAATTCTATTGGCTGTTTTTTTATTTGTAACGAAGGGCATCAAGGGTGTCGATGCTTGAGGCTTTGCGAGCAGGGAAGACACCTGTCATGAATCCGACAAAGGCACCGAAGGCGATGACCGTCATAATAAACCAGAGTGGACTATAGAAGAGGTCGACTGATTCACCGCCAAACCGAGTAGCAATGAGGTTGATGAAGAAGTTCAAAACCTCACCCTCGATCATACCAAGTACCACGCCACCGACAGCCCCGAGGAAACCCATAAGCGTAGACTCCATGACAAACATAAGCGAGATACTGCCACGTGAAGCCCCAATGGCTTTCATGATGCCGATTTCTTCGGTTCGTTCAAGGAGGGCGATGGTCATGGTGTTAAACATACCGATGGCCGAGACGATGAGGGCAATCATACCAAAGACCATGAGGACAATTTGGATAGCACTAAAGACCTTATTGGCCTGGTCAATCGTCTCGGATATTGATGAGGCGCTAAAGCCTTTTGCCTCGATATCCTGGCGGACTCGGTCAAGGACCTGAGTTGATGAACATTTCACTTTGAGTTTGGTGTAGCTTGAGAGCGGGAAGCCGGTGAGAGAATCGAGCGAGAGATAGACGATGTTTTCTTCGCCATCAGAAATACCAGCAATCATGTAGGTTGTCTCTGGGCTAAAGGAGTTTTTGCGACTGACCTGGCCGGTGGCATCATTTTGGAAGAGCGTGAGGGTGACCGTTTGACCGAGCATCTCCTCTGGGGCAGTACCAAAGACCTGGGAAACTGCTCGAGTAATAACGACCTTGTCAGGCTCATCAGCCGTAAAGAGCCGTCCATAGGAAATTTTGACCCCTTCTGATTTGAGGAGCGTGGCAGAGGAGCTCACGGTATTGACGTCAAGGGTGATATCGCCGAATTTCCCCTGGCCAGAGAGCTCAAGGACGGGGATGACGTCGATGACGTCAGGGACAGTCTTCAGCGTTTCTACGACACTGTTGTCGAGGGCGACCGCCTCTTCGCTTTTGCCGAGGGTGACATCGAGCGTGACCAAGGCATCGGAAGTGGTGATTTTCTGGAGGAGGGTCCGCTGGAGCCCATAGCCCATCGAGACGAGAAAGATGATAGCAGCGATACCAACCGACATACCGAGGATAGTCAAAAGCGTTCGCATAGTGCGAGCTTTGAACATACGCATTGAGAGTTTGATAACATCAAAAATTCGCATAGACTAGCTGTATTTGAGGAGCATGATGATTTCGATTTCGCGGACCATTTTTTCGGCGGTACTCTTGTGGAGACCGACGCCACCCTGTGAGACGCGGGTATCAAACCGCTTCTGCATTTCGAGCTGACCGATTTTACTTTCGAGTCGGAGCTTGAGGGTAGCCTCAAGACGGAGTTTTTGTTCTGGCGAGAGCTTGATATGGAAGAGGTCAGCGAGGTAGGCGCTCATAGAAGTAATCCCATTGATGGGATCCATCTTGAGTTTCTGTGACTGGTCAAGAATAGCTTGGGTGCGAGCGGCAAACGAGTCAGCCCGAAGACGATTCCAGCCGGCTCCACCCTCATCCAAATCAAGGTCGAGACGTTCCTTGAAGACAGTGGTATCAATATTCTTAAACAACAGTTCCTTAAGAAAGGCCTCAGCCATGCTGACTTGCTCCTCGGAGAGTTCGGAGAGGAGGTGCGAGAGGAGCTGCTTGGCTTTGAAGGGGACAAGGAGGACATCGACTTGCTGAGGGAGGAGACTCTTGAACGATGCCATGAGCATCTTGAGTTCACTTGACTCCGGACTCTCTTCTTCGATTACCTTCTTTTTAGCTTCAATGGGACGCTTTTCTTTGAAAACTTCTTCCTTGACCACTCGACCATCCTTCATGTGGATGACTCGATCGGCATAGATCAAGTGCTCAGGGTTGTGGGTCACCATGACAATGGTTTTTTTGTCGACGGTGTTCAATTCCTTCAAGATTTTGAGTACATTTTCGGCGCTTTCACTGTCGAGGTTTCCGACCGGTTCGTCAGCGAGGATGATTTCGGGGTTGTTGACGAGTGAGCGAGCGATAGCGACGCGCTGCTTTTGTCCACCCGAGAGCTGATTGGGGAATTTGTCCGATTGTTCAGCAATGCCGAACCGGCGGAGGAGCTGGACCCCGACTTGCTTCCGAAGAAGAGGTGCTTCACCACGAAACACTTTGGGAAGACAGACGTTGTCGAGAATATCAAGAGATGAGATAAGGTAGAAGGCTTGAAAAATCATCCCGATTTTGGTCTGATGGAGTTCGAGTTCTTCGGCGCGGGTCATTTTGGCGATGGAGGTGCCAGAAATGAGCACATCACCGTAGGTGGGGGACTGGAGACCGGAAATAGAATAAAGGAGCGTCGACTTACCGCAGCCGGAAGGACCGAAAATAATGACGTATTCTTGGGGGTAGATGGTGAGGTTGGTTTCTTCCAGGGCCCGGGTCTCATTACTTTTGCCCTGGTTGTAGATAATACGCAACTTATCAACCACGATAATCGGATCGCTCATGCTTTTTGTTTGCAATTTTCCTTTATCATAGCACATTTTGCTCTGCAAATCGAAGCGAGGTGCTTTGCGTATTCTGTTCAGATTCGCTATGCTGAACGAGGAGATGATTTTTTTCTATGGATAAACTTTTGCCCATTGTGCTTATGCTCGCGCTCGTACAGGTTATCGGCTTGACGGCGCTTCTCTGGTTTTTTTCACGTCTTTCCTAATTCTGAGTCTATGGATATTCTTTTTGTTAACGCTTTTCGTCTCCATGATTGGATGAGCGCGACACTTGCGAAGCATCTCTTTACGCTCAAGAAACTCATCTTGGTGGGAGCCCACCTCTCGCTCTTGGGGTTCTTTTTTCCAGAGATGCGCAAAGATTTTGGCGAACTAGCAGCGACGGTCCTCATTGGTATCCTGTTCTTGAGTCCGGTGTCGCAGATACTCAGGATGCGACTCCTCCTCCAAATGATGAGTCTTAGGCGGGAGTTTGGCATATTGATGGGATACCTCGCTACCGTGCATGGAGTCGGCTATCTCATCGATCCGGACTGGCTTCTTTCCCTCACCTTGCTTTTTGAGGAGACTGGTCTCTCCAGGGAGAGTGCCCCGTACTTCTTTGGGATGC
>CAYWLN010000058.1:0-314 GCA_964459475.1 uncultured Bdellovibrionales bacterium | reverse complement strand
AGCGGTGGCTCGGAGGAGCTCGATGGAAACTCCTCCATCGGAGTGTCTACGCCCTTTTTGCGATGACAATCCTTCATCGGTACTTGATTCAGGGAGGTGAGATTGAGGGGCTCCTCCAGGCTCTTCTCCTTGTGTCTGCCTATATCTTGGCCAAATTGCTGGCGTACAAGAACTTTCTCCCTCCGCTCGTAAAGTTACAAGTCATGGTGTCCGAGCGCTATCGGGCCTATACCTTGGCCAAAACGGTGGTGCCCCCGAATATTTGAGCGGGCGGGGAGGTGTGGTAGTATGGAGAGGCTAAATTGTATCAAAAA
>CAYWLN010000057.1:0-4978 GCA_964459475.1 uncultured Bdellovibrionales bacterium | reverse complement strand
CACAAGACCTCTCGGAACCAGTTGATTGATCTCGAAGATCTCTCAGATGCTGAGATGGAAGTGCTCCATACACAATTCCAAAAGATTCGTGAGAAAGCCTCTAGGAAATCTCACATTGCCTAAAAACGTATTGGCGAGATAGGAGGAGTAGTCACGGGACTACTCTTTTTTTGAGTGATGGCGAGGTAGATACGGAGTCCGGTCAGACCACAGACGAGGGTCGCAGAGAGTCCATAGAGCCAGAGCATCCACCACGCGCGGGAATCACTCCCAGCGAAATAGCCGTGCCCGAGGAAGAGGAGATAGGTGAGAAAGCTTGAGTAGTGGAGGGCCCGCCACTTCTTGAGAGAAATGCCGCGTCCCTTGAGTTCTGAGGTGATGACGAGGGCGAGGATGCCGTAGAGGGCGACGACACCGATGCCTACGGCCCAGCGCAAATCATATCCGAGGTGTGATGAAAATTCACGGACCAGGAAAAACGGGATGAGCGCCTCGGCAATCGTCAGCCGGAAGTAGCTGTCAAAAAAGAAGCTAACAAAGTGTCCTACTACCGCAATCCAAGCCATATGAGAAAAGAAGCGATGCATGTCGTAGTTGAGGGCTGGCGGGAGGAGAGTAAAAACGAGACGAGTGGTCATCAGGAGTCCGTTGACCACCACAATAGTAAGGAGGATAAAGGCGACGACACCACTCGCGCGGCCGATGTACCAGGCGAGAGAGGGTTCAGTCGCATCAAGGAGTCGTTCGCTCGTGTGCGTGGCATATTCGGCGTAGAGGGGGTTGGTCCCACGGAGTATCTCAGTGCTGTCGGTGGTCCCATCGCCATCTGTATCGGGATTGGCAGGATCGGTGAGGTAGACGGATTGCTCGGCTTGATCGGTGAGTCCGTCAGCATCCGTGTCTTTGACGGTCGCTTGGGCCGGTGTCGCGAGGACCGAGCCGAGGATTATGAGGGTGATGAGCAAATTTTTCAAATTATGGTTTCCAGACATAGGGTTCTGCGTGAGAATTTATAGTGACCGTGCCGGTTTGATGGATAAAGAGAGCTGGGAGTGCCTGCTTCGCTGCGAGGGCCTGACCTTTTTCTGATCCAGCGATGTAGAGGGTTTTGGCCCAGACATCGGCGATGGTCGCGGTTGGGGCGACGACCGTCACCGTGAGGAGGTCAGAGTCGGCGCTCGTATCGGTCGCCGGATCAATCAGGTGGTGACGATGTACTTCGTCTTTGATCCAGTGGCGTCGGTTACTCCCGGAGGTCGCGACGGCCATGTCACGGAGGGTGAGGAGGGGAGCTGTGTGCCCGGGGAGAGGGTGTTCTACTTCTATGGCCCAGTAGGGGTACCCCTCTGCCACGTTCTCGCCATGGACGACGATGTCACCACCGGCATCCACGAGGACGTGCGCGAACCGGGCATGAAGGAAACGGGCTACCTGGTCCACAATATAGCCCTTGCCGATTCCTCCGAGGTCCAAGATGAGGTCGCGTGGTTTACGAGCGGTCAGCGTCTCTGGGTCGAGAGTGAGAGAGGACAGGGCTGCTGTCCGGAGGATGCGCTCCTGATAGGGGATACTCGAGTAGCCAGCTTCTTCGAGAGCAGGGAGGATACTTGGATCAAAGATACCCTCGGTTTCTCGATGGAGAGTGAGAATAGTCTCGAGGATATGAAAAAACTCCGGAGTAACTTGTGTCTCTGTGCTCTGGTTAAAGGCGAAGAGGTCATTGTCGCGTCGGAAGCGACTATAACGAGCTTCGAAGTCGCGCATCATGGCGATGGCCGTATCGAGACTGTCGCTCGCGAGCTTGTCCGCTCCGGCTGGATAGATGACTTCACAGAGGATATCGGTCTTCATGATTTCCCCTGGTACCTCACGACGGAGACTTTGCCAGTTACTCTGATTCATACGAATCGAGGATACCGTTGTTGTCGGTGTCTGTCTCCATCTCGTAGTAGGCGAAATCATCTTCATCGTGGTATCGGTCGATAGCATTCGGCACGCCATCGTCGTCGATGTCGGTGAAATACTCGCTCTGAGCGATGAGCGGATCAGGATCAAGCGCGTCCACGAGGAGGTCGCCATCACTATCTTTGGCATAGGCCTCTTCCGTGACGACGACCGTTTCAGTGACGGGTTTGTACTCGATGACCTGCTGGATAACTTTGATCTTTTTTGGCTTGGAGGTAGTCTCTTGATACTCTTCCTCATCTTCATCCTCATCGTCCTCATCTTCTTCTTCCTCTTCTTCATCCTCGTCCTCGTCACGATCGGCGTTGGCCGTGAGCCATGACAGCGAGAAAAGAGTCGTCCGTGTCGTGACGAAGGATGGAGAGAGTATCGCCACTGAACTGACCAAGAAGAGAACTAGGACACTCGAGGAAAGGATACGAAACATACTTGTAGTATTAGGATGTTTTGGTTTTGGTCGAAGACTTGGGCTTGCTTGAGCTTGAGGTGACGGTCTGTTCGACTACTTTCTGAGTCGTCACTGGCTTGATCACTGTCTGGGTGACGGTGGTTTGCTTGGCTTTGACCAATTCTGGCTGGGCCTTGAGGAGTTCTTCATACTGAGTCTTGGCCTCAGCCATAGCCTCCTTGAGGTTGTTCTTGCGATCAGCGACTTCGAGATAGTACTGGTAGCGGGCGACGGCCGCTTCACGTTCGGCTTGGGCAGCGGTTCGTTCTTCGACGACAATCTTTTCGGCGCGCTTGGATTTTTCGATGGTCATGATGGCCACAAACGGACCAATAAAGGCCGTGAGCGCAAAAAGAAGGAGAAAGAAGCGGGTGATAAATTTCTTCATATGATACTATGAGATGGATAAGGGTACCTCTACACTGAGTAGAACGATACTCGGCTCCAATAGTTTTCACTCGTATGACTCAATTATCCCACGAAGTGACGCCTGAGGCTAGTACAGTGGATGATGTGGCGCTCTTGGCGCAGGCCAAACGGGACCCCGAAGCCTTCGGGCTCTTGATGGAACGCTACGAGGCGCCGCTCAGACGGTATCTCAGACGGCTGACCGGCTGGGGAGACGAGGAAGTGAGCGATATCTTGCAAGAATCCTTTATCAAGATGTATCGACACTTGCACGATTATGATGAAACTTTGAAATTTTCTACCTGGGCGTACCGTATTACCCATAACCAGGCGATTGATACCATTCGGAGCGTGGAGACACGACCCTTTCTGACCCAAGTTGCTTTGGAAGATGTCGAACAGTTTATTCCGGCCACGGCAGATACCGAGGCTGATTTTTTGAGAGGGGACGATCTCCTCTTGGTGAGGCGAGCCATCCTCGCACTCCCGATACTCTATCGTGAGGTGCTCATCCTCCGGTTTCTCGAAGAAAAGAGCTATGAAGAAATCGTCGACATTATCAAGAAGCCTAAGGGTACAGTAGCAACTCTCATCCGGCGAGGCCGAGCGCTCCTCCTTGAGACACTCGCGCGACCTCACTAATTTCACCCTATGTCAGAACTGACCCAAAAAACACTGCGTGCTATCACAGAGCAGCACATCCGGCCGGTACCACGGTGGCGAACACTCCTTGACCGTACTCTCGTGTGGTTCGGTGTGGCGATACTAGTCCTGTTGGCGGCGCTTTCGACCGCACTCTCGCTTCACGCTATATTTGAGATTGACTGGGATGCCTACGCCAAGGCGGACTTTACGCTTTTTCAGATCATTCTTTCCGGGGTGCCGATTTTTTCGATTCTGCTCCTGGGTCTCTTTTTGTGGGGAGGCGCACTCCTGGTCCAGCGGATTGGGCGGGGCTACCGGTATCCGCTGTGGTCCCTCGTCCTCATTTTCTTCTCAGCCAATGCAGCTTTTGGGTATTTCATAGAGGAGTCGCCACTCGATGAACCGACAGAACGGTTTTTTCTGGCCATGATTCCACACGGCGAGGCCCCACAGGCGAGTCTCATCCCCTCAGCGAGACGTCAGTGGTCACAGCCGGAGCGCGGGCTTCTCTCCGGTTCAGTCCTGTCATCGAGCGCCACCTCTATCGAGCTCCGTGATAGCGATGCCAAGCTCTGGACGGTGGAGTATGCCAAGGAGGAGCTTGGCCCCGATGTCCGTCTCGAGGTGGATGATGAGATCAAGGTTATTGGCAAACAAGATGGTGAGGATTCCTTTCGGGCCAGCGAAGTCCGGACCTGGGAGTCGAGCAAGAAAACTAAAAAGTCTGAAGTCGTAAAACCGAATCAGGAAAAGAAAGAATCAAACGATGATAATGAAGAAGAGGATCATGAGGATGATGAAGATGATGAGGACGAAGAGGGAGACCAATCAGATGATGATAATGATGATGAACACGAACAGGAAGAAGATTAAATACCTCTTGGGCGTGCTGGTACTAGTCGGTCTCAGCTGGTTTCTGGTTGTTTCCAATGAAGAACGAGATGAAGCTCCAGCCGTGGTCAAAGAAACGCCCTTGGTTGAGGAGCCAATAGTACCAGAGGTTACCCTGGAACCACTTCCGATTGTACAGGAGCTCCCTACTCGGCATCTTATATCCGATGTGCCGTTTACGGTCCAGTCGCCGTTTGCGGAGTGGTATGACCCGATATTTCAGGATGCCTGCGAAGAAGCGTCGATCATTATGGCTGAGGCGTGGGTAGAGGGGACTACCTTGACTCGAGCGAACGCCAAAGAGCGCATCACTAAGCTGGCCTTGCATCAGAAGAAGCAGTATGGCCACTCGGTCGATACTGGGATAGATGATACAGCGAAGCTCCTCAGGGAGGTGCTCGGTGTCGATACTTCGAGTGTAAAGCGTGGTATCACGATAGGGGACATCCAAGAGGCCGTGAGCCAGGATCAGATCGTCATCGTCCCGACCGATGGTCGGAAACTAGGCAATCCCAACTTCAAGGCACCTGGACCACCACGCCACATGCTTGTCATCGTCGGCTACGACAGAGAGACGCATGAATTTATCGTGAACGACCCCGGGACACGGAGAGGGGAGGG
>CAYWLN010000056.1:2382-5001 GCA_964459475.1 uncultured Bdellovibrionales bacterium | reverse complement strand
TCTTCATGACGGAAAAGGAAACCCCGGACTATTGTCCGGGGAGGAGGTCATTTTTTCTACAGTGTTCCGCGAGCGATAGTGGAGGAGCGGTATGACCGCTTACTCGAGCGTCTCCCGTGTGCCTGATACAGGGAGAGAGACGTTACCTGCATAAGCAGGAGACAAAAGTTCGCGCGCGGAACACTGGAGAAAAGAGCTATCATTTGAATGCTCATCCACCCATCGGCAGACCAATACTCAAAAATAGGGAGAAGCCAGCGACCAAGCAAGCTTCTCCGAGTAACCGCTCTCGCACGTCTCCCGACGTTCGAGGGTGTGCTGATTGATTTTCGTCTCACGACGTGGCTCAATCAGTAAAGCCGTCCTCGTCTCAGTCCTTGGGGAGGACCTCGACGAACTCATCTGGGAGCGTCGCTCCCAGATGAGAATGTTGAGGGTGCGCGACGCACCCTCTTGGTTTTGGAAGTTTGCAGGAGGGAAAGTCTATCCGTATTATTTGAGATTGGTTGGAGAAGGCAGAATCAAAAAAAGTAATGGATAGTACTTATGAATCTCCCTCGGGCTTACGCCCGGGGTTTCACTTTATTCAAACAGCCTAACTGTTTGCCCCGCATCCTCCGCCCCTTGGTGCTCTATGTACGTTCTGATTATTTTCTCGTTGATGCCCACCGTGGATACAAAGTAGCCTGCGACCACAGACTGTCTGTACCCCAGTATACCTTTTTGAGAAATTCAAATTGCTTTTTCACATTTCTTGAGCTATAGGTTTTATAGAGTCGAATGAAGCTTCCGATGCTCATCTGGGGCGGGATGAATACGAGCATATGGACATGATCAGCAACAGACAAGGCTCCTTTTTCAAGGAATCTTGTCTGTTGTGTACTCTCCCGACTTAAACGGCGTCCTCCGTGTCCAGATCGCAAAGATGATGTGAATGAGTTTTCGTTCTACCGCACACATGGCACTGAAGTAATGTTTGCCTTCGCCAGTCTACTTGAGGAAGTATGTCTTCAATGCTGGATTGTACTGTCTCGCGATGAAAGCAGTGTTGAAGAGAACATGACGAACGCAGGTATGGCCACGTTTTGAGATGTAGCCCTTTCCCTTGATGGAAGTACCGCTCTGAAAGACTCGACTATTGAGTCCGACATAGGCACCAGTTTTTCCGACCTCTCAAAGCGATGGATGTTGCTGATAAACGCTACCAGTGTCGCTGCGCTGGTTACACCAATACCAGGAATGGAGCGAAGGAGAGTTTGGGTTTCCTGCTCAGGAACCTGCATCTGCCTCTCCAATTCTTTAATGGCTTGATCAAGAGCTTTTTTCACGCTACTTATCCCATCATAGAAGGTGCTGCCGACGGCTATTTCTTTGAGACGATGTACAGTCATTCGTTGTTTCATCGCCTTGCGCATCTCGACCAGTGCCTGTCGTTCAACAACCAGAGCTTTCAGTGCCAGCGTCTCTTTGGTGTCCGTAAAGAGGTAGCCTTTCTTGAGAACGGCCATGTCCCGGATATTTTCTTCATCGAGTCGATCCGTCTTCACGGTGTGTAACCCTTGGGTGATCATGCGGCGACTCTCAAGCGGGTTGATGACGAAGACGTCCCATTCATGACCGGATAGCGTGACGGCAAACAGGGGGTGGTAGGCGCCAGTCGCCTCGACAGCGATACGTGTATCGGTGGCAGAGAACCCACCATCCGTAAGAGTAGTCATGAATGCTTCAATTCCCACTTCCGTATTTTGGAATTTCAGTACATTCTCATTCTCAAAAGCGACATGAAAGGAATCTTTGCTCATGTCGATACCGATAGAGTGCATAGGTGTGGTTGTTAAGGGAAAAAACGCAGGAGAGAAAAAGAAAAGAAAAAGAGAGAACACGAGTGCCAAGCGGCCTCATTTTTGGTATCCTCTCTATGCAGGTTCCTGGGACATGCGTGGCTGTGACCACAACGAGGTAATCCGCATCAACAAAGGATTTCTATGAGACCAGAGGTTTTATACGAGACCTTGTGTTTAGCCCGCCAGGCGCTGGCCACTCATAGAAAAAAGAGTATCACGATTGTGATACTCTTTGAGTTGAGTCGGGAAGCAATAGTCATATTACTTCCAGGTCTTCTCCTCGCACGTTTCCCAACGTTCGAAGATATTCCTGCAATGGTGTCTCACGACAGGATGCAGAGTTAGGGGTGGCAGTCCTCGTAGAAGTCATCGAGGGGGTAGTCCTGCCGGGACGACTTAATGGTCTTGAGGGTGCCCGGAATGCGACGTTCCAGTAGTTCCTCGAGCTCATAATCCAAGAGTACGAAGTTACCGACCTCGTACTGGATTTCGTACCTGATTGCTACCGCTGTCGCCCCATTGTAGTCCACCCACTGGGAGGTGTAGATGTCCTCCTTGTTGGGGAGCGCCCTACGGGCAGTACATACCTGCCCAGCGACCCGTTCGAAATCCTCTAGCGAAATGAGGAACTCGTTGTGGTCGTGCCTTGCAAATGCACCCATGGTGTCTCCTCATCCCGTCTGTCGTTACCCGATATGAGTACGATCCAGAGAGATGCCTAAATTCTAGGGTACAAAGCAATTCAAAATAAACCGCTCTCTACCATAGAATTCAG
>CAYWLN010000056.1:0-2282 GCA_964459475.1 uncultured Bdellovibrionales bacterium | reverse complement strand
AGAATTCAGTTGAGTGGAGAAGCGTCGCAGTTGCGAGCTTCTCGCTCTGTTACCACAACCGGATCAGGTTGACGGCAGGACCGCCACCCGTTCCTCTTGGGCCCTTGCGGACCGATTGCGGTTTGCCCTCGCCTTCCACCTCTCGGCGGTAGGCACTGGCTGCAGTAGCGCGTGTCGCTTCGCCTTGGAAGAGCGACTCACGGCGGGCCTCCTCAGCTTTGAACGCTTCGCGCGTCACCCAGGGGGCGAATTGCTCCGCCAGTCCTGCCGCATGAGCGGCCCCCACATAGGTGAGGTGGATGCGCTGGTCGCGGACCAGACGAGCGAGGTTCAGCCTGGCGTTGCTATCCGTCAGGCGGATGCAGAGGGCACGATCCCGTGAGAGGATCTCCCGAGCATTGGCGGTGAGCTCGCCTGACACCTTCTTCTCGGCTTGCTCGTACCAGGCCCCGTAGAGGAGCGAGGTATGGCGCCGGAGGAGATGCTGGTGGCGGAGGACACGCTCTTTGCCACGGATCATCGTGACCCGGTCTTCGGTGATGACACCGAGGCCGAGCAAGATCTTGACGACCTTGTCCACCGTCGTCCAGGTATGCGTGAGGCTGATCGGCCTCCACTGCCACGACAGGCAGAGGATGAAGAGGTCGACGAATGCCTCGGGGGTCAGGTTGACGATTTTGGACATTACTATCTCCTGCCTCTCGCGAGGCGCTGATTGTTGAAAGAGTCTAACTCTTAAGATTTTCAAAACTGCAGAGCTTTAAAAATCTAATTGAGTGGGCAAGGGGGAGCTATTAGCATCCTTGCCCGACTTTGGCCTAGGTCGCCGCTTCCACGAAGCCGACGTGGCGGAAGACTTGCGTCTTCTTCACCGATCCGTCGGCCTGCGGGGCATCGATCGCCTCGCGCTTGCTGAACGCGTAGAGCGGGGTGATGCCACGCGCGCGGAGAGCGCGCTCGAGCGGCCCCATGAAGAACGGAGCCCCTCCGATCATCGCTACCCCCACCTCGTACCGTTCGGCGAGCCCGGCCAGGAGGTCGGCCGTCGCCAGGATGTGCTCCTGGCTCGGCAGGTGGTCGAAAGTGATCATCTTCCTGAGCTCGGTTTTGTCACCGGGCTCGATGACGCCGGCTGCGACTTGCTCGGGGGTGGCGTCGTGCTGGGTGAGGTTGAGGATCTGGGCCATGCTGTCTCCTCACACCGTCTTTCGTTACCCAAATCGGGTCGATCAAGAGGTGTGCCTAAGTTATAGGAAAGGGGTGACGCTAGCGTAATGGAGTTTTCGCTACCCCTGTCCTATAACCTAAGTCGAGTGACTTTCAAAGAACGGTGTTACGAAGCTATCTTTTTGGACTTTCATCGTAACGGTATAGTATAGCAAGAAATAGACATACTGTCAATAGTTTTAAACACAAATACGATATGTTCTCTATAAAAAAGCATTTTTTTGGCTAAATAGAGTATTAAAAGTGTCGGTGAGTATTGACACAATTTGAATTTTGGAGTATCATTGAGACATGATACAAGACACATTGCTACAATTTGGACTGACCTCTGTGCAAGCACAAGTGTACGCTCTATTGCTCGAGCATGGTCCACTGAAAGCCGGCGAATTAGCCAAGAGATCTGCCATCAAACGGAGTTCGGTCTACTATATCCTAGAAGAACTGACGGCTATGAGCCTGGTAGAGAAGCAATCAGGAGAGAGTAAGCCGGATATCTTTGTGCCAAAGCATCCGGAGAACCTCCGTTCTCATGTGGAGGAGCGCTTGCGTAAGGCGCGGGATGCGGAAGTAATTTTCTCTAGTCATATTGGTGAATTGACCTCTCAATTTGTGCTCACCACTGGTAAGCCAGGAGTACGGAGCTACGATGGGTTAGAGGGGCTCAAGTTGGTGTATAAAGAGATCAATGAAAAATATGACCACTTTCGGTTGATTCGGTCGTTTTATGATCATGCTGATAAAGAGATAACTGACATTGTTGAGCGTCAGATACGGCACCAAGTAGAGCAAGATATCGAATCACAAGTACTCACTCATATCACGCCTCAGGCTATCAAGTACGCTTTGGATTACCGAGACAATAAGACGACCGTCAATCCTCATTTCATCACCGATGAGAAGTTTCAGCTTCCAGCACAAATAGCGATATATGGGAACAAAGTAGCTATCACGGACTTTCCGTCGATGCTTATCACCACAATTATTGAGAACAAGGCTATCAAAGACACCTTTGAAGCTTTGTTTGACCTACTTTGGCGAAAATCTGATAAGAATCA
>CAYWLN010000055.1:0-5116 GCA_964459475.1 uncultured Bdellovibrionales bacterium | reverse complement strand
CACAAAGAAAACTCCGAAAGGAGTTTTTGCTTTTTACCTGGTCTTTCAGTAGTATGAGGTAGCTACGCGCTCGTCGTATAACGGATAAGACACATCCCTCCGAAGGATGAAACGTAGGTTCGACTCCTACCGAGCGCACAAGTATAAAAATGACCCTATCTCATGAGGGTCTTTTTTATGCGCTACATCAGTTCGGTAGGAGTCGAACGGGAAGGGGTCGGGAAACGGGAGTTGCCCGATTGAGGTGACCGAGGTCTGCCGAGGACTAGAGGGCGGAAGCCCTATAGAGCGCAGTCCAAAGGGCGAGCAGTGAGTGCTCCTACCGAGCGCACAAGATTTTCACTTGGCACGTCGGTCGCGACCGACGATGCCTTGACGACTTACCTCTTTTTCAATATAGTAACAAAGCACTTTAACAAGAGGGGTCAAGAAGAACAACAAGCAAAAGAAAGCAGAGGACTGAATGCATTTCAAGCAATACCAAGTGAGGTCGCTTACCCGCAAGGGATCCGGCTTCGTGGCAATCTTCGCCGAAACTGCGCCCGCCAACCCAAACATGGGCGTCATTGTCGGCTACGCAAATCGAGCGCAACTGTCCGCTGGACGAATGCGCTTTGAAATCGCCCGCTCCGGCGATGAAACCTGCACCCTGCGTCCTAAGGATGATGCGACGGCCATCCCGTCACGCGTCCTGCGCGAGCACGCGATTCACTTCCTGATTGAAGTGGGTTACATGCCAGAATCCGCGCGTCCGAAATCGGTCACCCCGACAACGGAAATCACCGCTTCCCCCGCTCTCGCCCAGGCAACCGCCTAGGCTTCAACCCCGTTCTTCTTGTCTCCTCCAGGTCCCCCCATGAAGGACCTTTTTGAATCGAAGCGTTAAACGGCGCTTTTGGTTCTCTCAGACCTACCACGCCCTCGCGCATGGTAGGTCTGATTTTTTTCCAAGGCGATATACCACCACACCAATGCATTGGTGTGGTGGTATACTACCAATATCCTTTTCTGCACTACTCACTACAAGCTACCTCCTACCAGCTCTGCTATGACCTTCGACACTCCCCTTTCCTCCATCGCGACCATCAAAAAACCCACGCTCGCCAAACTGGCCCACATGGGTATCGTCACCGTGCGTGACCTGCTCTATCACTTCCCGTTTCGGTACGAGGACTACTCGGCTATCCATACCATCGATTCGGTCGCACCAGAAGAAAAATGCACCCTCATTGGTACGATAACCGAGATAGAAGCCGGCCGAACCTGGAAGAAGAAACTTTTCCTGACCGAAGCCACCATCACTGATGATACCGGCCAAATCCGCCTCATCTGGTTCAACCAACGTTTTGTCTCTCAGATGCTTGAGGTCGGCATGACCATCCGAGTGAGTGGCAAAGTGTCGCGCGACAAAACTGGCCTCGTCATGCAGAGCCCAGCCTTTGAGCGATCGTCTCGTGATGCGACCCACACCGGTCGCCTCGTCCCCATCTATCCCGAAACTGCCGGTCTCACCTCCAAGTTCTTCCGTTGGCAACTCACCGGCATATTTCAGAAACTCACCGAGTTCCCTGATCCTATCCCCGAGGATATCCTCCATCGCCTCCACCTCCCCACTCTCAAACAGGCCCTCATCGCCCTCCACTTCCCTAAGACTGCCGAACAAGGAGAGATTGCCCGCAAACGCTTTGCCTTTGACGAGATGCTCATGGTTCAGCTCAAGGCTCTCCAAGTCAAAGCCCTCTTTGAAACCGCCCAAGCGACTGCCCTCCCTGCTCAACCGGCCCTCCAGGAACAATTCCTCTCGACTCTCCCCTTTGCGCTCACTGGTGCCCAGAAGAGGGCGAGTGCCGAGATTCTCGCCGATTTAGCCAAACCTCGTCCCATGAACCGACTCTTGAATGGCGATGTCGGAAGTGGCAAGACCGTAGTCGCCGCCCTCGCCACTCACGTCGCGGTCGCAAACGCCTGCCAAGTCGCTATCCTCGCTCCGACCGAAGTCCTGGCCCGACAACACTATGAGAGCTTCGTAAGACTCTTTGCGGATACCGGTTACGGCATTGTCCTCTTTACGGGGAGCTACCGCCTCCTCGATGGTCACCCCACCACTAGGCCCTCGCTCCTCAAAGCGATAGCGGCCGGCATCCCCCAGATCATCATCGGCACCCACGCCCTCCTCCAGGAAGATGTCGTGTTCGACCGGCTCGCCCTCATCGTCGTCGACGAACAGCACCGCTTCGGTGTCTCTCAACGTGCTCGTCTTCAAGAACTCTCGTTCAATAGCGCTGATGGTTCCACAGAACTGGTGCCACACTTCCTCTCGATGACCGCCACGCCGATTCCGCGTACCCTCACCCTCGCCTTCTTTGGCAACCTCGAGCTCTCACTCTTGGACGAACTCCCGAAGGATCGCAAGCCTATCATCACCCGTATCGGGAGCAGTGAACGAGACCGCCAAAAAATCTACGAATTCATCAGGAGCGAAATCGCCAAAGGTCGCCAGGCGTTTGTCATCTTTCCCCTAGTCGAAGAATCCATGGCCCTCAAAGACGTGAAAGCAGCCATCGCCGAGCACCAGCGTCTCACTGAAACTATTTTCCCCAACCTCTCGCTTGGACTGCTCCACGGCAAGCTCAAAGCCAAAGAAAAAGAAGTCGTCATGCGCGACTTCAAGGAGAAAAAATACGATATCTTGGTCGCCACGGCCGTGGTTGAAGTCGGTATCGATGTCCCGAACGCGAGCATCATCATGATCGAAGAAGCCGAGCGCTTCGGTCTCGCCCAGCTCCACCAGTTCCGCGGTCGGGTCGGACGCGGTGAACATCAGTCCTACTGTTTCCTTTTCCCTCACCAGCATCCCGTTTCCACGGGAAGCTCAGGTGGGCAGGCGGGCAAAGGTTCCGGTGAGCACAATGAGCGATTGAAAGTATTGGAAAAAAGTAACAGCGGTTTTGATATTGCCGAAGCTGACCTTGCCATCCGTGGCCCAGGGGCCTTCTTCGGCTCACGCCAGTCAGGGCTCCCTGACATCGCTATGGAGAGTCTCACCAACATGAAACTCATCACCATCGCTCGTGACGAGGCCAAGACGCTCCTCCACTCCGATCCCCTCCTCGAGGGCCACCCACTCCTCCGCCAGGCTGTGGAACTCTTTGAGGAACGCATCCACCTTGAGTAGTCGAAATCTATCCACTAGCTCTTCCGCATTTTTTCCGTGACCCAGAATTCTCCAAAGTATTTGCCGAGAAGAATACGCGTCTGTGAGTCAATCGCCGGAAAGGCCGAGAGGAATCCCACGAGTGGGATGAGTATCCATTGAAAGAGCATGAGGAAGTGGCGTGACCAGTGGTAGCGCTTGGGGCGTGGCGGGAGTGAGAGGAGCGACATCGGGATCGAGATGAGGAGCCCCATCATACCAAGGGTCATGAGGGTCTTGGTGACAAAAGGCAGGTTGTGCGCGAGCACACTCTCACGGAACGCTGACCCACCGAGGATGAGTGGGAGCCATCCGAGAAAGGTGAGGATAAATGACGTCGTCGCCCACGAATAGTGCCCTTCGAGCATCTCAAAGGTGATACGCAGTTTGGTGAGGAGCTTGATCCCCCGGTCCGGCCAGATAGCCCGCATCGTGACCGGAAAGTTCTCGATACCATAGGCCCAGCGCCGCTTCTGCTTGTACTGATTGACGAGCGTCTTCCAGTACGTCTCGGCAAGCACCGCATCGAGCGAGATCGGGAGGTGAATCGGTTGGACGCGATAGTCGCCATGGAAATAGGCGAGACACTTCCAGTAGATGACGCTATCTTCGCTAATCATATTGACCGGCCAGAATCCGACTTTCACGAGCGTATCAAACGGTTCCGAGTGAGACGAAAACGTCACCATCTCCTTGCGCGTCGACTGATAGAGGTGCCAGAACGATGACCCGGTCACGACGAGGCGGACAAAGGCATTGGTGTCCCAGATGTTGTTGTGATACATCGGGAGTGGCTGGTAGGCCCGTTGCAAACGCTTGGGGTCGACGATGTATTCATAGGTGAGGGCCGCGAAGTACTCCGGGTGCGCCACACTGTCACAGTCAAAGTTGGAGAACACTACCCGTTTATAGTCGATACCTCGTTCGTCGAGGTACTTCATGAGCTCGCGCGCGGCAAAGCGAGCATTGGACGCTTTACACTTCATCTCGTCACTCGATACGATGTGGGTCGTCACGAGGAAATCACGGAAGACTCCATCAAACTTGTTTTTGAGGTACTCCACTTTGGGGAGGCGTGTCGCCGGGTCTTCTCGCTCTTCGGTCGCGAAGAGGACGATCATCTGCTCCTTGGGGAAATTGTTCTCGGCGAGCGACTGGATCGCGGGCTCGATGACATCGGCTGGCTCCCCGGCGGTCGGGAGGAGCACCACATGGATGACGTCGCGCCAGTCCATGATCTCGTCCTGAATTGGGATGAGCTCGCGGGTCTCACGGCGGATTTTCTTCAATCGGCCAATTTCTTTTTTGATGGCATGGCGTTCACGCAGATGCCATAGTGGTATCTCACGAAGCGAGTCATACATCTCTACCGTGCGCGCCTTAAGCATCTCGCTATACGTCTCGGGATGAGCGATATTCTGACAGCGCTCCCACCAGTTGATGCGCTTGCCCTCCGCCACGTCGTAGTTGCCTGCCACCGAGAAGATAGAGATATAGAACGCTTTGTGAATCCAGTAGATATCGAACACGATGACGAGGACCGCGGCCCATACCGGAAGGAAAAATGACAAAGCGAGCATCCCGAGGAGCGTCGTCCACGTGAGCAAACCGGGAATCACCTCAATCGCCCGCTGGATACGGCGTTTCTTGGGATCAGTTGTCTTGGGATCAGGAAAGGTAAAAACCTCAGTACTATGGTCATTCATACGTGCAGAATACCGCTTTTTAAGCCAAAACGCAAGAATTATTCTGTTCCATTTTCCCCGAAACTACGCTACAATTCAGTTATTCCTGCATTTTCAACATTCGACCTGCCTACCGGCAGGCAGGCATTCTAAATTCCATATTCCTCTTCAAACATGTCCCAGCTCAAATTCCCCGATGGCTTCCTCTGGGGAGCCGCCACCGCCTCACACCAAGTCG
>CAYWLN010000054.1:0-5176 GCA_964459475.1 uncultured Bdellovibrionales bacterium | reverse complement strand
GAGGCATTTCACTTTTGTCACTCATCGGTGTGGCGACATTTCTCTTTCTCCCCAAGGCAGAGGTGCATGTCGTACCCTATCGAACGGTGCAAGAAGTTGACCTCCCATTTGAGGGTCGTGCTCTTGTAGAACCATCCGATACTCTCACGGTACCCGTTCGTATCATTGAAAAAGATCAGAAGGCTAAACTTTCAGTCGAGGCGACTGGTACCGCCGCTGGTACCACTCAGAAAGCTCGCGGGACGATAGCTATCTCGAACACGTTTAGCAGTGATCCACAGTCTCTTGTGGCTACGACTCGATTTGAGACTGCTGATGGCAAGGTATTTCGTCTCACTGAGGGCGTAACAGTGCCGGGGATGAAGGGGACGACTCCTGGGACCATCGAGGCGAGCGTCATCGCCGATCAGACAGGTACGAGTTACAATATTTCTTCGGGAACTTTTACCATCCCTGGTTTCAAGGGGAGTCCCAAGTATGATAAATTCTCGGCCCGAATCGTCAAGGCCATGGCTGGCGGCAGTGATGGGAGTGGTAGTGCCAATCAAACAGTTATTGCCAAGTCCGACCTCGAAAAAGCCTCGCTCGAGTCTCGGACCAGGGCGCGAGAAGTATTTCTCGAAAGTGTCAAGTCAGAGCTCTTGCCGGGCGAGCGTATCCTCGAAGAGAATCTCGATATAGTGTCGCAAAATGATGCTGCGCTCCCGCTCTCTGGTACAGTCGCCACATCGTTTGAGTATGAAAATGTGTACCGGATCCGTGGTTTTGTCTTCTCAGAAGAGGCCATCAAACAGCATATCCACTCGCAGGGCAAAAATATGGTTTCTGGTGTGCTGTTTCAGCCGGTTGATACCGTCCTCAGTTATGGTGAAGCCGTGCCAGATTTCGACGCACGGACGGTTCGGCTCAAGACCCATGCGCGGGTCATCTCCGAGTCTGTCATCAACCGTGACGCGTTCAAAGAGGCTATTCTCGGCAAAGATGAGCAGGGCATCGATGAGGCCCTGGCATCATTCCCAGAAATCAAAAAAATTGAGATTGCTTTCAAGCCACAGTGGTTTACGAGAACGGTCCCCAAGAGCGACGGTCGGGTGACTGTATTTATTGAGCCGGGTCAGGATTAAGCGGACTTGAGTTTCTCTCTGTATTTTGCTACGATAAAGGACCAACTTTCACACTATGATTGATCCTCAAGATGCCGAAGCACAAGCCATGAGACGACGACTCCAGTCCGAACTCTTTGTGTTTGAAGGAGACAAGAGTCGCTTCACGCGCCTCCATGAAGACGCTACGATAGCTATCCGCAAGTTGAAGACTGATATCGGGCATTTGCAGGGCGACCTTGAGGTCAAAGTTGCCGAAAGTCACGAGCTCGAGCGAAAGATTGCTACGCTCACTGATGAAATCGCCCGTCATAAACGCAAGATGAACACCCTGTAACGACTCCACTATGCACACGAACGAACTCCGTGAGAAATACCTCCAGTTTTTTAAAGGCAAGGAACACGCAGTTATACCCTCAGCCCCGCTCGTACCTGAGAACGATCCATCGGTGCTGTTTAATACTGCTGGGATGCAGCCGCTCGTACCGTACCTGTTAGGCAAGCCTCATCCGATGGGCAAGCGCCTTGTGGATGTCCAGAAGTGTGTGCGGACTGGCGATATCGATGATGTCGGTGACGATACTCACCTGACGTTTTTTGAGATGCTTGGCAATTGGTCACTCGGTGACTATTTCAAGCAAGAATCTATCACCTGGTCTTGGGAATTTTTGACCAGCCGAGAGTGGCTTGGGCTTGATCCGGCTATGCTCTCGGTCACGGTCTTTGAAGGGGACAAGAACGCTCCGCGAGATGAAGAATCAGCCAGTATCTGGCAGTCGCTCGGGGTACCAGTCGAACGTATCGCCTATCTCCCGGCCGAAGACAACTGGTGGGCCGCTGGTCCAACGGGTCCTTGCGGACCAGATACGGAAATCTTTTATTGGGTGGGCGAAGGAGCGCCAGAGGGCAACAAGGGGACTCATCCGAAGCAGTGGATGGAGATCTGGAATAACGTGTTCATGCAGTACAATCGGGTTGATGCCGACACACTCGATACACTGCCAGCCCCATGTGTTGATACTGGCATGGGACTTGAGCGTACTATTGTGACTTTGAACGGCCAGAAGAACGTCTACGAAACCGATGCTTTTGCACCGGTACTCCAAGAGATTCGGACGCTCGTGGGTCCCGAGCGCTATGTTGAACGTTCAGGTCGGATCATTGCAGATCATTTGCGGGCAGCCACCCATATGATAGCCGACGGGGTGGTACCGAAGAATGTCGACCAGGGTTATATCCTCCGCCGACTCATCCGTCGCGCCATCCGAGAGTTTTACAAGATGGGCTATGAGGAGCCCGTGGTAGCACAAATCGCACAGTCCTATATCACCCTCTTTGCTCCCGTCTACGACTCAGTCAAACGAGGCGAGGCAACTATTTTGAGTGAACTGACGCGCGAGGAGTCCAAGTTTCGAGCCACAATCTCAAAAGGGCTCAAGGAAGTAGCGCGACGGACAGAAGCTGGGACACTCACCGGAGAGGATGCCTTTGAATTGTTTTCTACTTACGGTTTCCCTCTCGAAATGACCGAAGAATTGGCGCGAGAGAAGGGAGTAACCATCGACAAGGTCGCTTTTCAGGCCGAATTCAAGAAGCACCAGGACCTATCGCGTACTGCGAGTGCTGGCAAGTTCAAGGGTGGCCTCGCGGATCATAGTGCCAAAGTGACTGCTTATCATACTGCGACGCACCTTATGCTCGCTGCCCTTCGGAAGGAGCTCGGTGACGGGGTACATCAGGCCGGGTCCAACATCACTGAAGAGCGTACCCGCTTTGACTTTACCTATCCCGAAAAGGTACCTCGTGAGGTCCTCGATCGGGTGGAAAGCTACGTCAACGAAGCGATCAAAGCTGGCGCCACCGTCGGGACGACGGTCATGGACAAAGATGTCGCCAAAAGTGAAGGGGTAGAGGGGAGTTTCTGGGAGAAGTATCCAGAAAAAGTGACCGTGTATCAGGTAGTCGCTCCAGACGGGACCATTTATTCGCGCGAACTCTGTGGTGGCCCTCATGTCGTCACTACAGCCGATATTGCCACCTTTGGCACCTTCAAAATCGTGAAAGAAGAGGCGAGTTCAGCCGGGGTCAGGCGTATCAAAGCAGTCCTCGCCTAGGCGTCATTGACAGAATCGGGCAAATCCGGTACAGTGGACAAGTATATTATTGGCTTACGAAAGGCATATGCTCGCGATTATCAGAACGGGTGGCAAACAATACAAAGTCTCAGAGGGAGACAAGGTCAAGATTGAAAAACTCGACACCGAAATTGACGGCCTCGTGAAGTTTGAGGTGCTCTTTGTCGGGGATGAAACCGTGGCTCATGTCGGGACTCCTGTCCTTGAAAAGGCCGTGGTAGAGGGCAAAGTCGTCGCCCAGGATCGTCACGACAAGGTGAAAGGTATCAAGCACAAGCCAAAGAAGCGCTACTTGGTCCGTTATGGCCATCGCCAGGCCTATACCGAAGTCGAAATCACCAAGATTTCCGCCTAAATTTCAAAGCCACCCGAAAGGGTGGTTTTTCGTTCCAGCAAAGAAAAAGGCGGGTCCGGGTTCGGATCCGCTTTGAGGTTGCCCCCCAGCTACAGCTGCCAGGGTTGCTTGTTCATGATGAGGCCAGCGGTCGCCATACGTTCCGATAGGGGCAACTGACCATTCGAAGAATGTGACGCTGCCATATCGATGTGTGCGACTGGGAAAAAAGCCGGCCCACTCTTGTCCGCTTCGTAGGGCTCAAGTGGGATTTTTTTGCCGTCTGGCAAAAGCAAAACGAGCATCGTTGTCTCCTGGTTGAGATACGATAATTATGCCAGTTCCTTACGATTTGTCAAGGCGGCACTAAGGGTGAGCTCATCGGCGTATTCGATGTCACCTCCCGTTGCGAGACCTCGTCCTATACGCGTAATTTTGACCCCTGAGGCCTCGAGTTTCTTCTTGAGGTAGAGAGCCGTCAGATCGCCCTCGGTCGTCGGGTTGGTGGCGAGAATCACTTCGACGACCCCATCATGGGCGACACGGTCGAGGAGTTCGCTGATGCGGAGATTGCCACTGTTGTCATTTTTGCCTGTCTCGAGGAGACCGCCGAGCACATGGTAGAGACCGGAGTAGATGCCGAGTCGTTCGAGCGCGATGACATCGAGGGGCTCCTCGACGACGCAGAGCGCGGTGGTATCACGCCGACTGTCAGCGCAGATACTACACAGTTCGCTTTCGGCGATGTGGTAGCACCGAGTACAGCTCTTGAGCCGAGGGAGTTCTTCGAGACTCTCAGCAAAGCCCTGGAGTTTGTCGGCGTCTTGCTTGAAGAGGTAGAGCACGATACGTTCAGCCATCTTAGGACCGACCGATGGGAGGGCCGAAAAGTGTGCGATGAGCGACTGAAACGCCTTGGGATATTGCATACTAGTGACTGGTTTCGAGTGAACGGAACGTCGTTGAATTCTCATCAAAGTAGAGCGAGATCTTGCCGACGGGTCCGTTACGGTGCTTGGCGATGATGACATCAGCGATGCCCCTGTTCGGGGTATCAGGCTTTACCCGGTCCTCACGATAGAGAAACATGACCACGTCAGCGTCTTGTTCGATAGATCCAGATTCACGGAGGTCGGAGAGTTTCGGGATTTGGTCCGGACGCGATTCGACGGCACGCGACAACTGCGAGAGGGCGATGACGGGGATATTGAGTTCGCGAGCCAGTTGCTTGAGGCCACGAGAGATTTCAGAAATTTCTTGGACACGGTTGTCGCCCTTGGAACTCCGTCCCTCCATGAGCTGGAGGTAGTCGACGATGATGAGACCGAGGTCGTGCTCAGCCTGGAGACGACGGGCCATAGTGCGCATCTCCATGATGTTGAGCGAGCCCGAGTCGTCGATAAATATAGGAGCCTCGGAGAGGACACCCATGGCATCAGAGATTTTCTCAAAGTCGTTGCCAACGCCTTCACTTGAGAGCTTGCCGGTACGGAGGCGCCAGAGGTCGACCCCGGCCTGGGCCGCGATCATACGGTCGACGAGCTGGTCCGCACCCATTTCGAGCGAGAATATGCCGACCGGTACCTTGCTGTGGACTCCCACCT
>CAYWLN010000053.1:1564-5179 GCA_964459475.1 uncultured Bdellovibrionales bacterium | reverse complement strand
CATGATATCGGATTTGACTCGAAGAATCTCTTTACCCCCCATGAAACACCCTACACAAAGAAGGACAAAGGCCAGGACAACAAACACTCGTGGCGTCCGAGACGCCCGCTTGGGCTGTGGCGACACGGGAGGCATCGTGACCGCCAAATGATTCGGAGAAACAGGGGCACGAGGCGGTCGCGGGGCCATCAGGCGGACTGGCGCAGGCGAAAGAGTCGGACGCGACATGTCCGACAAAGTAGCCCGTGGTTTAAGAGAATATGGTTGAGGCATGAGAATCTGTAGGATTGATTTTTGTATTGGCGTGGGCCTGGTAGAGCGCAAGCGTCAGTGTCGCCATCGTTCTAAAACTATAGCGAGCGACCTGGCGATAGCCACGCTCTCGAAGCATCTCCGCGAATGATCGATCCGTCGTGATGCGATGTAGCGCCGAAATCAGTGCCTCTCCGTTCTTTGATTCATAATAGGAGGCTGCTTCACCGAGGATCTCAGGGAGCGAGCCAGCTTCTGAAGCGACCACGACCGCTCCGCGACTCATCGCCTCAAGGGGTGGCAAGCCAAAACCTTCGTAGAGTGATGGAAAGACGTAGGCACGAGAAAATCGATAGAGTGGGGAGAGCTCGCGGTCCGTCAAAAAACCGGTAAAAATAACATTCGTGAGCCCGAGTTCCTCTGTCTTCTCACGAAGTCGTTGATAAAAGAAATCCGCTTTGCCAACCAGTACGAGACGATACGTCGGAAACGCTCTCGCCACCGCAAACAGAATCTCGAGATTCTTGTGTGGATACGCATTGCCGACATAGAGAAAATACGGGACGACTGCCTCCAGTATATCATGAGACGTTCCAGAAATGAGTGAGAGTCGCTCAAAGAGCCTCCGGGTTTCTTCTGCCCCGCTCCACTCACAAGACAGCTCCGCTCCTTCATAGGTCACCGTAATTTTCCCCGCGCTCAAGGGATACGTGGCGAGGAGATCGGCTTCGGTAAAGTGAGAGACTGTGATAATCGATCGGGCCCGAGCGATAGCCGAAGCAATAACAAGACGGTAGACGAGAAACTTAGCCCAGTAAAGTGGCGCCCATCGGGTAGTGTTCCGGAGCGTCGGATAGTGCACCAAGATAAGATCATGGATCGTTACAACAAACGGTCGTCGATAGAGGAGCGGTACATTGAAATGTGGGAAATGCACCAGATCAAACCGAAATCGATACAAGAGCATGACAAAGAGCGTCTGTTCAGAGAGACCGTACCAGGCATACTGAGCCACTACCTTCCGAAACCGCGGTGAACGAGGTATATATTCGTCGAAGTTTTCTCGACGCAGAAATACAACATACTCATTGTCAGTGTCGATCGCTTCGAGATGTAGAATAAGCTTCTCGGTATACCGTCCCAAGCCCTTGCCGAGTGATCCATAAAAGCGTGCGTCAATACCGATGCGCATATGACTATAACTATGAACGAAGCGTCTTCCCCTTCCCTTCAAACATGTAGAGGAGGAGCGCCTGTGAAACGAGAATCTTGAACACGTCACTATCCTCAATACGGTTGACTGTTTTCCCAAAAACCAAAAATGCAGAGACACCTCTCGCCTGGCGCGGAGATCGGACTACCGCGCGATCGTTGGTCTGCCAAAAATACTTGCCTTCTGCCAAGAGCTCGGCCGCGGTGAGCGACTGCGCAAAAAAGTTGGCGCCATTTTTTTCATACATGCACTCCATAGTTTTGTTGCGAGTGTGCACAAAGCAGAGCGCCACCTGATCCGTTTTACCCAGGAGGCTCACCGTTTCAAGGAGTGAAGTATAGATATTGCTCTCATCCTTCAGTGCCACTGCCGTGACCTTGGGCAAATCAAAAATAAAGTCCTGAACGATATCAAGCTTGCGATTCATCTCACCGATATACGAGTAGGAATCAGAGAGATCGCGGGTGATGAGACTGGTCTGTTTTTCGAGGTGGAGCTTCTCCCGAATGAGCTTGAGGAGCGTTTTTTCCTTGGCCAAGTAGATCATGAACCCGAAGGCTCCAAAACAAAAAATAAGGAGCGCCTCAACATCTTCCTCCCGAAGAAATCCGACCTCCCGCGCGATAAACTGTGGCGTCAAGATAGCCAAAACAAACAGCGTGAGGTAGATCCAGTACATAGATTGAGATAAATGGCCCTAATGGGTTACCCCTTGCTCACGATGTCTCTCATGTAGTCTTTGACCTGGTCCCCGATATCTTTGCGTTCCACGGCATAAGCGAGGATGGTCATCATATAGTTCAAGGGATCGCCGGTCGTCATCCACTGACCTCCCTCCACTGTCTTGGCATAAAAGGTCCCGCCCTTCTCGATGTAGTTGTGGATAGCATCCACGAGCCAGAGTTCATTACCCTTCCCCAACGCAGTCGTTTTGAGAATATCCAGTATTTCTTGATTGAGGATATAACGACCGAATCCAGCGAGTCGCGACGGTGCTTCTTCTTGTGACGGCTTTTCGATGATATTTCTCACCTGCATCGTCTCAGGATCGACGTCGACGATACCATATTTGGATACCTCGCTCTGTGGTACTTCTTGTACACCGAGCATCGGCTGACCATGCTTGTTGTACTCATCAACCATCTGCTTGGTAAATGAAACATCGGACTTGACCAAGTCATCACCAAAGCAGTAGATGAACGGTTCATCGTCAACCAGGCTCGCAGCCGAAAGTGCCGGTGTCCCATTGCCATAGGGGCCCTTCTGACGAATATGGACGAAATTGGCGAGCTCCGCGATACGATGAACCTGCTCGTACCGTTCCTCCTTACCATTCTTCCGGAGGTCATCCTCGAGGGCGGTAGAATAGTCAAAGTGATCCTCGAGCGGTTTCTTGTCCCAACGCGTCACAAAGATGATATCCTCGATACCTGCTTCGACGAGCTCCTCGACGACGAGCTGGATGATTGGCTTGTCGACAATAGGGAGCATCTCCTTGGGCATCGATTTAGTCGCAGGCAGGAGTCGGGTACCACTCCCGGCGACGGCGATGATAGCTTTCTTAATTTTCTGGATTGGCGCTTGGGACATAGTCGCGTTCTTACTTCTTAATTGACACTATCTTCTTATACTCGGCGGTAAACTCAGCAATAGCCTCGTTGATCATGGGGTGCATCCGGCGACCGAGTTCTTTCTCCCGAGCAAATGCCCCGGCCTCATAGAGCGACTCGTGTGTCCCGGTATCAAACCAGGCGCCCTCTATGACGCGGACATCAAGCGCGCCCTCTCCCAAGTAGTGACGCTGGAGATCAGTGATCTCAAGTTCACCCCGCTCTGAGGACTTGAGAGTCTTGGCGACCTCGATAGCCCGCCCATCAAAGATATAGACGCCGGGGATAGCATAGCGACTCTTGGGGGCGGCTGGCTTTTCTTCGATCGATATGACCGTTTGGTCCGGAGCAAACTCAACGACACCAAACCGCTCCGGATCACTCACTTCTTTGGCAAAGATGCGCCCGCCCTTTTCAAAGGTCTGGATTGCTTCAGTAAAGTCATCTTCAAAAATATTGTCCCCCAGGACGAGGGTCGATGGCTCACAATCGAGAAAGTCCTCAGCCAACAGATAGGTCTCGGCCAATCCACGAGGCCCC
>CAYWLN010000053.1:0-1554 GCA_964459475.1 uncultured Bdellovibrionales bacterium | reverse complement strand
GCCTTTTGTACCACAACTGACAGGTTCACACCAAACTTGCGGAAAAGTGAACCCAAGAGGTTGAGGTAGCTCCCGGAGTGCTCGGGTGACACGATGATGAGGATATCTGTGATACCGGCTTTGATGAGGGTATCGAGCGGATAGAAAATCATCGGGCGGTCATAGACCGGGAGGAGCTGCTTTGAGGTGATAGCCGTGAGCGGGAGGAGTCGTGTCCCAGTCCCACCGGCGAGAATGATGCCTTTCATATGTTTTGGGTAGCCAGTAGAAAGTAGTATGAAGAAAGAGTTTCTCGCTTGCTACTTGCTACGTGCCCCTTACTACTGCTTATAGACTGGAAATGCCTTACAGAGTTTCATAA
The DNA here is from genome assembly GCA_964459475.1 of uncultured Bdellovibrionales bacterium. Taxonomy (GTDB): domain Bacteria; phylum Patescibacteriota; class Minisyncoccia; order Moranbacterales; family UBA1568; genus UBA1568. Next base: position 1,193 of record CAYWLN010000053.1, on the reverse strand, counting down.
CAGACTTCCGGATATCCTGCAAGACTTTCGAATTACCGCCCGAGCGGAGCGCTTCATCGATACAACCAGCGATGACCTTGATTTCTGCCTCCTTCATCCCTCGAGTCGTGACCGCTGGGACGCCGATCCGGACACCGCTTGGGTCCATCGGACCACGTGGGTCATCCGGAATCACGTTTTTATTGACCGTGATGCCAATCTGATCGAGCATCTTTTCAGCCTCTTTGCCGGTCACACCATAGCTCTTCACCACATCGATCACAATCATGTGATTTTCGGTGCCACCAAAGAGGATAGAGGCACCGCGCTTCGTCATTTCTTTTTCGAGCATCTTGCCATTCTTGAGCACCTGCTTCGCGTACTTGCGAAATTCTGGCCGGAGCGCCTCACCAAAAGCGACGGCCTTCGCCGCAATGGTATTCATGAGTGGTCCACCCTGGAGTCCGGGGAAGACTGCCCGATCAACGGCTTTCGCCAAATCAGCTCGACAGAGGATCACGCCACCGCGCGGACCGCGGAGCGTCTTGTGGGTAGTTGTGGTCACAATATCGAAAAATGGCACCGGATTGGGTATCGCCCGGCCAGCCACGAGACCAGCGATATGAGCCATATCCATCATCGAGTAGGCACCGACTTTCTTGGCAATCGCCGATATCTTCTCATAATCAAGCTGGCGAGTATACGACGAAAATCCAGCGAGGACGAGCTTGGGCTTCACCTGCTTGGCAAGCTTCTCCAATTTCACATAATCAATGGTCCCATCAGCCTCGGTCTTGTAGCCGACAAACTGATAAATCTGTGCGGGGAGCGTGAGCGGATGACCATGCGTGAGGTGCCCACCGTGTGAGAGGTCCATCCCGAGGATAGTGTCACCGGGCTTGAGGATAGCCGAATAAGCAGCCAGATTGGCTGGGGCCCCCGCATGGGACTGGACGTTCGCATGCTCCGCCCCAAAGAGTTTCTTCACCCGATTGATGGCCAGCGTCTCCACCACATCAGTAAATTCCTGACCGCCGTAGTAGCGTCGGCCTGGGTACCCCTCAGAGTATTTGTTGGTAAGGACCGTCCCGAGTGTTTCCAGCACTGCCTGCGAGACATAGTTCTCGGACGCAATCATCTCGAGCCCCTCTGCCTGGCGTTTCTCTTCACCAAGCACAGCCTCGTATACGTCTTTATCAGCTTTGTGGAGTAGT
>CAYWLN010000052.1:1191-5214 GCA_964459475.1 uncultured Bdellovibrionales bacterium | reverse complement strand
ACCATCTCGCGTACGAGCGCATTATCCCAATTGGCGATACAGATACCACTCGCTTTCTGATGGAGGAAGATCTGGGCTTTATCCGCCATATACGCCTCCATGGAGTGGTAATAATTCTGGTGATCAGGATAGATATTGGTGAGGACCGCGATGGCTGGACTCTTCCGTATATGAGCGAGCGCCGAGAGACGCCATGACGAGAGCTCAAACACCACCTGAGACTCTGGAGTAATCTGATCGAGTACTCCGAGTACTCCGACCTGACTGATACCCACTGAAACGTTCTCTCGCTTGGCCTCTGTCAATACATGAGCAATCAAAGTTGAGGTTGTTGTTTTCCCTTTGCTCCCCGTGATACCAATAATCGGATTTTTACATCGACGAAAAAACAAGCTCGAGTCCATCTCGACCGGTATCCCCCGCGCCTCAGCGAGCTTGATATACTCGTTGGTCCAGGGAATACCAGGATTCTTCACAACCATATCCACGGTCGTAAAGTCCTCCGGACGGTGCTGTCCGAGCACCCAGATGATGTTCTTGTAGCGCTCGAGTTTTTCTATCGAGGGTGCCAGCTCTTCCTTGGTCTTGATGTCAGTAACGATAATTTCCCTGGCACCCTGAAGGGCCAGATAGGCTACGGTCCCGACTCCGCCCATGTTGAGTCCGAGACCAAAAACGGTGATTCGTTTGTCCGTAAAGAGTGTTTTCATACCCGTATCCTCTCACAGGAAGGCCGTTCTGTCACGTACTGAAAAAGCCTTATCCAAAGCCTTTCTTACCAAGGCAGAAAGCTCTTTTTCTTCCGACGGAGAACCTGGCCAAAACGCTTGGACGACAAGGCATCTCCATCAAGCGCGACAGAGCCATTTACTATCACTTGGCTGATGCCTACTGGGTACTGATAGGGCTCTTCCATGGTGGACTTGTCAGCGATAGTCTCGGGATTAAAAATGACGAGATCAGCATGATACCCCTCTGCAATCTGACCTCTTTTTTCCAGTTTAAACTTTTCGGCGGGCATCCCAGTCATCTTGTGGACCGCTTCCTCCCAGGAGAGGGCTTTTTGATTTCTGACATACTCAGCAAACACTTTAGGGAAGGTACCAAAGTTCCGTGGATGAACCAAATCCCCAGTCTCCTTGTGTTTGAGATCGTATCCTACCCCGTTACTCGATATGATAGAAAATGGATGCTGTATCGATCGAAGCACATTTTTCTCGGACAACACCTCCATCGAGACGATAGCTCGTCCATCACTCGCCATGAGGAGGTCAAGAACTACTTCCTCTGGGGTTTTGCCCTGCAGCGTCGCGATTTCCGAGATGCGCCGACGGGTAAGCATCTTTGAGAGAGTGGAGACCGAGATAATCACCTGGGAATAGTCCGTTGCATTCTTCCGCATATCCCGGATAACAGCGAGGTAGGTCTGGCGATCCCGAAGCTGCTCAATCATCATCTTGCGCCCCTTTTCCGTCACCCATTCTGGGAGCAACGTATAGAGGACCGATCCCGTTGAAGTATACGGATAGACATCAAACGTGACCGATACATCATTGAGCGTAGCGGTTTCAATCAGATTGAATACTTCGTCCATCAGGTGCCAGTTTTTCTCACCCACCGCCTTCAGATGAGAGATATGAATTGGGACCTTGGCTTCACGGGCGACGAGGAGTGCCTCTTCAACGGATTTGACGAGGCCCTCCTCTTCATCACGGACATAGGTCGCATAGATACCTCCATCGGCGACGGCAGTTCGGGCCAGTTCTGCGAGCTCCCGGGCACCAGCACCTCGGGCATGAGTATAGCGGAGCCCCGTCGAGAGACCATAGGCTCCCTCCTTCATGGCCGATTTGAGAAACCGCTCCATGAGCGCTATTTCCTCTGGTGTAATCGTTCTTGTTTCATCCTTCATAGCACCGCGCCGTATCGTGCCGTGACCCACGAGCGTCGCAAAGTTCACCCCTGGCTCCCGTCGTTCCACTTCACCCAAGAACTCAGCCATCGAGAGCCAGTTAAAGTTGATCCGCTCGACATCAGTCCATTTCTGGATAGAGCGCATGACACTCGGGTCCGAGAGTGGCGCAAGCGATGACCCAGAATTACCGCCGATGATGGTCGTCACACCCTGGCGGAGCATACTCTCAAGCGCTGGATCAGCGAGGAGCTGCCAGTAGGTATCCGAATGATTGTTCACATCAATAAAACCCGGGGTCACATACTGCGCCGTAGCATCGATTTCACGCTCAGCTCGTTCCCGTGAAAGATCACCGAGAGCAACGATCTCGCCCTCGCGCACGGCCACATCTGCCCGGTACATAGGGCGACCAGTGCCATCGATGATGGTGCCATTTTTGATGAGGAGATCGTACATGCGAGGTGATATGAGGGTAAATTTTCTCTCTTTACTCGGCACCAGGGACTATCTTCGCTATTTCTTCCATAAAGGCTTTGTCTTTTTGGAGTATCTTGGGTATCAGGGCGGTGATATCGACACCATCTTTCAGCTCCTTCACTTTACCGAGAGCAATACTTTTGGCTTTAGCGAGGATGTCATCATACTCAGGCATCTGTGGGAGAACAAACCGGACGTTACGATAATCCTGCTTGACGGCTGCGAGCACAATCTCACCCGTACGCGCTTCGGGTAGCATCTCCGCGAGTACGCTTCCTCCCATCCGTTGTCCCTTGGTCATAACTACCTTCAGATTGAAATCATTGTCCTTCTTGAGTACATCCTTGTCAGCATAGTGCATAGCATAGGCCGGATCAATTTCTGCGACTGCAAGCATAAATGCCTTATCGCGTTTGGCTGTACTCGGGAGCGTATCCAAAATCTTGCCCATGTTGTCGATATTTGCTCGCATCTCTGCGAGGGCCCGACCGAGATCGCTCCCCGGATCAATGTTTGAGACATCAATCCGATGTTCACCAAAATCCTCGTCAATTGCGACTGACAAAATTGGTTCTGTTTCCGCTGGGATAACTGGTTCTGCCACGGGTGTCTCGGGCGTTTCAGGGAGTGTCTCCTCGGGTGTAGCTACTGGTGCTGGTTCTGGCACAGTCGCTTCAGAAGCTGGTCCTCCTTCGAGCAAAGCGAGCTTGGCTTCCCAGGTTTTCCGCTCTTCGATGAGGTGAATCAACTCATCATCGGGCTTGTCGGGCGTAATAAGGGCATTGAGCCGAGCCAGCTCTTGTTCTGCCTCAGTCCGAGCGGCCAAGTGCTCAGCCGCGAGCTTGGCCTCGGCCTCCACTTTGGCGTACTCTGCTTTCAGCTCTGTGAGCTGTTTGCGCTCCGCCAAAAGCTCAAGCACCGCATCATCAGCAAGCGTACCAAGAGGAGTCGCGGCGATTTCCGCCAGTCGATTGTCGTATTCTGTTTCGGTCATACACGTACATTTAGATTCGTTCCGCCATTTCTACCAAACGATTCGAATAGCCCCACTCATTATCATACCAGGCTACGACCTTGACCAGGTCACCATCAATCACTTTGGTGAGTGAGAGGTCCACGATACTTGAATAAGGATTGCCGATAAAGTCTGAGGAGACGAGTGGCTCATCCGTGACCGCAAGCACCTTGGTAAACCGTGCTTCTTTGGTGGCTTCACGGAGGACCGTATTGATTTCCTCGACGGTAGTTTTCTTATTGAGGACAAAGGTGAAGTCCGTAAGTGAGACGACAATCGTCGGTACCCGCATCGAGTGACCATCAAATAAGCCCTCGAGTTCTGGTATCACTTGGGTCACCGCAATAGCGGCACCTGTTGTCGTCGGAACGATATTGTGCGCGGCTGCCCGAGCCCGTCTCAAATCCTTGTGTGGACCGTCCTGAAGCACCTGATCAGCGGTATACGAATGAATCGTCGTCATAAGTGCCTTGGCAATACCGAACTTTTCATGAATAATCTTGGCCACTGGAGCAAGGGAATTGGTCGTACATGAGGCATTGGAAATAACCGCTTCACCCTGGTAGGTTTCTTCGTTCACCCCCATGAGAAACGTGGGCACGAATTCGTCCTCACC
>CAYWLN010000052.1:0-1181 GCA_964459475.1 uncultured Bdellovibrionales bacterium | reverse complement strand
CTGGGGCTGAGAGGATCACCTTTTTGGCGCCAGCCTCTATATGCTGTGACGCCCCCGCTTTGTCGGTGAAGCGCCCGGTACACTCAAGCACCACATCAACACCGAGCTTGCCCCACGGGAGCTTCTTCGGATCTGGTTCAGCATAGACAGGGAACTCCTGGCCATCCACTACCAATTTTCCGTCTTTGGCTGATACATCTCTCCGGTAGTGACCATAGGCGGTGTCGTACTGGAGGAGGTGTGCCAAAATACTTGCGTCCGTCAAATCATTGATAGCGACAATTTCAACCGTGCCTTGTTCCAGCGCGATCTTGAACGCTGCTCGTCCAATCCGCCCAAATCCGTTGATTGCCACCCTCTTCTTTGTATGTGTCATAGTCCAAAATGCTTAAATGTTCTATATATGCTATTCCTCTATTGTCTGATGTACGAATACTGAAGTATGAATTCTGATTTTACTTATTCATGATTCTTGCTTCATACTTCACGCGTCACTCCTCAGGCTTTGCCGGCGCTCCCAAAGGCCTCCATCTTTCCTTTCACGGCTTCCTTGGTCGCCTCCTTGGCCTTACCCATCACCTTCCTGAGATCAGCTTCGTCTTCCGACTGGAGCGCTTCACGTAAACCCCCGATAAAGGCGAGCCGGAGAGCGGTATCGACATTGAAACAGCTGATTCCTCGTTTGATGACCTCGGCCACTCGGCCATTGTGCCAGTCTGATGCGCCATGGAGCACGAGTGGGAGATCAACGAGCGCGGCGATAGATGTCAGCCGGACGTAGTCAGGTTCACTGCGTTCTCGGAAAAATCCGTGCGCATTGCCGATAGCGACGGCGAGTGTATCGATCCCGGTCTCTTTGACAAACTGGGCAGCCTGATCTGGATCCGTCATATATTTGCCCCACTCGACATCTTCCATCTGCATCTCCCCGATATAAGGAACATTGCCAAGTTCGGCCTGGACGACTACTCCCCGACTATGGGCAATATCGACAATTTTCTTGGTCATCATGAGATTATCGACATATTCTTTGCGTGAACCATCATACATGACTGAGCCAAACCCAATTTCCATAGCCCGCTCCACTACTTCAAAACTCTTACCATGATCCAGTGGATGCCAATCGGAATATCTGGGGCATAAAATTCAGCGATGTTTTTAGTGAGCTGATAGATGGCTCG
>CAYWLN010000051.1:2509-5248 GCA_964459475.1 uncultured Bdellovibrionales bacterium | reverse complement strand
GAATGGCGATGGCCACTCCGACCACTACACCAAATATCTGCTTTTGTGTCATAAAAAATTGTTATATTTATTACCCTCGGTAAGACCGACCTTGTCTCACCGGCTGTACACCTAGTATACCGTATCAAGTCGAGACAAACAACCAACTCTTGCCAAAATGTCAACAATAGGGTACAGTACAGTGTTCAGTTCCTTCCCCCCCAACCAGGAGACCGCCATGGAATACCCTGTGTTCAGGGTTGTGATTCATTCGCTACGGCCAGCACTTGTTCAAATCGTGCTCCCTGAAGAGGGCCGCGTACTGGACATCGTGCTAGGTACCGATGGCCCAGAAAACGTGCTGTGGCAAGACACTGTCATGTCGGTGGACTATACCAGTAGCGCCAACTTGTCATACCGTGACGCTCGGCAGCGCGGTATCCAGTATTTCTGGGAGTACGTGGTCGTCAAGCACTGTAGCCACCTCTTGAAAGACCCGAGCAAGCTCACAATCAGAGCTATCGCCAAAAAGGTCATGTTTGGCTACGGTAGAAAGTTTCTCCCTCGGGATATCTTTGCCACTGTCACTCATCTCGAGCCAGACAGTACCAGAGAATGTTGGCGCACCATCGCGCACGGTGCAGTGCTCGAAATGTCGAGACGCGGATGAACCCATCCGTTTTTTTCTTGCCTAAAACAGCCGGGAACGGACTTGTTTCTTCTTTTTCTTACCACCAAGGCTCTCTTCGAGGACTTGGATCTCATCGCGGAGGATAGCAGCGGTCTCAAAGTCGAGCACCTTGACTGCGGCCTGCATCTCTTTTTCTTTGAGACGAATCAATTTCTCGGGATTCTCGGCAAAGATCTCCTGGTCCAAAACGACATTGGCGCGCACTGCCTTGTCGTGCTCACTCTCCATATTCTCGGTAATATCGTGAATGTTCTTTTTGATAGTCTGAGGCGTGATACCATGTTCGGTATTGTAGGCAATCTGGAGCGCCCGACGACGATTGGTCTCATCAATCGAATGTTTCATCGAGTCAGTGACGCGCTCGGCATAGAGGATGACACGGCCATCCACGTTACGAGCGGCGCGACCGATGATCTGAATGAGCGAGGTCTCAGACCGGAGAAATCCCTCTTTGTCGGCATCGAGGACACCAATAAATGATACCTCGGGGAGGTCGAGACCCTCCCGGAGAAGATTGACCCCGACGATACAGTCGAAATCACCCCGACGGAATTGGGTCAATATCTTGATCCGGTCGATGGTCTTCACGTCACTGTGGAGGTATTCGGCTTTAATCTTTTTTTCTTTCAGATAGACGGAGAGGTCCTCGGCCATCTTCTTGGTGAGAGTGGTCGCAATCACGCGTCCACCGCGAGCAATCTCCTTTTCGGTCTCGCTGATAAAATGCGCGATTTGACCCTTATAGTCCCCCTTTTCATAAATAGGCATGATCGTCACTTCCGGATCGAGGAGTCCGGTCGGACGGATAACCTGTTCGGCGATATGCTCACTCACCTCGCGTTCGTAGTCAGCTGGAGTAGCTGAAGTAAAGATAACCGATCCGATACGCTCCAGGAATTCCTCATAGCGAAGCGGTCGGTTGTCGAGAGCCGAAGGAAGGCGAAAACCATATTCTACCAGGGTCTTTTTGCGTGACTGGTCCCCAGCGTACATCCCCCGAAGCTGCGGGAGCGTCACGTGCGACTCGTCGATAATAGTGAGGAACTCTGGCTTGCCATCGGCCGAGTGTGGGAAGTAGGAGAGGAGTGTCTCTGGGGGCTCACCCGGGAGTTTGCCCGAGAGGTGCCGTGAATAGTTCTCGATGCCGTTACAGTAGCCAATCTCTTCCATCATGGCGAGATCATAGGTGGTCCGGCGCTTGAGACGCTCCACCTCGAGGAGCTTCCCATCGGCTTCAAGTTCTTTGAGTCGAGTGGCAAGCTCCTGCCGAATCGATTTGATGGCCTCATCCTTTTGGTCCTTGTCGGTGATAAAATGTTTGGCCGGAAAGAGAAACACGCTTTCGAGTGTCCCCGCGATCTTTTGTGACACCGGGTCAATCTGAGTGATACTTCCGATGATGCCACCGACTATTTCGATGAGGTAAATAAATTTTTCTGAGACCGGCATAATCTCGATCCGATTGCCGATACTCCGAAACTGTCCCGGGGCCATATCGGCATTGGTGCGCTCAAAGAAAACCGCCACCAACCGATGAAGGAGCTCGGTCCGTGATATCGCCATGCCGACTTCGAGTCTCAGGTGCTCTCGTTCATACTCCTCGGGACTGCCCAAGCCATAGATACACGAGACCGACGCCACGATGATGACGTCTTTGCGCGTGAGGAGGGCCTGAGTTGAAGCATGACGGAGACGGTCTATCTCGGCATTGATCTGAGCATCCTTTTCGATATAGGTGTCAGAGGCAGGCATGTAGGCCTCGGGCTGGTAGTAGTCGTAGTATGAGACGAAATAATGGACCGCATGATCCGGAAAAAACTGCTGGTACTCCTGCGCCAGCTGGGCCGCGAGCGTCTTGTTGTGGGCGATGACTAGGGTCGGTCGGTCGGACTCCTTGATAACATTCGCCATGGTAAACGTCTTCCCTGAACCAGTGACTCCGAGAAGCGTCTGAAATCGCCGCCCCTGCTTCAGGCCATCCGTGAGTTCAGCGATAGCCTTGGGTTGATCTCCCGCTGGGGGCCAGTTAGATTTGAGGGTGAAATGAGACATACTTACTTCTTTTTGAA
>CAYWLN010000051.1:0-2409 GCA_964459475.1 uncultured Bdellovibrionales bacterium | reverse complement strand
GCTGGGGGCCAGTTAGATTTGAGGGTGAAATGAGACATACTTACTTCTTTTTGAACCACTGAACAAGTTTCGCTGAAAAATGATGATACATCTTCTCACCCCGACCACGCTCGGTATAGAGAACAAAGAGAAAAGCTGCTGCCAAAACAAACACGATGATATCCACCACTATCTTCATCTCATCAATGTGTCGCCAGAGCGTATGGAGCTTGGCGATACCGGCGTAGCCGATGTAGAGATAGAGGAGATCCTTGAAGAAGTTGCCTGCGTAGGTGGCAATAAAAAATACCCGGAAGTCCATCTTGATAATACCGGCGACGATAGAGACCGGCGTCGTGGGAAATGGCGGGAGGAGCCGGAGGACAAAGAGCGCTCCGCCATCCTTCCAGTGATGCCCGACAAAACGCTTGCCGATATGCTCGATATCCTGATGAGTGATCCCAAACCACTTCTCAGCCCGAGGCATAAGCACGTCCTCCAGTTTATCTCCGAGGAGGTAGTAGAGCGAGGCCCCGATGGTTTTCCCGAGATTCCCGATCCCTGCCAAGAGGAGGAGGTACCAGATTGGGTCGCCCTGGACAAGGGCGAGCGATCCGGCGACGCCCATAATGAGAGCCGAGGGGATGGGGCTAACCACTTCTTCGAGAAATGATCCGCAGAATACAAAGAGCTCAAGCGGCATATGAAACGCCGCGTAGCGTACAGTGGCTTCAATAGTAGAGAGGAGGTGATGCATAGGGGGACAAATGAGCAGTCCCCCCATTATACCACCCTGCACCAGAACTTACCCGATAAAGGTCAGAGCATTCCCCTTCTTGTCCCCACGACCGGTACGACCGATACGGTGGATATAGTCTTCGTAGTTCTCAGGAAGTTCGTAGTTGATGACGTGGGTCACATCCGGGATATCGAGTCCGCGAGCCGCCACATCGGTGGCCACAAGAATCGTAATCTCATTTTGAGTAAACCTCCGGAGGGCGCGCTGACGCTGAGACTGTGACTTGTCACCATGAATGGAGTCGGCCTTGAAGCCCCGGTCTTCCAAACGATGAGCCAGTTTGTCTACCCCATGTTTGGTGCGTCCGAAAATGAGCACTTTTTGAAACTCGGGCTTCAAGAGTAAGTTGTGAAGGGTTTCGATCTTCTCTTCTTTCGGGGTGACGTGGATGACGTCCTGATCGACGTTTTCCGACGTTGCCCGTGACTTGATAGCGATGGTTACCGGGTCGTTCAGAAACTTCTTGGCCAACTCTGCGATTTCACGAGGCATCGTCGCCGAGAAAAAGAGTGACTGGCGAGGTGACTTCATGAGCGCCACGAGGTACTTGATATCATTGATAAATCCCATATCGAGCATCCGGTCCACTTCGTCGAGGACAATGTTGCCGAAACCGGAGAGATCGAGCTTGCGTCGTTCGATCAAATCTTTGAGACGTCCCGGGGTACCGATGACAAAGCTCGGGTTCCGGGCGAGACTACGGAGCTGAGAATCAATATGAGCTCCACCGATACAGAGCGCTGAGCAGAGTCCAGAACCACGCGAGAAATCCCGGAGTTCGTCCTCAATCTGGAGCGCAAGCTCGCGAGTTGGGACAATGATGAGTACCTTTTCTGACTTGTTCTTAAACGTCTTGTGGATAAGAGGCAGGAGAAAGGCAGCGGTCTTGCCAGTACCGGTGTTGGCGATACCGATGACGTCGCGGCCCAAAAGGATATGAGGGATAGCCCCATCTTGGATCGGCGTCGGATGGACATAGCCCTTTTCGGCGACGTTCGCCTTGAGCTTGGAGTGCATCTCAAAATCAGCAAACCGATGGGTCGGGTTGTAGACCTCGGTCTCGGTGACTTGGATGGCTTTCTTCACAAACTGGGTGAAGTCGAGCTCGCGCTCGGCTGGACGACGTTTGCGACTACGGGTGGTCGGACGACCAAAACGGTTGACCGCTGGACGGCCGGAAGAGGTGCGCCCTCCTCGTGGGTTTCTACTAAACATTCTTTTGAATGTTATGGGTTAAATCTTAGCTCTTCCCCTCGAAGAGATAAGACTCCCAAAGGAATGTAGAGTCACAGAGGACTCTAGAGTAAGAACTTCATTAAAGCAGGAAAATGGAATGATGTCAACCCCGCACCTTTTCTATGAAGCAATGGTGGTTATTTTTTGTACGAGCCGAGAGGCGGCTACGCCTTACAATCCTTGCTTACCGAGGTTGTCCACGGAAAAGGTGCGGGGTCAATGGCTTGGCCGAGCAAATGCCTGCAATTCACGTTTGCGCACCACGTAGCCTGGGATGGTCCGAGCGACCAAGGCCCAGAAGCGGGACGAATGATTGAGCTCTCGTAGGTGGCAGAGCTCGTGGACTATCACGTAGTCAAAGAGGGCCGGCGGGAGAAAAATGAGCCGATAGTTGA
>CAYWLN010000050.1:0-5280 GCA_964459475.1 uncultured Bdellovibrionales bacterium | reverse complement strand
TATGCGTCTCATCATCAACATCCCGGCCTACAACGAAGAATCGGTGATTGGCAAAACCATAGAGAATATGCCCCGTCACTATGCCGGCATCGATGAAGTCTTGATTCAGGTCGTCGATGATGGTTCCTCTGACCGTACCGCCGAGGTAGCCAAGGAGGCTGGAGCTGACTTTGTCCTCAAGCACGGTATCAACCGTCGTCTCGGGGTCATGTTTGCCACAGCAAGCGAGAACGCTCTCCGGGAAGGCGCCGACATTATGGTCAATATTGATGCTGATGGCCAGTTTGACTCCGCCGAGATTCAAAAATTGATCGACCCAGTCCTCAAGAACCAGGCTGACATGGTGGTCGGTGATCGCTTCTCACAGTCGAGTGCCAAGAACATCCCTTGGATCAAAGATTTCTTTAACCGCCTTGGCGCCTCTCTCGTGGGATCGTTTTTGAATGTCAAAACTGATGACCTCACCTGTGGATTCCGGGCACACTCTCGTGAGACGCTCCTTCGCCTCAACAATCCGACTGGCTTCACCTACACCCAAGAGACCATCATCGATGCTATCGGCAAGAACCTGCGGGTCCTCTGGGTCCCCGTCCAAGTTACCTATTTTGCTGACCGCAAATCCAAAATCGTGAAGAGTGTCTATAGCTTTGTGAACAATAGCGCCCGCATCATACTCAAGGCCGTGCGTGATGTCCGCCCAATGAAGTTCTTTGGCGTCCCTGGACTCTTCTTGATTGCTCTCGCCACAATCGGCTTTATCACTTTTCTGGTCCAATACTTCGGTAGCGGTTTCAAGGTCACCCCGTACTTGAACTATCTCCTCTCATCAAGCATCCTCTTTATCATCGGTATCCAGCTCCTCATCTTTGCCTTTATCGCCGACATGATCAAATCGAATCGCAAGCTCACAGAGGACATGATGTACCAAGCTCGGAAAGATCGGTATCAGAAATAGCTTATAGCTGATGGCTTTTGGCTTCTGAGAAAACAAAAAATCCCTTGCTATAATGACCAGGGATTTTTTGATTCATTCTTGAAAACTCGTTCAAAAAAAACCAGTCCTCAAGAGTGTGGGAAAGGCGATGCGTTACACCTCCTTCCCCAACTTTGTCTCATTGATTTTGTCTCTCGACAGGGCTCAATGAGACATCCCGTGGCGACGCTACCAGTTCGCCCTAGCGGCGATATGTTCGCGCCCTGCTTCCTCAGCTCCCAGAGCGAGGAGGAGGAGCTTGGCTGCCGCATGGACAGCCTCCGAGTGGATCCCGTCCAGGAGGGGCGGTCGGCCGCGCAAATCATAATTGAAGAGCGCGCACTCAACTTGTGCCAGCCGGGTGGGCCGGAACAAGTTCCTGAGCTCGTTGTCCCAAGGCTGGGTAGCCTGGGATTCGACCTCAAGTTCGGCCGGCTCTCTTCCGGCGAGGCCGACAATGGCCTCGGCGATCCCTCCAGTGTGGTTTTCGGCAAAGGAGTGCCGATTACCCCACGCCCAAAGGGCGTACAGGCCGTCACTAAGACGGCAAATCTTGAGGTGCGAGTTCTTCACCCACACCTCGAGGGTGGCATTGCCCACCCTCACCCCATCGTCGATGGGGAAGTGGTCGTCAGCCTGCTGCCACAGATATGTGGCAGCCTCTTCACCCGTTGCCCACCCAGAGATGGCGTCCCAGAGGTGCAGGATTTCCTCCTGCACCTCTGGCGTGAGGCACTCCTCCCCCGAAGAAGCTCCACCCACCAGGTCAAAAATGGCCTGGATGTACTCCGACTCTCCGGAGTGTCCAAGAGAGCGATAGTTGAGCGGCCCATTGCGAGCCAGCGTCAACAAATTAAGAACAACAGAGGCGAGTTGCCCCGGTTCCGCCCGAAACTTGAATGAGATCTTCATGTTGACTCCTTTCAAGAGTCAACCGTCTCACCACGACCCATGATAGTCGTGCCGGTCCCGCGTGATGCGGAAGTGTTGATTGTGAATGGTACGGGAGTACCGCGCTACCCCTGTGAGTGGGGGCCGCTTCACCGATTTTTAAACTACTTTGCACTTTATCAGCTCTCCACCAGAGGTGAAAATCTGAATTCAATGCAAGTTTCTTGACATTTTAACTGACTTTTATTATACACCTTTTTATCATGAAAGTCAATAGTAGTGACAAATGGGCACAAAAAGGCTACAATTAAGCCACAATAGCTGGCAGAACGCCAGCAAATTCCAAGATACAAGTTCGAATTTCAAATTGAGATATTTGGGTAATTAATTATTGGTTTTCGGTTACTACTTATATCTTTATTCGCCAGCTGGCGAATTGATGATTGGTTATTGATATGAAAATATTGTTTATTTCCCGTGCCTTTCCCCCAATCACAGGTGGGATTGAAAATCAGAATGCGGCGCTCGCCGAATGGCTCCCCAAGTACGCGACTGTCCAGACGCTGGCGAACCATGGTGGCAAGACGGCACTCCCGTGGTTTTTGCCATGGGTACTCCTGAAAAGTCTCTGGCTCTTACCAAGCTACGATGCCGTCCTCATGGGCGATGGCGTCATGGGACCACTCGGATTTATCATCAAGCTCTGCTATCCCAAGAAGGTCGTGGCCTCGGTCCTGCATGGGCTCGATATCACCTTTGCAACCAAGCGAGGATTTCTCCCTTGGGTCTATGCCACGGTGAATATCCCTTGTCTCAAAAAGCTCGACCTCCTCATCTGCGTCAGTCGCGAAACCAAAGAGACAGCGGAAAGAGCCAGTATCCCAGCATCTCACTGTGTCGTTGTGAATAACGGTGTTGACCCGGCGACACTCGAAGGAAGTTATACTCGGGAAAATCTCGCGAAGTTACTCGGTCTCGATCTCACCAACAAGCAGGTTCTCGTCCGCGTTGGACGATATGTGAAGCACAAAGGCAATGAATGGTTCATCCGGAACGTTATTCCCCTCCTCTCAGAGAATGTAATCCTGGTCTGTGCAGGTGCCGTGGTGAAGAAAAGTACGCCTGGTGATGCCGATATCTACCCCGCCTGTGTCGCCGCTACCGCAGAGCTCGAGCTGGAGCATCGGGTGAAGCTCCTCACCAATCTCTCCTGGAATGATATCAAGCTCCTCTACCACACGGCTGACATCGTCATCTCACCGAACATAGAGGTCCCAGGCACCATGGAAGGATTTGGGATCTCGGTCATCGAGGCTGCGCTGTGTGGCCGTCCCGTTATCACTGCCGATCTCCAGGGTCTAAAAGATGCTATCATAGAGGGAGAGAACGGGATCTTGGTTGAACCTGGCAATGCCACAGCCTGGAAAACTGCCATCGATGGCCTCCTCTCAAATGAAGGAAAGAGACGCGACCTCGGAGAACGAGCCTCTCGTTACACCCAAGAACACTACCACTGGGATACTATCTCACTCCGATACGTCGAGGCACTAGAGAAGACACTCAAAATCAAAGTATCATGATCGCTTTTACAGACACCCTACTTTTCTTTCTCGCTACTGGGGCCCTCTTTTTTGTGCCTGGCTCCGTCCTCCTCAAGCTGTTCCTCAAACGTGGGGCAGTACTCACTCCGCTTGAGACGTTTGTGCTCTCATTTGTGGTGGGCTTGGGCCTCCTCAGTTTCGGGATGATCCTCCTCGGACAGGCGGGCGTACGCTTCACCGCACTCTCAATGAGTCTTGCCCTCCTCGGATTTGGAGCACTCCTCGCTCTCTCGCTCTTCATCCGGAACCGTTTCTCTCCCGCCTCGAGTGAATCCGCTACTCCCCACAGTTGGAGTAAGCGTGGGACAGTGCTCTTTGGGCTCCTCATCATGCTCACGGTGCTCTTGAAAACCATCTACCTCTCGCACGCCGTCCTCCCGACCTCGACTGACCTCGGGCACCATATGTACTGGTCAGCGCTCATCACCAAAACTGGTGTGCTCCCCGAGTATGCCAAGCGAGACATCGTAACCAACGCTTCTGGCACCTACTCTGTGACCGAGCCAGAGCCGATTGCTGATTTTATTATTGGTGAGCACCTCCCTTTTGCTGCAATTTCCATCCTCTCTGGCATTGGATTTTTTACTGCCTTCCCGATCGTCTTTCTCCTTTTTATCAATCTCCTTGCTCTCCTCGCACTCGTGGCGCTCGCTCGGGCGCTTGCCGAGAGCTTTGCAGAGTCTACTGACAATCATCCATTCTTTACACCTGAGCGTATTGCTCTTGCCACTCTCCTCTTCTTTGGCCCGCTCTATACCCTCGCCTCACCCCAGGCCAAGTTTGTCTCGGGTGGCGTAGTAGGGAACACTCTCGGCAACCTTTTTATTCCCCTCATTATCCTCGCCTACCTCCGAGCTTTTCGTGAGAAGCGCTCCGACTTCCTGGCTCTCGGATTCTTCCTCACCTTTGCGCTCGCCTATATCCACCACCTGAGCACTCTCATCACCCTCTTTGCCCTTGGCGCTTCAGTCTTGGTCTTCATCATCTGGCAGTGGCAGAAGATCGCCACTATCGCTCGAGAATGGCTCACCCTTTTTCTTCAACCCAAACCTCTCATCATAGCTCTACTCGCCTGCTTGTTTTTCTTCCTCGTCGCCATGCCGACCTATATCGAGACCCGTGCCGTCGGGACCGCACTCGGTACCCCAACTAAGACCACTCGTACCGGGCTCTCACTGTATCAGGTGACATTTTCCTCTGGCGAAGCGAGGGTCGCTCTCGGTCTGGCTGGTCTCTTCCTCATCGCATTCCTCCGGGACAAATATCGCTACGGGAGTGCGTTTCTCGTCGGTTGGGGCGGCATCCTCCTCATGATGACTCTCTTCCCGCATCTCCTCTTCATCAATATCCCCAGCAATCGGATCGGGGCCTATCTGTCATTCCCCCTCGGGCTCCTCGCTTCCTTTGCTTTTGTTTTTGTCCTCGCTACGCTTCGTGGCGACCGGAAACGCCTGGTACTCCCAGGATTCGCAGTGTTTCTTTTTTCGATTACCTCATTTTTCTTTGCACTCGGCAGTGGCTCGTATGACAATGGCCAGTCCCTCCTCGCCGAAAGCAAGGCTCTTTCGGCCGTCGAAACCTTTCGGGCCTCAAGCTACCTCGCCTCCCACGCCGGACCAGACGACCTCATCCTCAAAGATCACAACTATATCGTGGGTGACGCCTGGATGAAACTCTTTTTTCTCCGTGACTATAGCTACCCACTCTCTCGCGGTTTCTTCAAACGCTACGAAGACAACCCCAATCGCGAACAGTGTACCCTCCTCATGATCTCCGTCCCCAACACCGCGCGTGGCGAAAAATGCTACACTGAAA
>CAYWLN010000049.1:0-5376 GCA_964459475.1 uncultured Bdellovibrionales bacterium | reverse complement strand
CTGTGTCCGCTTCGGCCGTGGTCTTGGAGATAGCGGGGAGGAGGATGATAGTGAGAGCATAAAAGAGAAAATAGGGGATGCGTCCGACGGTGATGGCGGCGTTGTAGATACCGGTTAGGTAGTCGCTCCCGAGCATGCTTTTCACAAAGTACAGGTCGAGGGTAAGGATGAGTTCATAGAAGAGGAGGAACGCAGTCAGCGGTCCGGCATAAGCCAGGATGGTTTTGCCCGAAAAGAGCGCTACTTCTTTACGCCGGGTGTCTCTTAGGGTCGGGAAATAGCGATGGGTAACCAAGAGGTCAAAGAGGATAGCCATCCCAAAGACAAAGAGCGGGGCGATGATATAGCCTGTGATGGCTCCTTCAACCCCAAAGAATGATGCGAGGAGAACGATAAAGACCACCCGGCTGATTGCTCGGAGTGTTTTGAGGGCCGCTTGAACTCGGAAGAAGTGGAGCCCGGTGAAGTAGTAGAAGTAAAACGAGGCCGCCGCGAAAGCGGGAATAATAAGCGAGGAGAGCTGAAAAAGCGATGTAAGCGATGGATCGCGGAGGACCCAAGCAATAAGCGGTGACGCGAAGAAGAAGACGGCAGTCACTGAGAGCATGAGGATGGCCTGAAGCCTAAGTGCTTGGTACTTGATGCCGAGGATTTTGCCCGGGGCGGACTCAAAGATCTCGCTTAGGTATTTGGACATGGCGGTAGGGATGCCGTTTCCGATCAGGATGATGATCATGGTGGTGAGTGTCACCACGAGACCATAGCGACCATACTCCTCAGGGCCGAGGATGCGGCCGAGTGACGACTGGATGATGTAGCCACCGATGTTGTAGATGACCTCAGAGAGGGTCAGCCACACCAGTGCTTGAGAGAATTTTTTCATACTATGTTGTTACGCGTTCTCTTTAAAATCTTCCTTTTCCTACCCTTGCGTATCCGTCGAACATTTCTTTGCTCGCTTCGCCGAACGGGGAGCTGTCTTGTACCGAGGTGTCAATCACGCTCGACCGTTACCGGCACGCTCACAAGAAATGTTACCGACGTCACATCGGGAGTACAGAAAAGAAAGATTTCAAGAGAACGTCCCGACTCAAACATTTAATCTACGTGCGATTTCTTGAAAAATACTTTCTTTGCTCTGATGAGCGTCGATCATGATCAAGTCCCACTTGGAGGAATGATTATTGAAGAGTTCCATCTTGGCACGGAGATAGTCGATGCCTTGCTCTGGGGCGCGCTCACGGGCCATGATGGCCTCTGGAGTGAGGTCAAAGTAGAAGCAGACATCGCCCTTGGGCGTATACTTGGCGAGCCATGCGATACCCAAGCGGATAGGCCAAGAGAAGAATTGGACGTCTCGTGCGAGGTATTCGAGATTCACGACGGAGTCGTAGAATGAACGATCGGACAAGAGGTAATCATACCCTTGCCCCTCGAGTGTTCGACGGAGAAACGTAAAGCGAATCATATCGATCAAAAGAAACTTCTCGCGGAGTAGAAGAGAGAACCAAGAGGCTTTTGTAACAGCCTTTTCTTGGCCAGGCTCGAAGTGCTTCTTTCCATGCAAACATCTCGCAATTTTATTGGCCAACGAAAATTCCACAGCATGAAAATATGCTACTTTCTTGCCTGATTGTTCCAGTTTACTGCGAAGGAGTTCGAGCTGAGTGGATTTGCCAGATCCGTCGACTCCAGAAAGCGTAATGAAGCGCATGACGTTAGTACATGATGACTGAGATAGGCTCAAGTTTGACGACAGGCTTGACGACATTATTTGCGACGACGCTTTCGATGACATCTTCGGCACGTTTGTAGTGTGACGAGTCCTGCTCGATTACCTTGGAGGAGCGACCATTGTAGAGTTTAACACCCCGGGTAGCCAATTTCTCATGGAGCGCTTCTTTACTTTCCGGTACGACATCGTCTGATTTCTTGACTGACTTACCAGCTCCGTGATTACAGGAGTAAAAGCTCGAGTCATTGCCATCTTGGCCGACGCAGAGATAGGCCTCGGTACTCATGGACGTCGGAATAAAAGCCGGCTCGCCAGTGTCCTTGAATGTCGGGTGAGCGGCCATGCGACTTGGACCATAGGCGCGACTGGTGCCATTGCGGTGCACCCACACATTCTTACCGTAGTGTTCTTCTTGGGAAACGAGGATATGAGGCATGTCATAGAGAAGATCGGCCTCGATGGTCCGCCCCAGCACTTTCTCGGCCGTAGAGATGAAATTATGAGTGATGGTGGCACGGTTGGCGTGAGCAAAGTTGGAGCACGCGCGTCTCGCTGCCATATAGAGCCGGCCGTCCTCGCCCTCGCCATCAAAGGTGATGAGGGGTTCTGCCTTGCCGAAATCCGAGGCACGAATCTTGTCAGCGATGCGCGCGATCGTATTCTTGAAAGGAGTGAGCCAGAAGAAGCGACCAATGTTCATGAGGATGGCCGTCGAGAGGTGCTCACGCTTTTTGGCGGTAAACATGTACATGGTGTACTGACCGAGGATGCCTGAGCCACAGTGAACCATGAGGATGTACTGGCCCTTACGGAGGTTGAATCGCGCTGCTACCTCTGGGTCAACGACGTCAGTCACCTTCATGAGGTCGAGGAAGTGGTTGCCGGCTGCGCCGATGATGCCCGAGCGGAACTGAGCAAAAAAGAGAAAGAGGGGTGGGATGATATTCATGATGCCCCGACGGGTAGGTGCTTCGTCAAAAAAGTTACCCCGGTCTATCGAGTTTTCGGCCTCATGCTTCGTCTTGATACTGAGGTACTCGATGAGGGGAGCGATACCAAGACGACAGATATCGACAATCACACGGAAAGGGAGGACTGTGCCGACATACTTTTTGGTCGGGACCGTCTTGGTCGCCGCCTGAAAAATTCGGTCTATTTCCGCGGGGGTGATGTTGGTGTCATCGAGATCGAGCCGGACGAGACGCATCCCACAGGCTGGGTCACTGTCGTTCACCTGGGGAAGGATGTGCTGCTCGGAAGCGACCGTGGTGCCCGTGGCGTTTTTGCGACCGGGCTTGGAGTGTACATCCGCCATGGCCGCGACATGATGAAAGATGCAACCATTAGCAGCCACGCTCTCCAGTTGCTTCATGGTCTCGTCACCGGGCATGAGCTTGTCACCCACGTGAAAAACAACCGGAACTTTCATCTTGTCCGTTTTGAATTCGCTTTTATGAGGAGAGAGCTTCGTAATATTTGATTCGAACATAGAGATTTTAGTGGGTTTCACGGAAATTCTTTATGCGGGACGCTCCCTCCAGAGGCGGGCAGGCATCAGATATGCGACCAGCTTTCACCCGGAGAAAGAAAATAAAAGTCTTACCGCTACACTTGCGTCTTAGAGCGACGAGTAAATTTCTTCGTACTGTTTGGCAGTATTTTTGAGGTCAAAGTGGTCTTTGACGTAGCGACGGGCATTGTCGCCGAGACGGTGCTGTTCTTCGATATTATCCTTTAGATAAGCCAAAAATTCGATGAGTTTATCACCCGAATCTTTCGGGATTGTAACACAAATATCAGGGTTTGTAAATTCAGTAAACTGGGGAAGATCGGAGAGGATAACTGGTTTACCGCAGGCATAGGCCTCGATGATGATAAGTGGGACATCAAACTTTCCTTTGAGATTTTCAACCGGAAAGATGACAACATCTGCGGTGTTGTAGAGCGAGGGCATGTCGGTGGTAGCGCTCTGTTCGTCAAAGAGAATATGCTTTTCTAGGCCCGCGCTTTTTACTCTGGCCCTGATGTCTTCGCGCTTGGCGCGGTCGGCTTCATTCTTGATCCGACAGGCAAAGAGAAACTTCATGTTGGACTCGGGGTGTTCGGTGAAGTATCGGAGAAACGTCTCAGCGAGCATGTCGGTGGCACCGAGGCGGGTGTATTCGCCGGGGTAGATAACCAAGAAGTCATCGGGAGTGAGGCCGTAGGTTGCGAGAACGGCTGGATTCTTATCTCTGGGTTGGTAGAGGTCAAGGTCGATGCCAGGGTAGATACGGGTGACGTTTCGAAAGCCGAGTGCCTCGAGCTTGTTCTTGGTGCGGTCAGTATAGACGATAATCCGATCCGCAAAGAGTAGGGAACGGAGTTCTGTGGGCGTGTAGAGGTCTTCACGGAGCGTCGCTACCGTCTGGAGGGTACGTCCGGTTGGTCGTGCTAGCCATTTGATGAGGTTGGTGTTTTGTTTGGTCGGGGTAAAGAGATAGTGAGTGACATCATAGTCCCGCCTGGTCCGGCGGAGATAGGCGAGCAGGCGGAGCTTGGTCGCTAGGTCAAAGTGACCATGAGAAAAGATGCGCTCTTCATGAGCGCTCGCTGGGAGACCAGAGAGTGGCACGCTCGTCGTGAGGAGAGTGAGCGCGTGGTCAGTCACTTCACGGCCGAGGAAGTAGGCAAAGTTCTTCGAGGCCTCATCCCATGGTGGGACGAGCGGTCGAGTGGCAAGGAGGATTTTTTTGGACATAGTGCTAGCGATAAATGGCTTTCTTTTGGGTCCCTGTGGTGACCGTGATGACGGTGCGAGAGGCGGAGGAGGGCACTGTAGGGGTGAGTGTCTTTGATTGCCCTTTGGGGAGCGAAAATGTTTCTTCTGCGAGGAGAGTACTTCCCTCGGTGATGGTCGCCCGAAATTCGGTGTTATTACTATGATTTTCGACGGTATAGGTGAGGTTTCCCTCGTTCATGGGTTCGTCAAAAGAGAGAATCCACCAGTCTTTGCCGAGATTCTGGTCGAGGCCACGCTCGTTTTGCCAAAAGAGATATAGGCTACTCACGGCAAAGAGGAGCACAAAGAGGAGGATGAGACGGTTTTCAGTGAAGGATGTTTTCATTGCCCTCGAGTGTAGATGTGAATGTTATCGGTTGCGTAGATACGGACAAAATTATCTGATTTCTCAAAAGGCGTAACGTCGTATTTCGGATTGACGACGACTATATTCGTCCCAGTTTCAGTGTAGCATTTTTCGCCACGCGCGGTGTTGGGGACGGAGATCATGAGGAGAGTGCACTGTTCACGATTGGGGTTGTCTTCGTAACGTTTGAAGAATCCACGAGAGAGTGGGTAGCTATAGTCACGGAGGAAAAAGAGTTTCATCCAGGCGTCACCCACGATATAGTTGTGATCCTTGAGAATGAGGTCATCTGATTTGGCATGGGAGGCGAGGTAGCTTGAGGCTCGAAAGGTTTCGACAGCAGAAAGAGCCTTGCTTTCGGCGAGGAGGGACTGACCATTGTCATATGAGCCACTGCCGAGTGCAAAGAAAAATGACGTGATGGAAAAAAGAAACACCGCGAAGCCTGGGAGTACCAAGCGTTTCCGGTCGCCACGAAGCGTAGCGAGGACAAAAACAAAAGCAAAGGAAGCG
>CAYWLN010000048.1:0-5529 GCA_964459475.1 uncultured Bdellovibrionales bacterium | reverse complement strand
ACATCGGTATCTCGATAACATGGTCAGAGCGTTTGAGTATCTCAGGTGCTACCCCCTCTACTTCATTCCCAAGGATGAGGGCTACGCGCTTCCCTGGTCGATAGTCTTGGTAATCAATACTCCCGGGCATCTGCTCGAGTGCCACCAGCTCATATCCCTCTTTGTGAAGTCTCGTGAGTAGCCTCGGAAGTGAGGCCACCTGTCTCCAGGGTACCGATGTCTCTGCCCCGAGCGCTGTCTTCTGAAGCGCTTTGTCAGCATCAGATAGATAGAGGGCGCCCGGTTTCGGCGGGCATGGCGTATATCCCGTAAGATAGATACTCACACCCCCGCCAGCAACGCTTCCCGCGTAGCCTCGGCGGGCAAGTCCCGCTCCATCAGCGGTCCGAAAAATTGATCCCACATTATGCGCACTCCGGATATCATGCAGGATAAGAATGAGGGGCACTGTCATATATTCTTCTATTCGTGTTCCTGATACAGCTCCCTGGCGGTCTCCCAGACGGCCGGATAGTTCTTCTTGGTCTTCATCCAGTACCACCATTCTCCTCCCCAGAGATAGATGTCTTCAAACCCGACCTGACGAGCATAGTCAACGTTCTCACGGAGGCGATACTCATTCATCGTCCGGAACTGCTCCTCAAGTGGCACCTCGGCGATCCAGCCACTGGCCCAGGGCTCAGCCTGAAGCTCGATGACCGAGAAATGCTCTTGATTTGTGAAGAGGCGCACCATCTGTTCCTTAAAACGGAAGAAGTTAGGTCCAATAGGATACTCAAAGTATCCGCCCACTTTGGGACTATAGATATCACGGTAGAGTGTCGTTCCAAACTGATCCCCTCGAGACGCCGCATGTACCCAGAGCGAGAGCTCGCCACTGTCCGTTACCACCACCGGGCGCGTGGGATCAAGCCGTTTCACCAGTGCTATCTCTTCATCAAGTATCTTTACATCAAATTCTGGACACACTCCAAATGACAGGAAGGGTTCATTCTCAACCTGCCACTTGGTAATCACTGGATTACCCTCATAGCGACGGATAGTGGTCTCAATGAGAGCCAAGATACCGGCTCGACGGGCCTCCTTTTCGTCGCCTACCCATGTGGGGATATGACACTCTGGCCAACGAGGCACCTTGATGCCGACTGCCAGGATGACTTCGGCTCCCCGCTTGCCCGCCTCAGCCACCTGCCAGTCCACATCGGCATAGTCATAGGTACCGTGCTCTTTCTCCACCAGGTCCCAATAGACCGGGATACGCATCTTCTTCACTCCGACCTCATCGAGGAGGGCGAGATACGTCTCTCGCCAATCGAGTCCCAGCCCTTCGGCGTAACGTGTTGAGAAGGTCATCCCAAGACTCACATCCTCACGCGGCGCAGGCGCCGGCATATTGAAGTATCCAAAGAGGAGGAGCGCCATGAGGAGCACAGAGAGAACTGTACCGGCCAAAAATTTGAGTATTTTTTTCATAGAGAAAGTTACATGAGCAGTGATACGCCACTTTGCGTCGCGAGCCACAGGCCCAGACCAATAATACCAATAGCCACGGCCTTCTGCATCCAGTCCCAGAAATGGAGCCGTTCACCAAAGACCTGAGGGTAACGAAAAGAAAGCGGAAAGGTTAGCATCAAGAGAAAGACATACTGCATCCCAGAGAGAGCTTGGACGAACGAAACTGATCCGAGATACGTGGCGTACGAAAGGAGGAAGGTAGCCAGTCCAGCTGTCACCTTGTTCAAAACAAACAACCCACCGGTACTCGCTGCCCGCGGGGAGCGATGTCCAAAACCATCAAACTGGGCCAAAATCTGACGCCGAAAGAGTGGCACAATGAAAAGTGTCAGTCCAGCGAGCGTCATCCCAAGGCGTGACCAGACGAGACCGTTCACAAAGTCAGTACTGGCATACCCGCCCTTGAGGAGGAGGAACGACAGGCCCATGAGGATACCAGCCAAAACGATGTACCAAGAGATATGTTCACCTCGCCTCAGAGGCAAGTCAAAAGAAATAAGGAGCCCACCAAGGATGAGGAGGAGGAGCGCTATAACAAACCAGCCGTCCACGACACCATCCATACCAGGTAAAAAGACAGCCGAGAACGCCACCAACGAAATAATCGTCCCAACGAGTGGCGCCACCCGAGAAATCTCATGGCGCTTGACCGCGGCATAAAAAGCCACCAGACCATACACAAAGGTCATCCCAGAGAGGAGAAGCGTGAGTGTGGAGGCGAGATCGAGGAAGCGCACGCCAAAGGGCACAAATCCGAGTGCAAAGAGACTGAACAAGGATACAAAAAAAGCATACACGGCCGGAGTCGGTATGCGATCAGAAAGCAAAAATTTATCAAACGCAGCTGAAATGGCGTTGAAAAAATACCCGAGGAGAGCGACGAGGGCCCAAGTCATAGCAAAACCTTATGTGTTTGTTTGTATTACTATTATACCCCGAAACGCGCTCTCAGCCTACCTCTTTCATGACACCGTTAGTTGGTACCGACAATCTGACGATAATAGAGATCGACGTCTGCAATCCACTTGCGGACGCTCTCGGGACTATGGGTGGCACAACTTGAGCCACACTTCCAGATAATCATGTTCTTGGGGTCGCTCGTCTTCCGGAGCGTCACCAGTTCGGCGATACGATTACCTACCGCATGGACTGCCTCTTCGGGGCTCCCGAAACAACCGTGACCCATAGCGACGCCACGAGTCCCCGCTCCTTTGAACCCCCAGTAGTTGAAACAGTCCGCCCCAGCGGTATCGACGGGGACCCGCTTGCCCCAGTTACTCTCCTTTTTGGCAATACCGACGATAAGTGCCGCCACTTCCCGATCATACTCGGCAATAGTTGGCGCCATGACTTCGAGTGGATAGCCTGAAGCCATGGTAGCGATAGTTGTTTGAAGCGCCTCATCTGCACGCGTTACTTCTGCCTCGGCTGCTGTCTGAGACAAGGTTGGAGTTACGACCGTACATGGAGCATCGGCGTCTTTTTTCTCGCCACCCACGGTCAGTTCCTGAAAAAAAGTGAAGTCCTTCTGCCAACGGCAGAGTTCGATAGGATCAATAGCTACAGCCGTCTCGGAAGGGTCGGGAGTGGCCAGTTCCTTGGTATCGATTATGGGCAAGGCTGGAAAGACGCCTGTCCCTACCAAAAGAAGAGCCAATGACGAAAAGCCCTTTCTCAGAGAAAAAGGCAAAAAGCGCGAAATGTGCTTCAGTTGTGAGAGTAATCGAAACAGCCTCTCTCCCCAAAATTCACCCATAGCGTACCTGCTCAGAAAACAGGAAAAGTCATTAAAAGTGTACTTCTGAATATAGCAAATTTCGTGGCATTCGTCAATGAAAAAATACGCCTTTTTATACTATTTTATGGCTTATATAAAGCATTTTTTATGAATCTAGCTAACCGTTTACCCCCCCATTTGAGGCTTATCCAAGAGCCAAAACCGGTCATCCTCCCGCCAAGAAGAAAAAAGCCACTTACCTTGATAGGAAATGGCTTATATAAAGCATTTTATGAAACTAGAAATTCGAGCTAGTACCCGTAAGGAGCGTATCCACCGCTTGAATGATAATAAACCCTGAGAGTGCCACCATCACGCCAATTATCGAGTACTTCATGTTCCGCTTGGCGGTCGAAATTGTATCATCATCCCCGGCTGAGACCAGATACTGTATACCTGAGACAACAAAGGCAATTATCCCAAAAAATCCCAGGATTCCAAGGATCCAATTCATAAAAGTCAGGAGCACATCGGCCACAGTAGCGTCTGAAAGACCAGTATCGGTCGGGACACAGACACCAGCACCTGGATCACTGTAACCATCAGGACACGTCACCGCATGTGTCGAAAGCGGTGCCATCGCCAGCGCGAGAAAGAATAACGTCGCAAGAGTTTGCTTCATAAAGACAGTCTAAAAATTGGATGATTGGCCAATCAAAAGCGTTTCGACAGCCTTGATAATCACAAAGCCGAGGAGGGCCACAATAACCCCGATAATTGAGTACTTCATGGCGTTCTTGGCAGTACTGATCTGGTCGTCATTGCCAGCCGCGGTGAGGTAGAGGATGCCTGAGACGACAAAGCCGATGATACCAAAGAATCCGAGAAGAGCCAGGAGCCAGTCCATAGTAGCACCAATGATATCGATAATCGTGCCATCAGGAGTGCCGGCACTCTTGGCATAGTCGCGACCAGCCGCCCAACCCGTAGGGGGCGGGGTCATCTGGGCTGACACTATAACCGGAATCATCAATACCCAAAAATACACTGCTATACCAATCCGCTTGATTGCACTCCTCATACTTTTTTCTCAATTCGCAACACAGAATCCTGTCTTGCTAATTGAATCGATTAATATTAAAAATCTATACCCATACTATACCATACATTATACTCAAAACAAAAATCACCCTGAGCTAATCGAAGGGTGATTTTTGCTATCGATAATCGAAGTATCCGAACACTAGAAGGAAGCGTTGGTGCCTCCGAGCCAGTTGTTGACTGCTTGGATAATAACGAAACCGAGAAGGGCTACGATGACACCGATAATCGAGTACATCATCGCGTTCTTGGCCTTGCCAATCTGATCCTCATCACCAGCTGCGGTGAGATAGAGGATACCAGCGATTACGAAACCGATGATACCGAGGAAACCGAGGATGGCGAGGAGCCAGTTCATGGTCGAGTTGATGATGCCATAGATAGAACCTCCGGGAGTACCGGCGCTCTGGGCGTTCCCCTGACCACGACCCCACTGGGCTGATGCGAGAGCTGGCGCCAAAGCGACAACGGTCGAAGCTGCTCCGTAGAAAGCGTTTTTAATTTTGTTCATAGTTCTCACCTCCTTTCAGTGTCCCTTCTTCCGAAGACAGGGATTTCTTTTGTGTTTGTTTTATGAGAAGAGATTGCCTATCTGTGTGACAAGGAGGAGTGCTCCGAGTACTACCGTGATACCGATGACTGACCAGGTAAGCATGAGCTTGGCCTGGCGTATACGCTCTTCGTCACCATAAGCAGTGAGATACAGAAATCCTGCCACCACTAATCCAATTATACCAACTATTCCCGCAACTGACAACAAAAGATTCAAGATATTGCGGAGAATTTCCGCCACCGGGGTAGCGTCCTCTATCGCCCCAGCACGGAGAATGTCTGGCCACACGAGTAGAGCGCTGGGAATTAACACTTTCGCTTGCTCTCGAATTTTCTTGATATTCATAAGCACTTGAGGTGACTCACATAGCCACATAGTACCATGAGATACCCCCCGAGAATAGACTCCTCCGGGATATGCTATGCTGAAGAGGCATCCGTTTACTCCTCTATTATGACCGTCTTCACGAAAATTCTCCTCGGGCTTGTCATCTCACTCTACCTCCTTGGTGGCCTCTTTCACCTGACTGATTTCGTCACCGCCGATGAGCACTACTGGGCTGAAGAGCGTATCCCACAGTACTGGGAAGCCATCGCGGATGGCAAGTGGCGCAAGACCTTTATCAATGACAAGCCCGGCGTGA
>CAYWLN010000047.1:0-5680 GCA_964459475.1 uncultured Bdellovibrionales bacterium | reverse complement strand
AAACAGTGAAGATGATTCCGCTTGAGCGGATATTTACCGAGACGGACTGCCCATTCCTCACCCCGCAGTCCCATCGAGGGGAGCGGAATGAGCCGGCCTATGTGGCCGAGGTACTCGAGTGTATTGCCAGGCTCCACGGGGTCGAGCCAAAAGTGGTCGAACAGTTGACAGAATCAAATTTCAAAAAGGTCTTTCCCATGGTACAATAGGGGCACAAACAAGCCTCAATTGTTACCTTGACTTTTACACTAAAAAGGTGTATAATAACAAGAAGTATTAAGTCTATCTTTCTATAAATCTATGAGCGAGACTGAACTATTAGAACGACCAGGGATTAAGAAGTCAGTAGATACAGGTGTTGCGAGTGCTTTACTCGAAGGCCAGCAAGTAGGCGTGGCCGAAGCGAGAGCAAAGCGTGAGGAACAAGAGGCACGAGAGCGGGCTGAGGTGCAGGAGAAACTGGAGTCGTTTCCGGAATTAGTTGAGAGAATGAATCGAGAAATTGCCCAGGTTAAAGTTGACTTGTTAGATCTCAAGACGAGAGGCGAGGCTCTTAAAGCTCAGATCAAGAGTAATGATGATCGAATGACTGGTATGAGGGCAGCTCTTGAGAAGCTCGGGAAAAATGAGATTAACTCTCAGGTGGTTGAAGAACACACGACAACACAAGCAGCTTTGACTGCGGAGGCTTGGAATATTAAGGCTGCTTTTGATGCCAAAAGACAACAATTTGAAGCATTAAGCCAAGAGTTGGCGGATGCTAAGGCTTTTCAAGAAGCAGTAGAGGGCTCAGGGCAATAATTGATTAAAAATGTTCCCTCAATAATTATTCACACGCAGAACTATGAATCACGCCGAACAAGCTTTTTTGAAGCCACCAGTAGCGGAACCACCCAAAAAATCTCTCAAGGATGCTACGCTTCAGGATCTTTCTCTTGAGAAACAGGCAGCGGTAACTGGTGGGCTCTCGGATAAGCAGAAGGATGCTTTGATGGCAACGGCTGCCAAGAACAATGAGACTGCCCGTCTTACTGACTTATCAGATCGAGAAAAAGATGCCATCGTAAAGAAGCTTGCCGAACAGAATAGGGCAGGTCTGTACGCAGAGGCGAATAGAGGCGATGTGATTGATACAGATTTTGATTCATTGTCGGACGAAGAAAAGTTGGCCCAGTTTGATATGGTCAGCGCGGTTTTTGAGAAAACGGTAGTACCAAATAGTCTTAAGGTTCATCAAGCCGGAGATGAGCAAGTACTAAATCAAATGAATCGTGCGCAGGAGATCCTGAATTTGGATCCGGAAAAACTGAAATTCGCAAGGGATACCATCCGAACATATCGTGAAAAAATAGTCACGGCAGAGGCTGCCGCGCGGGAATCTTTTGAGAGGATACAGCAATTGCAAGCACAGCATGCTAAGGCTGTAGAAAGTAATAGTCCAGATGCGGGAAAGATTGATGAGCAGCTCTCAGCTGAAATCACTAATAACGAAGCGTTAGATGCAGCAGTGAGGCGACATGAAAAATTTGTTGCTACGGCTGAAGCTGCATTTGAAAAGGCATTTAATATCCCGTCTGGAAGCACGACCAAAGAAAAGGCATAAAATTTTGAAATTTTCAGGGTTTGACCCCGCACCTTTCTTTGGGAAAATACGGTCTGTTTCGAACTTGAGCCAATAGGCGACTGCGTCTTGTGGTGTGACTTGAACAGAGACTTCCTTGG
Organism: uncultured Bdellovibrionales bacterium; assembly: GCA_964459475.1. Taxonomy (GTDB): domain Bacteria; phylum Patescibacteriota; class Minisyncoccia; order Moranbacterales; family UBA1568; genus UBA1568. The sequence goes on along the minus strand of CAYWLN010000047.1, from coordinate 3,958 downwards.
AAAAAGTGCGGGGTTTGACCTTTCAGGATTTCACTGATACAATAGGGGCGCTGTAAAGCGCCTTTTTTTGTTATCAAAATGGAAATATCAATTGCGGCGGAAAAATTGTTTAGTATCGGGGCCCTGCCGGTGACCAACGCTCTTCTCATTGGCGTCATCGTGAGCGCGCTCCTCATCTGGGTCATCACTCGGGCGACTCGAAATCGCACGCTTGTGCCACGAGGCGTGCAGAACGTCATCGAGATTGTCTTTGAGGCACTCCTCAATCTCGTGGAGAGTGTGACTCAGGACAAGAAGCAAGCCCGCCAGTTTTTCCCTCTCATCGCCACGATATTTCTCTTTGTCCTCATCTCGAATTGGGCCGGACTCCTCCCGGGCCTCGGGACCGTCGGCGTCTATGGTGAGCACAATGGTCACCACACCATCATCCCGTTTCTCCGGAGTACCTCGGCCGACCTCAACTTTACCCTGGCGCTCTCACTCATTGCGGTATTGTCGGTACAGTTTGCCGGGATCGCCGCTCTCGGAATCATGAAGTATGGCAAAAAGTTCTTGATCAGTCCGTTTCACAAGCCCTATGGCATCGGGACGGCGGTCGGAATCCTCGAGCTCATCTCTGAAATAGGCAAGATCATCTCCTTTACCTTTCGTCTCTTTGGAAACGTCTTTGCGGGGGAGGTCCTCCTCACCGTCATGCTCCACCTGGTACCCTATTTCTTGCCCCTGCCGTTTATGTTCCTCGAGGTGTTTGTGGGGTTCATCCAGGCGGTGGTATTTGCCATGTTGACTCTGGTGTTCCTCAAGATGGCGACGCTCGAGCCAGAACATTAGGGAAAGTAGACAAAAGTGCGATTTCGGTGTAGAATAGGTCAGTTTCATCAAGATGAATTAAGTAATATATAACGTTAAACGTATGGAAGTCGAGTCAGCAAAGCTTATCGGTGCAGCTATCGCCATGGGGCTCGGATCGCTCGGTCCTGGTATCGGTCTCGGTATTCTCGCTTCGAAGGCACTGGAGGCCATCGGACGCAATCCAGAGGCTCAGGGTAAGATTCAGACCACGATGATTCTCGCTATCGCCGTGACCGAAGCCGTAGCCATCTACGCCTTGGTTATCGCCCTCATGATCCTCTTCGCCTAATTTTTCGACCATGGAAGTATTAGCAAAACTCGGTGTTGATTGGAAACTCCTCCTCGCGCAGGCAGTCAACTTTGCTATCCTTTTTTGGGTACTGCGTCGCTATGCGTATCAGCCGATGCTCGACTTTCTTGAGAAGCGGACGGCCCGTATCGAGCAGGGACTGAAAGACGCTGAGGCAGCCACGGCCAAGCTCTCAGAGGTCGCAGCCAAAGAAGAAGCCGTGCTCATGACTGCCCGGAAAGAAGCCAAAGCCATCATCGCTTCGGCTGAGGCGGGAGCCAAAAAGCGTGACGCCGAGCGAGCGGAGGAGACCGAGGCCAAAGTGAAACAGCTCCTCACTGAAGCAGAGGTAGAGATTCGTGAAGAAAAAGACAAGGCGATGATGAGTGCCAAAGCGGAAATTGGCGAGCTCGTCATGCTCTCGGTCGAAAAAATCCTCAAGGAAAAGATAGACTCAGCCAAAGAAAAGGAGCTTTTGGATAAAATGGCTCGGTAGCTTTGGAAATTGTAATTTGGAGTTTGGTGTTTGATTGGTAGTATGCATCCGACTGTCACGCAATACGCACAAGCGCTCGAGGAGCTCTCACTCGGGACATCGCCATCGCCTTTGACACTGGTGAAGAATTTGGTGCGGTTACTCAAGCGTGATGGTCGATCTTCGCTTCTCCCCGCTATCCTCGGAGCGCTCGAATCTCGTGAAGCGGAGCACAGTGGAGTGCTCGCGGTCCGGATCGTCACAGCGCACACAGCAGATGGTACTACCGAGAAGCTCCTCCGGAAGAAGGCAGAAGTGCTCTTCTCGGGGAAAAAGATAGTGGCTACGTTTGGAGTGGACCCATCAGTCATCGGTGGCGTGCGCTTTGAGACGGAGGAAGCGGTGTATGACGCGACCGTGGCGACAGAACTCGCCAAATTGAGGAAGAGTATAAGCAAATAACGGTGGAATCTTGAATCTCGAATTTTGTTTCTGATACCAACATTCTAGATTCCCTGCCTGCCGGCAGGCAGGTAAATTCTAACTTTTGAAACAGTATGAGCAATCCATTGATTGAGGAACTAAAGAAGCATATCTCGGAGTTTCACCATGAACCCAAAGCCGAAGCGATTGGGACCGTGCTTGAGATCGGAGATGGTGTGGCCCGCGTCGCCGGATTGTCAGAAGTGATGGCCGGTGAAATGGTGGAGTTTCAGAATGGGGCTATCGGCGTCGCACTCAACCTCGAAGAGGGAGAGGCTGGTGTCATGCTTCTCGATGAAACAGGATCCCTCGGTGAAGGAGCAACCGCCAAGAGTACGGGCAAGATTCTCTCCGTACCAGTGGGAGAGAGCGTCATCGGTCGCGTACTGTCACCCCTCGGACTCCCGATTGACGGTAAAGGTGAGGTAAAAGCCGATGCCTATTATCCTGTCGAAAAAATCGCCCCGGGCGTCATCACACGACAGTCGGTCAATCAGCCACTTCAGACTGGTATCAAAGCCATCGATGCCCTCATCCCGATCGGACGGGGTCAGCGCGAACTGATCATCGGGGATCGTCAGACGGGTAAGACGGCCATCGCTATTGACACTATCATCAATCAGAAGCCTGCCCGAAACGCTTCGCGTAACGATGCGGGCGGGGGCCAGGAAGGTGTTATTTGCATTTACGTTGCTATAGGGCAAAAAGAATCCAAAGTTGCTAGAACAATAGCTCAGTTGGAGAAAGCAGGAGCCATGGAGTACACCACGGTGGTGGTCGCCGGAGCGTCCGATCCATCGGCACTCTCCTTTATCGCCCCATACGCTGGATGTGCCCTCGGGGAATACTTCATGGATCAGGGCAAGGATGTCCTCGTCATCTACGATGATCTCTCGAAGCACGCGGTTGCCTATCGCCAGATATCGCTCATCCTCCGTCGGCCACCAGGACGTGAAGCCTACCCAGGAGATGTGTTTTATGTCCACTCCCGACTCCTGGAGCGCAGTGCCAAATTGAACAAAGAAAACGGTGGCGGATCACTCACGGCCCTCCCTATCATCGAGACCCAGGCTGGTGATGTCTCGGCTTATATCCCCACGAACGTCATCTCGATCACGGATGGTCAGATTTACCTGGAATCAGATTTGTTCTACAAAGGTATCCGCCCGGCCCTAAACGTCGGTCTCTCGGTCTCCCGTGTCGGATCAGCCGCTCAGATCAAGGCTATGAAGCAGGTGTCTGGGACGCTCCGTCTCGACCTGGCACAGTTCCGTGAACTCGAGGCCTTTGCCCAGTTCGGATCAGATCTCGACGAAAAGACTCGGACGCTTATCGAACGTGGTCGTCGCGCTGTCGAAATGCTCAAGCAACCCCAGTACGCGCCACTCTCTGTCGAGAAAGAAGTGGCGGTCCTCTATGCTCTCACCCGTGGCCACGTCGATGATATCGCTGTCGCCGATATTTCTCGGTTTGAGAAGGAGTTCATCGTGTATCTCGATAACGAAGGTAAGGACGTGAGTGAGGCCATACTCAAAGAGCGAGCGCTCACCCCAGAGGTAGAAGAGCTACTGAAAAAACACATTGAAACATTTAAGAAAAGTTTTACTGCGTAGGAGAATCACACTGTTCATTGAAAAAATTCTTTTTGAGACCGTCTGCAGTCAAGCGGGCAGGCCTGCCTGCCGGTAGGCAGGGTTTCTGCCGGAGGCGGAAGAGCGCGACTGTAGCAGAGCGAGTGGCACGCTGGGCCACGAGAGTGTCGCAAAAAGAATATTTTTCAAATGAACAGTTAATAGAGAAACACTATGGCAAGTGCACGAGACATCAGGAGACGCATCAAAGGCGTGAAAGGCACGGGT
>CAYWLN010000046.1:0-5732 GCA_964459475.1 uncultured Bdellovibrionales bacterium | reverse complement strand
GGCGCTTCGCGCCGACCCCATTTCGGCTTCTGATTCCGATTTCCAATTTTGGCGGGAAGGGAGAGATTCGAACTCTCGGAGGTTATTACACCTCGGCACGTTAGCAGTGTGCTGGTTTAAGCCACTCACCCACCTTCCCAAATCTGCTTTATCTAAGCCATATTATAACGTTTCAAGTGCTTTGGATTATGCGTCCCCACCATTTGAAAGTATTTTTTCGCCTCTTCCTGTGTCTCTATGCGAATATCCCAATTATTCTTCATTATCCGATGCTTTATCCCTAAAATCAAGAGGATAGCACTCACGGACCGAAGAAGCGGATATGATCGACTGGTAAAACCAATTTTCTTATAGCAATACCGCCTTCCTTTGGAGCGGTACCGATGCAGTATAATACACCCGTCCGTATCAATCAAGCCACGCAGACAACTGATAGAGTACTGCTTATTTTCTTTTATCCAGGACGGAATATCGACTTGTTGCCTCACTTTACTCCCCACATGAAGTCCGACCGCTTCGACAAGATACTTCACCAAGGCGACTCTTGAAACAACAGTTCTTTTAGCCAACGACTGTTTGTGTGCATAAAACATCACCGGTACATCGAAAAGCCGTGCTATCAATGCTGCTACAAACCCTAAGTACTCTTTATCGGTTACACTATTCAAAGTTACCGTAATCTGATGCTCCGTTATCCCCCCATCACCCAACATAATTCCCACGAACTCAGCTAGATCTTCTGAGAATACCGGCTTCTTAAACGGGAGTGGCTGGGTTATTTTTGACGACTTCAATCTTCCTTCTTTCTCCCACCATGCTTGCCACTTCTTCTTCCGGTATGATTCATCACCACCGACCTTGCCGTACTTTGAAACGACAGCTCTCCCTCCTGCTACTGCTCCTTTTTTGGTGTACCAATAAGCATCCTTCACTACCAGATTGTTAGGCCATGCAATTTTTCGTTTCTGACAAATCCGCTTGACCGCAAAAAATGTCAGGGAACTCTTCTCTTTTCTCCAATCACTCAAATTGCGAACGCTCATCTCGCATATCTCCGCAAGGGCACTCCAGGTACAGTCTAAGTCTTTCTTCGATTGTAAAAGAAACTCCGCTTGCTTTCCCGTCGGAAAAAATACTCTCTTAGATTTCAGCTGTTCAGCCATGTCTCCATATTATCATGGAGATAAGGAAAATCAAGGCTTGATCAGAGGGCTTTTTTGAACTCCTCATACCAGAGGCCATAGCCCTCACTACTCGGATGAAAGAGGTCGCTCGCATGGTACCGATAGGGCTCAAGAAAAAATGGGTCCGTCTTTTTGTCTCGGTAAAGGTCGACATAGGTCACGGCTCTTTCTTCTGATGCCTTCATAAAGATGTCTCGCACCTGGAGAGTTCTGCGGTGCCATAAAAAGGCGAGTGGGCGAGGTAGTATCGGGGCGTTACCAACGTTTCCCGAGGTGAGAAGTACCACCTGTGGACTCACTCGCTTCGCCTCTTGAAGCACGGTAGCGATATCCCCTGCTAGTGTATCCCGATCAGAAAAGTAGGTAATATCATTGCCACCAATCTGTATGATAATCTGATCATACTGATGAGTACCAAGCGCCTCCAAAACCGGGATGAGCTCGGCTGTTTTGCGACCACTCACGGAGACATTTTCTATTGACCAATCAGGATGATCCTCTGAGAGGCGTCCAGCGAGCGAGTCTTCGCCTCGCGTCGCACCAACTCCCACCCCAGTACTATCCCCCACAACCAAAACCCTCGTTGTCGCTCCACTCACTATTTTCTGGTATGGCGCACTGCTTCGGACAAGTATCTGGCTCTCCCGTATCAATCCTTGGATACGGAGATAGGAAAAGACACAATATCCCAAAACACAAAGAAGGAGTATCGCCAGAGTCGAGAAAAACAGATTCATAGAGTATACTATTAACTATCCTGCAGTATATCATTTTTCTCTTTTTATGACCGAAATCACCAAAAAACGCTGTACCTGGGCCAAGCCTGACCACGACCTCTACGTAGAGTATCACGACACCGAATGGGGCGTCCGCACCTATGATGATCGGCGCCTGTTTGAATTCCTCCTCCTTGAGAGCGCCCAGGCTGGACTGTCTTGGGAGACTATCCTCAAGAAGCGCTCTGCCTACCGCGAAGCCTTTGCCCACTTCGACCCAGTGAAGGTGGCCAGATTTGGCCGGCGTGATATCGACCGCCTCATGAAGGAAAGTGGCATCGTGAGACATCGGCTCAAAATTGAATCGGCTATCAGTAACGCCAGACTTTTCCTCGAAGTACAGAAAGAGTTCGGTTCATTTTCGGCCTACCTCACCCAGTTTGTCGGCCAAGATGGTCCGAAGAAAATCGCCCGTTCCATCACTGACATCCCCACCATGACCGCAGAGTCTGAGGCCCTGGCTCGCGACCTCAAGGCGCGTGGCTTCAAATTCTTCGGCCCCGTCATCGCCTACGCCTACATGCAGGCCGTCGGACTTGTGAACGACCATACTACCGATTGTTTCCGCTATCAGGAGCTCAGAAATGAAAAGCCGGCTCGGGGATAGTTACCCCTGCCGGCAAACTGACTGCTACTTCAACTGATAGCCCGGGAGTGCCATCGCCAGCTCGCGGAGCCCTGGGATTCCACTTTCCTTGGCATCACGACACCACATGTTGAGCGCCGTGACCATCTGATCGCGACTCAACTTGGCGTTTTGCCAGATAACGCACAGACGGTCACGCATGTCCTGCATGACTCGCCGACAATCGTAGTCGGCATACCAATCCGTCATGAGACGGTTGATTTCGGCAACGATCTGGTGCCTGAGGGCAATCACTGCCGTGACTGTTTCGTCATCACAGACCACCTTGTCAGGGTCGAGTTCGAGCGTCGGCACTGTCTTCTTCACCTGTGCAAGTCCCAGAAGCTCAAGACCGCGGATGTACATCCAGCCAATATCGAACTCATAGGGCTTCACCGAGAACTTGGCTGAACTCGGATAGGTGTGGTGGTTGTTGTGAAGTTCTTCACCGCCAATCAAGATGCCCCACGGGGAAATATTGGTACTCGTGTCATCGGGTATGGGCGAGAAATTCCGGTAGCCCCAGTAGTGGCCGAGGCCATTGATGACCCCGGTGGCCCACCACGGGATCCAGACCATCTGCACGGCCCAGATCACCGCACCAATGGCCCCAAAGAGGAGCACATCGAGAACCAACATGGCACCGACGCCTTGCCACCAGAGGACGGAGTACACATTTCGCTCGAGCCAGTCATCCGGCGTACCAGAACCGTAATGCTCCAGTTCCGTCTGAGTCTTCTCCGGCACCGAACGATTGCTCGGGATATAAGGTCGAACCGGCATCGTTTTGGTCGCTTCCCGGTAGAGCTCGACGCCCTGAAGGAGAAGCTTCCTGATGCCGTAGATCTGGGGACTGTGTGGGTCTTCAGCGGTCTCGCACTTGGCGTGGTGCTTACGGTGAACGGCGACGAATTCTTTGGTCACCATGCCCGTACTCACCCAGAGCCAGAAACGAAAGATATGCGCTACGGCCGGATGGAGGATGAGTGCCCGGTGTGCCTGTGCGCGGTGGAGAAAGATGGTCACCGCACAAATGGTGATGTGCGTCGTCACCAGCGTGTAGATGACTTTGCCCCACCAGGGCAACACCCAGAGACCCTGAGCTAGCCACATGACGAGAGCATCATGTATGGCCATAAAGAAGTCAAGCATGACTGTTCTCCCAATGAGGAAAGTTGATGGAAAAGGACCATCTCTAGTATAAAACAAAAACACCCTCCTTACGAAGGGTGCTTTTGCGGTTTATCGGAGTATTACCGAAGTGACTCCAACAAGACTACCAACGGCTTCCGCCCTGGTTCTGATCGCGGTACCCACCACCGTTGTTTCCACCGGTGCGAGGTGCGCGCTCTTCCAAAGGACGAGCTTCGTTGACAGTAAGCGTGCGACCGTCAAGTTCCTTGCCATTCCACAGCTCGATAGCCTTTTGAGCCTCGTCTTCTGTAGCCATCTCGACGAATGCAAAGCCGCGTGAGCGACCGGTCATCTTGTCGATGATGATCTTGGCAGAAACGACGTTACCAGCCTGGGCGAAAGCATCGCGCAGACCATCCTCGGTCGAACCGTAGGAAACGCCACCAACATACAATTTGGTTGCCATATCGAATCTACTGACTGAATTACCGTGTAAGTGGACCTTTCCCCTCGAGCTTGTGGCTCTTTCTGGCTCGTCTTCACGGAATTCAAGTTTGGCAACCGAATGTCTCGTCTAAGCGTCTTCCAGAGAGAAAACTTACAACACCCCCATAGTAGCATTTTTAAGCCAAAAAAGCAAGAGTCTTGGCTTATTCCCAGATACGGAGCCAGACGCCCACGTAGTGCACGACGACGTAGAGGAAAAAGAGATAGCCGAGGACTCCGGCAATGAGTGTGGTGACCACGAGGTTGATGATGCGGTTACGCTCCCGCTTGGCTTGATCGAGGGTACACACCCCCTGCCTACGAAGGTAAAACACGATGCTCCCCGCGAGAAGCACGAGTCCAAACCCCCGAAACACCCACTTATACTGTCCATACAGCACATCGGTCAGTGACGCCGCAAACGTCACGGTACTCACGCCTAGGAGCACGAGGATAATCGGCGACAGACAACACATCGAGGCAAACAACACCGGCAAAGCTGATACTTTAAAAATTTCTTTCAACTGCATATATTTATGTTAAATGTGGCAAGTGGGTTCGATGCCCTGCTTTTCGAAGTACCGTTGGTGATATTCCTCCGCTCGATAAAACGTCTCCGCCGGGACAATCTCCGTCACGATAGGTCGTGGCCACTTACCAGAGTCTGCGAGCGCCTGCTTCGATGCTTCGGCCAGCTTCTTCTGCTCGTCATCATGAAAAAAGATAACCGACCGATACTGTGACCCATGGTCGGGTCCCTGTTGATTCGGCGTCGTCGGGTTGTGGTTGTTCCAAAATACTTCGAGTAATTTCTCGTAGCTCACCGCGTCTGCATCATAGGTCACTTCTACGGCCTCAGCATGACCGGTATCACCGGTACAGACCTGTTCATAGGTCGGATGCTCGAGCGTCCCACCGGTATAGCCCGAAAACGCCTCGGTTACCCCAGGCACTTTCCGAAACATCGCTTCCACTCCCCAGAAACACCCCGCTCCAAAAGTAGCTTTGCTTGTCTTCATAGAATTATTCCCCCTGATTTTCATCTGGGATAAATTTGAGAGCGTCGCCGTTGATACAATAGCGCAGTCCAGTGGGTGCTGGACCGTCGTTAAAGACGTGCCCCAGGTGCCCACCAGCTTTCGAGAGGACCTCGGTGCGAGTAGTGAAAAGCGAATTGTCTTCCTCGGTTTTCACAGCGTCTGCTGAAATAGGTCGGGTAAAGCTCGGCCAGCCAGTGCCAGAATCAAACTTGTCCTCGGAGCGAAACACGGGCTCATTGTTGTCTGCCGACACATACGTCCCCTTGCGATTTTCATGGTAGAGCGGACTACTGAATGGTGGTTCAGTCCCCTTGTCCCGGAGAATCTTGGCCTGCTCGGGCGTCATCTCGACACAGCCGCTTACGCCACAGCTCGCTCCTTCGGTAACAACATTTTTTTCTTCCATATGGGTTTGAATATAGTAATACGCCACCATCCCGAGGATAGCCAAGGGTGCAGTCGCGAGTAACAGGGTTTTCGAAGAGAT
>CAYWLN010000045.1:0-5805 GCA_964459475.1 uncultured Bdellovibrionales bacterium | reverse complement strand
TCGACGTCCCGTTCGGTGCTCAACATCGTAGCGAGGTGGTGTGGCGGAAGTCAGCCCCAGAGAATTTCCACGCCGTGTTGGCACTGATGCAGGTCGTGAGTGTCGCGCCATGCCCGATGCAACCCGGCCAAGAGGCCAAGCTCACGATCAAGGCCATTCGCCTCATCGAGCGCAATCCTGAAACGGGAATCGAAGCGGTCGTGAGCGAAGTCACGGACTTTTCCCAGAAGAAGGGAAATTTCCGCTTTGACGGCGAACTCTATCCGCGTACTCCTCGTTGGTATGCAGGGGGTTCGGAGAAGGCTGGCTCGATGCTTTCAAGTGATGGATCGAATCTCGTCATTGACCTGGCTCAGTCACCAACTCGTATATATCATGGCTGGACCGACCCCAAGGTCGCGACCAAGCCTGGTATGAACTATCTCGTCGAGATGGAGGTCAAACTCTCTGGCCTCGCGAGACTCCAGATGGGTATCGACTATTGGCGCGAGCTTGGCTCCGCCTACAACGAGTTCGACTCTACTTGCCAAAAGAGTAACAACTGCGAGGGTCACCTTTCGCGCTGGTACGGTCCGGCCAAGGACGGCGACTGGGAGACCATCCGTACTCCAGATGCCCTCAAGAAGTAGTCTCTGCACCTGCGCTTTTCGCCCAGGTGCTTTTTCTTTACCCTGAGCGCAGTCGAAGGGATTGTCAAAAAATGACCAGTATGATACGGTGATTCTTCAAACTTCATACCCTATGGACTTGGCACCGTGGCTCGCAAAAAGTAGTAGGCAACTCCTCCGACTCAGGACCATCCTTGGCAATGCTGCCAAACGAGAATACACGCCCCGAGCGCTCGCCATCTTGTTTCTCATAGCGACGCTCCTCGGTGCCGGTATCAAATCCGTAGCCAATGATCGCCTCACTATCGGGTACGATGACTATCGTCTGACGAGTCGTGCTGGTACGCTCGACTTGAATCTCCTCGAAAAAGAACTGATCCGCACAAGCACATCGAGTACGGAGCGGTCTGTAGCCCCACAAGGAGAGACTTGCGCCGAGGCAGTAACCGAATAACATCACCTGTATGATTGAAGAATCCAAGATGAGTGAAGCCAAGCCAAAGTATGATGCCCAGAATCTCCTGGCGTTGGCGATTATCTTGGGCGGACTGTTTCTCGGAAGCCTCGCAGTTGACTTTGTCCAACTCGTAAGTGGTGAGGGATTCTCTTCCTATGCCACCAAAACGCACAATGTTCTCGAAACGAGTGGCAAGACTTGGGTGGGCTATGCCGATCCCAAAGTCGATCTCACGGTCATCACCGACAAAAACTGTGATGCTTGTGACCCGAACGAGGCCCTGGTGTGGCTCCGTCGTGTCATCCCGACCCTTGATGCGGTCCGGGTCGACATCGGTGATGAGTACGGGAAACGTTTGGCCGAACGATTTGATATTGTGACCCTCCCAGCTTTTATCTTTTCGAAAGACATCCTCCATACCAATTTTTACTCACAAGCCTCAAGTCTCTTTGCTCCACAGGATGGCCAGTATTTCTTTGATATGAGTCGCATCGGACTCCCGGCTGGACGATATCTCAAGCTTCCGACTGTCGGCGAAGGAGACATCGTCCGTGGTGGAGCAGATGCTCCAGTCACTATCGTCACCTATACTGACTTTGAGTGTACTCACTGCGGTACCTACCGTGAGACCCTCAAGCAGGCCGTCGCGCCATTTGGCGATCAGGTCCGGGTAGTCTACAAACACTTGCCATTGTCGTTTCATGCCCAGGCCGAAAATGCAGCTGTCGCCTCACTCTGTGCTCATGCGCAGGGCAAGTTTGATATCTATGCTGACTATCTCTTTGCCAAGCAAGGGGAGTGGAGCAAAACCAAGGGTATTCAGAAGTTCAAAGACTATGCCTGGTGGCTCAAGCTCGACGGTCGCGCTTTTACTGCCTGCCTCGCAACTGGAGCCCCTCGTGAACAAGTAGCTCGTGATAAGGAAGAGGCGTCGTCTCTCAACATCGCAGCAACTCCAGCCACCTTTGTGAATGGTACTTTCCTCGACGGCGCTGTCAGCCGTGAGGACATCCAATCTACCATCGAAACCGAATTAGCGAAATGACTCGATTTTTTATAAAGAAAAACCCCATCTGCGTTGCAGACAGGGTGTGTTGACGTTCCGTCAAATGCTCAGATGCTGGTCATCAGCCAGCCGACGAAAGGTCGGAGAGAGTGCGTAGAGCTCTTCAAACGAGTGTGCTTCCGCCTCGATCTGTGAATCATCGGGACCGACTTCTTCGAGTGGCCGGAGGACGATGAAGCGGTTGCAGATCGTCCGTACTGTACTCAGTCGATGGGCCACGATGATGGCGCCGACCGGTCCCGCGAGCACTCGTTCGAGCCCTTGTTGGACCAAGCGCTCGGTTGACGAGTCAAGTGATGATGTCGCTTCGTCGATCACCATGAAGATGGGCTGCTTGATGACGGCTGCCCCGATCATGAGGCGCTGGGCCTGACCACCCGAGAGCTTGACGCCGTCCTTGCCGACCAAGGTATCGAGTCCGAGCGTAAGTCGTTCGCCGAAGTCTATCTGGAGCTCGCGCATCACCTGCCAGATCTCTTCATCCGTGATACTCGCCTGACGCTCGGCCGAAAGACCAAAGGTCAGGTTGTAGCGGATGGTCCCGTCAAACACTTGGGGTTGTTGCGGGATATAGCCGACCCGTTCCATCCAGGTCGAGAGCGCGACGTCTTTCAGGGCCGAGCCGTTGACTCGGATTTCACCCGATGTGGGATCCATATAGCGGAGAAGGAGCTTCATGATGGAAGTCTTACCGGCGCCGCTTGACCCGATGAGGGCCACCTTTTCGCCTGGTTCGATCGCAAACGAGATGCCACGCAGTATCGGGTACTGACGCTCCGGGGTGTCACTGTATGACAGTCCGACGTTGTCGAATCGCACCCGGATAGGCTCGGTATGGGTCAGGTGCTCACCGGCATCTTCGAGAAAGTCGGGCGTCATCGACAGGGCGGTGCGCATCGACTTGATGTAGGGCACCTGCTGATTGAGTCGTCGTTCGGCGTGACCGATGTACCATAGGTTTTCGGTCACCGCAGTCATCCAAGTGTAGAGTGGGATGAGTGCCCCAATCTGCCATACTCCGTCGTAGACGAGCATGGCACCATAGACGATGACCCCAAACCGCACCAGGAGCGCCACGGTGTCACGCTTGGCTGCCTGTCGGATAAACCAGAACCAGAACTTCTTGTCATCGAGCAGGATCCGGTTGAACCACTGCTCGAGACGGAGGTGCTCCGACCTCGTCTTGCCGCTGGTCTTGACCCTGGTGATTTTCTCCCAGCGTTCGTTCAGTTGCCTCCCGTAGGCCCGGAACTCCTTTTCGATCGGCGCCGTAGTCTTCGACACATGATAGTTCAAGTAGAGGGACCAGAGCACGTGCACGATGACGAGCGCCGTCGCCACGAGACCGATCTGCCACCCGAGCGTCCACAAGAGGACGTACGAGAGCAGGAGTCCCGAAACAATACTACTCGTTTCAAAGAGGAGCATCTGTTGCACTGTCTCAACCCGACCCTTGGCCCGGTCGAGACTCGTGAAGTTCAGGTTGCTTCCTTCGGCCGAATGCTGTCCAAGCGATTTCTCGCAGAACAGCTCATTGATGCGTCCTTGCAAGTGGTGCATACTCCGGTTCCAGGCATACTCACGACACAGGGCCTGAATCGTGCTCACACCGTGATGGCAGATTGCCGCCGAAATGAGGGCAGCCCCAGCCGTCCCGAGCGCTTGCAGACGCTCGTCTCGGATGGCGTTCACCATCCAAGAGAACACCAGTGGTTGGAGGGTGAAGAGGCTCATCATGAGGACGGTCGCGAGACTCATCCATAGGGCCCATTTCTTGCCTTCGGCACCGATGAGTTCCTGCCAGACCCACTTGAGGACATACCAGGTTTCCTTCATCTCGACGATGTAGGCGCTGAAACGGATCGGGGGTTCTCGTTTGGTAGCCATTTTTTCTTTCTCCTATTCAGTTGTTAAAATAACGACACCTCGCGGATACGAGGTGTCTGGAAGTCTCAAAAAGAAAGGGGATTTAAGATCTCATAACACCGCGTATGCGGAACATGCCACGCGCCTTTTCGAAAAGCGGGGACTGGGTCTGCATCACTACGATTGTGTTATGATAATTTTTCATACATTCGAGCATAGCACATTTTTAGGATTTGTCAAGTCCGGGTCGTAGAACAAAAAAAAGCCCCGATGACGGGACTTCTTGTAGGTGATTTCATGGAGCCGATGACCGGGATTCCTGCCTGCCGGCAGGCAGGGAACTTGGGACCTTGGCGTTACCCCAGTCATATTTACTTTTGAGCCACCTTCCAGGATCCCCTCCAAAGGCGGGCAGGGAACCTGAGACCTGCGTGTTATTTTCTGAGAGCCGTCTCGGAGGATCCCTGCCTGTCGGCAGACAGGGAACTCCGGACCTTGGCGTTACCCCAGTCACATTTACTTTTGAGCCACCTTCCAGGATCGAACTGGAGACCTGCGCGTTACGAGTGCGCCGCTCTGCCAACTGAGCTAAGGTGGCTTGTTATGCTGGCTCAAAAATGTGACGGGGCAAGCGAATGCGCCGCTCCCCGTCCGTACCGAACGCCAGCCCGACATGAATGTCATTCTGGCGGGGTACGTTCGGGCGGGTACCAACCTCGCCTGCAACGCTTATGCGTAGCATTGCGGGCAGGTGAGCTACATCGGCATTGCTTCGGAAAGTCTAGCGCAGTTCTGGAAAAGGTTCAAGAGCAGAGCGGAATATGGTATACTTTTCCTATGAATGATATGAGTCAAAAAGTCGCCGTTCTTCAACAAAAACTCCTGGAGCTCCAGGACTATCTTTGACTTTGCCAAAAAGGCCGAGCGGGTCACTGTCCTCAAGAAAGAGAGTGAAAGCCCGTCGTTTTGGGATGACCCCAAAAAGGCTGGACGGGTAATGCAAGAAATAGAGATGCTCCAGCGCGAACGCCAGTCTTTTGACACGCTTCGTGACACCCTCGCGAACCTCGCGCTCTTTGCCGAGGAAGAAGGGGTCGATATGGCCCTCATCACACCGGAGTATGAGAGTGCGGAGGAGACGATTCACGCGCTTGAGTTCCGGACCCTCCTCGGTGGGGAGTATGATAGTGCATCGGCTCTCCTCACGGTACGGAGTGGCGCCGGAGGCGTCGATGCCCAGGACTGGGCTGAGATGCTTATGCGCATGTATCTCCGCTATGCCGAGCAAAATGGTTTCCGTTCGAGCGTCCTCGATGAGACTCGAGGTGGTGAAGCGGGTATCAAAAGTGTGACGATCGAAATTGATGGCGCCTACGCCTACGGCTATCTCCGTGGTGAAGCAGGAATCCATCGATTGGTGCGACTCTCACCGTTCAATGCCAACTCGCTTCGGCAGACGTCATTTGCTTCGGTTGAGGTGATGCCGGTGATCGAAAATGATGACACTGCTATTGTCCTCAAACCCGAGGACCTGCGCATCGATACGTATCGCTCATCAGGGGCAGGGGGGCAAAACGTCAACAAGACCGAGAGTGCTGTGCGCATCACGCATCTCGCTACGAACACTGTCGTCGCCTGCCAGACCGAACGCTCGCAACTCCAGAATCGTGAACAAGCGATGAAGCTCCTCCGCTCCAAACTCCTCCAGCAAAAACTCGAAGCCGAAGCTGAGGCCAAACGAGCGCTCCGTGGCGAGTTCAAAAGTGCCGAGTGGGGGAATCAAATCCGTTCCTACGTGCTCCATCCCT
>CAYWLN010000044.1:0-5952 GCA_964459475.1 uncultured Bdellovibrionales bacterium | reverse complement strand
ATGGCCAAGGTGATCGGATTCGTCAATCAGAAGGGTGGCGTGGGTAAAACCACGTCGACTATTAACGTCGCCACGTATCTCGCCGAAGCTGGCAAAAAGGTGCTCCTGGTGGACCTCGACCCGCAGGGCAATGCTTCATCGGGCCTCGGGATTGATGCGAGGCGACTTGAGAAGAATCTCTACCATGCCATGATTCTCGGACTCCCGACGCAAGAGCTCATCCTCCGGACTGAGACGGAAAGACTTCATATCGTACCGGCTGCTCAGGATTTGGCGGGGGCTGAGATTGAGATGGTCCATATTGAGAATCGTGAATTTCGTCTCCATAACGCTCTTCGCCAGGTTCGTCCCTACTACGACTATATCCTGATCGATAGTCCACCCTCACTCGGTCTCCTCACTGTGAATGGGCTCGTCGCATCGGACGAAGTCATTATTCCGGTTCAGACCGAATACTACGCTCTTGAGGGGCTCTCCCAGCTCTTGGGAACCATCGAGCTCGTAAGGGAGCATCTCCAGCCCAATCTGAAAATTGGCGGGGCGCTCCTCACGCTTTTTGATCGGCGCAACCGTTTGGCGCGCCAGGTGGTGTCCGAAGTCCGCTCGCATTTTCCCGGACCCGTATTTGAAAACGTGGTGCCACGCTCCGTCCGACTCGCTGAGGCGCCGTCGTTTGGTAAGTCTATCCTCGATTTTGATGCCTTTTCGAAAGGTGCTCGGGCCTACAAAGGGGTAGTGAAAGAGATCCTCGCTCGTGAGGAAGAGGAGAAGAAAAAACCGAAAGTTTTGTAATTTTTATACTTATGGCATCACAACAGTACGGGCTCGGGCGAGGATTGGCATCGCTCATTCCACCCAAAAAAACAGGGACGACTCCAAATGGAGCGGGAACTTCACCGTTTGTCATCAACCCTATTTCGCAGGGAGGTCAAACTCACGAGGCTCCCGTAGCGACTGAAGCGCCGATACCGACCAGTACGACTCCGTCGGGACTTACTGAGATCCCGGTCGGGAGCATTGTGCCGAATCCGCACCAGCCTCGCCTCCATTTTGATGAAGCGAAACTGCAGGAGCTCGCGGATTCGATCAAAGAGCATGGCATCCTCCAGCCGATTGTAGTGAGTAAAAACGGTGAGCAGTATGAGATTATCGCTGGTGAGCGGCGGTTTCAGGCGGCCAAGCGGATTGGCCTCGCCACTGTACCTGTAGTCATCCGTGATGTTACCGAGCAAGAAAAGCTTGAGCTCGCCATCATCGAAAACGTTCAGCGTCACAACTTGAATCCTATCGAAGAAGCCAAAGCGTACCTCCGTCTCGTCGATGAATTTAGCTTGTCTCAAGAGGGCGTGGCCGAGAAAATGGGCAAGAGTCGCAGTGTGGTAGCGAATACTCTCCGTCTCCTCCAGCTCCCGATCGAGATCCAGCGGGCCGTCGCTGAGGGCAAGATAAGTGAAGGCCATGCCAAGGCGCTCCTCGCTATCGAAAATCCCGAGAAGCAACGCGCGGTTTTTGATCTCATTATCAAAGAGGAGCTCACCGTCCGGGAAACGGAGCAGAAAGTACGCAGTATCAGTGTCAAACCCTATGTACGAAGTGCAGTCTCACTCAATCCTGAGATTCTCGAGCGGACAGAGCATCTGACCCAGGTGCTCGGGACGAAAGTCAAAATCGCCCCCTCTGGTAAAGGTGGCAAGGTTATCATCGAGTACTATGCGCCTGAGGATCTCGATGGACTTCTTCGGAGACTAGAAGAACAACATTTATGACAGATACTTTCTCTTTTTTATCAAAAAATCACTGAGACGAGTGATTTTTTGATACACAGTGTCTAGAGATAGTGATCCTCCCTGGTTTCTTTCAATTGCTCAATCAATTTCTTGATGTCACCGGAGACCTGGTCACGCCTTGCGACAAGGAGGGCATCATCGGTATCGATGATGACAAGGTCTTCGACTCCGATGGTCGCTATGAGGCGATGTTCACTCTGAATGAGCAAATTTTTGCTCCCGAGGTCGATGTGTTTGCCGTGGATGACTGAATGAGTACCAGATTTCTCTGCGAGAAATTCGTAGAGGGTGCCCCAACTTCCGACGTCACTCCATTTGAGGGGAGAGGGGATGACGAGCCGATGCTCGCGGTCGAGCTTCTCGACGATCAGGGGTTCAATTGGCTGACTTTCTGCCTGGGCATAGATGGTCGCGAGAGTGGCCTCATCGAGGGTACCGAGAGCGATAGACTCGGTGATCTCGGCCATCACGGCGTGAAGTGTCGGTGCATACGTCGCAGTCCAGGTAGTAAAGGTGGCAGCGGAAAAGATAAAATAGCCCGCGTTCCAGAGGTAGTCCCAGGAGGCAAGGTATTGTTCGGCGGTTGTTTGATCGGGTTTTTCTTTGAACGCATCGACCTCAAAAATTCGCTTCTCCGCGATAGTTCCGAACTCCTGACCCATCTTGATATACCCGAGGCCCGTATCGGGCTTGGTGGGGTTAATTCCTATCGTTACGAGCTTGTCAGGATGAGCATCTATGGTCGCTAAAGCCGCGGAAATAGTGGCGCGGAATTCATCGGGATTGTCGATGGCATGGTCGGAGGCGATGGTCGCAATCACGGCCTCTGGATCGAGGATGCGGAGGGTGGTCGCAACGAGCGCTATAGCGGGGGCGGTGTTCCTGGCCTCGGGCTCCACAATGATACATTCTTCCTTTATTTCAGGGATTTTTTCGAGTACTAAGGAGCGATAACTCTCGGTCGTGGAGACAAAAATATGCCCCTCTGGGACGAGGGATTTGACCCGGTCATAGGTCTCCTCAATCATAGTTTTTTCGGAGACAAACGACTGAAATTGTTTGGGTCGCGACTTGCGTGACAGAGGCCAGAGACGGGTGCCGGAACCGCCGGCCATGATGACGATGTAGTGGTGGTCTGAACGAGCTTCGTTCATAGAATTCTTGAGTCAAAGTTAAATTTCAGTATAGCAAAAGAAAATCATTTCGACAAATTTTTTATCCACTTTTCAATGTATGTGGATAACTCGGATTGCTGAGTTTCTTTATAGAGTATTTCGTGGTAAAATAAAACTGTGCTGAAAGAGAAACAAAAGACCTCTTCTGAGGCCCTATCAAGACTCAAATTGCTTTATGGCAGGAGGGGAAAATTCTGAAATATTCGCCCCCGAAACGGAGAAGGGTTGGCTCCAAAAAATCGGGCGGAAAAATATCATCATCCTTGTCGTAATCTTACTCCTCTTGGGGGGAGGGGGGTATGCTTTTTTTTCTTGGAACCAGAACCGAGGGAGCGTCGTGGAAATTCCCCAGGTAGCGACACCAACGACCAAAACCAGCCTGCTCCAGGGGAGCACACCGGAACAGACGACGAGTCCTGAGGTCGCTCTCTTTGGTGATGCCAATTTCCAGAGTGAAAACTTCCGGGTTGGTGATATCTCCATCGGAGGTGAAGCCGAGTTCCTCCTCTCCGAAGACAATCCGGATCCGCTCGAAGTGAGTTCGATCAGAGGTGAGGCCTTTACGGAAAAAAACAAACAGGAGGTTAAGCTCGTGGTGAGTTGGCGGACCAATAAACTGGCCAAGTCGACCATTTCGTATTCGAAGGGTGTGGGTCAGGCCAAAAAGAGTGTTTCGGAAGAGGATTACAGCCTGAATCACAGCATTATCATCCCGGGTCTCGATCAGGCCTCGACCTATGTCTACGAGATCGTTTCCGAAGACCGCTACGGGAGCCAGGTGACGAGTGAATCGCATGCGGTGTACACGGGCTCGAGATCAGTATCACTCTTTGATTTGATTGCCAATGCCGTAGGTGAAGTTTTTGGCTGGGCTGTAACGAAAAAATAGCTTGGGAAATACGCAAGATTATGATAAAATATAAGAGATATTCGGTGTAAAAAGTCATGCCGTTATATGTAAAAAACAAAAAACGAAAAACAGCATATAGCTCCTTGGTCACCGCACTGGTGGTAGGGGCGCTCGTACTAGGGTGGTTAGATCTACGACCTAGTTTTGCGCAGTCTACGGTCAACCAAATCGAGCAAATTAGCCTCTCCGCATCGCTTTTTGGCAAGGATAATCGCATTATCAAGAACGGTACCTACCCGGTGCGCTTTGCTCTCTACTCCGTCGACCGTACCGTGGCTGATCCGTATCCATCGAGCGCTGATACTCGAATTTGGGAAGAAACTCAAGAGGTGACGGTGAAGGGTGGTATGTTTCGTACGTTTCTCGGGTCAGTGACGCCACTCCCGGCGAGTCTCAACTTTGAAACGGGGAGCTACTACGTCGGTATCCGTATCGGTACCGACTCGGAAATGGTCCCTCGCAAGAAACTCGGATCAGTGCCACGAGCCATCAACTCGCAATTTTTGCAGGGACGAAGTATCGGAACCGGACAGGGTGATATCCCGCTACTCGGTAAGGGTGGCAAAGTAGATATCAAAAACCTACCGACTGGAACCGGCGCAAAACAGTTGGTCTTGGGCAATGATTCACGGCTCGGTGATGCTCACCAGCAAAACACGGACATTGGGACTGATTCAGAAGTGTTCAACATCGGATCTGGGACAGCGCTCTCTGGGACCAACTTTGATCTCACGGTATCAAGCGCTGCGACTGCGCCGGCCCTTCGCTTCAATGGCACGACTCAGGCCTGGCAGTTGTCAAACGACGGGACGACGTTTACCGACATTGGCTCTGGCAGTAGTGGACCGATTACTCTCGGGACGGATACAGATGGGAACTATGTCGAGAGTGTGTCGGATGGAAATGGTATTTCAGGTGGTTCAGCAGGGAGTGAGGGGGCAGCGTTGACCCTGGGCATTGATCTCTTGGATTCTGCTGATGGCACCGGAGCAACTTCAAGTAACTCGGGCCTCGAGTTTGGTGGGGCTGGTTCCGATGAACTCGCTCTTCTCCAAGGGTGTTCCAATGGTCAGGGTATCGCTTGGAATGACAGTACCAACGTGTGGGAGTGCACCAGTTTTTCAGCTGGCCTGGCAGGGAGCGGGAGTACTGGCTATACTACTTACTGGAGCGGGACGAGTGCTCTCGGGTCCGAAGCCTATCTCCATCCGGTCCGTGGTGGTACCGGACTCGATGCCTCTTCGGCCAGTAATGGTTCGCTTCTTATCGGCAACGGGAGCGGCTTTAGCTTGAATACTTTGGCTGGTGGGACAGGCGTCTCGGTCACCAATGGTTCTGGTGTCATCACTCTCGGTATTGATGCGACCACAAGCGGGACGACGGCGGTTACTTCTTCAAACTCTGGTATTGAAGCAACCGCGAGTGGCATCCGGCTCCTCGGTGGGTGCAGCAATGATCAGGTACTCGCATGGAATTCGGGATCGAGTGTTTGGGTCTGTTCAAACAAGAGTGGCGGGACGAGTGACTGGACGAGTACTGGATCGCTCACTTACCTCACCGATGTCAATGATGATCTCGTCATCGGTGGTACAGCGGTGGACGAGGGATTTGTCTTTGATGTTTCGGCTGGGACACTGTCGTTTGAGGGTAGTTCAGCCAATGGTTTTGAGACGGCTATCGGTGTCATCAACCCGACCGCTGACAATGCTATCAATTTCCCAGATGTTTCTGGGACAGTTATCACGAGTGGAAACCTCACGGACATTACGGCGGTTGGGACGATTGCTTCTGGCACGTGGAATGGCTCGGTAATCGGAACGACCTATGGTGGGACTGGTGCGAGCTCACTTAATAACTTGATTGCGCTCGGGACACACACCACGGGGAACTATGTCGCCTCTGTCGGAAACGGGAACGGTATCACTGGTGGGGCCGTTGGTTCTGAAGGAGGAACACTGACTCTTGGTATCGACCTCCTCGACAGCGCCGATGGCACGGGGAGTACCTCGAGTAACTCTGGTCTTGAGTTTCAGGGGGCTGGCTTTAATGAACTGGGACTCCTCCAAGGCTGTGCCAACAA
>CAYWLN010000043.1:0-5992 GCA_964459475.1 uncultured Bdellovibrionales bacterium | reverse complement strand
CGCGGGTGAAGCGGCTCGTATCGAGGGCAGCGAGGTCGTAGGGATTGAAGAAGTACACGGTATTTTTGCCGGAGAGGAATTGTCCGGGACCGGAGAGCATAGTGAATCCGTCCCCGGTCGTATGGCGATCGACCAAGATGAGGTCCGTATCAGTGAAACCCTCGGTCACGGTCGCCACCTGTTCCCGTAGTCCGCGGGCTTCGGCATAGAACAGTTGGGAGCGCCAGGCCGGGAACTGGAGGATGAGGAGGCCGACGATAATGAGCGAGACAAAGACGAGTCTCTTGCCACCAGGTTGTTCGATCGGGAGGGAGCGCTTTCTCGCAAAAAGGAGACCGATAGTGAGGGTGGTCGCGACGAGAAGCGTCGGAAAGAGAGTAAAGAGATAGCGCCGGAGCATCCAGGGATGATCAAGCGTGATATTGGGTAGAAAGAGGTAGAGAAATGTCGGGAGGGCGAGATAGGCAGGGAGGAGGAGCTCATAGTGCTTGTATCTGACAAAGAGGAGGAGGCCAAAGAGTCCAAAGAGCGCGAGCGCGAGGAAACCGTAGAGAAAAAAGACGGAACCGATATGGACTGAGCTCATATCACCCAAAACACGGGCGTTCTCATCGAAGCGACCGAGAAATTTGAGGAGCGCCTTGCCAATCATCTTGTAGTACGGCACATTCAAGAAAAAGTCACGGAGGAAGACAAAGAGAAACAAGAGCCCGGGGAGGATGAGGGTCTGCCAGGGAGCACTGCGCCAGAGGGCTCGACCTCGCGGATGACAAAGGAGCAGGATGAGAGTCAATCCTAAAAAGGCAAATCCTTCGATGCGGGTAAAAGCGAAGAGGGAGCTAGAGAGGAGGATACTCGCGTAGGCGAGCCGGGTGCCCTGGCGGAGGAAAAGGGTGAGCGAGTAGGCGAGGAAGACAAAGAGGAAGAGCGCCAGGTTTTCGGAGAGGGTAGACTTGGCGAACCAGTTGGGGAGAAAAGAGAAGAGGGCGAGGAGGAGTCCGGCCCAGGCATAAAACTGGTCGGCGAAGAGTCGAATCAATTGGTAGAGAAAAAAGAATGAGAGAAAGAGGAGGACAGCGTTCCCGATAGCGTAGCCAGTGACACCAAAGAGCGAGATGAAGCTACCGAGCCAAGCGGTATAGGCGAGAGGAAACTGGGTGATGAGTGTGCCCTCTTTGGTGTAGGCGAAGCCAGGGAAGTTGAGAGCTGTCCCTTCACCGTAGATAGCAAAAAATGCCTCGCTTGCCGGAGAACTAAAGGGGAGGCGTGTTTCGGCGGCGAGGCGATAGGCAGCTTCGGCGATGGAGCCCTGATCACGTCCCGAAAAGAGCGTGGGCTCACTTGAGAGGGCCACCGTGAGAGTCGCAGAGAGGATGACCCCGAGGAGAATGAGGAGGGACCAGTGTGAGCGTTTGGCGAGACGGTAGAGGATGAGGAAAGCGAGACCGAGAGAGAGGACGAAACCGACGGCGATGAGGGGAAAGAGAAACAGACTCCCCAAGGTGAGGGTGAGTGCGAACCAGCCATAGACGACAAAGGTCAATCCAAAAAGGACGAGGAGACCATCGCTTTTCTCAAAATGAGGCAGTTTCATAGTACCTCCAGTATACCGTAAAAGCGCTTCTCGTTCCACTCTCTCCTAAGGACTTTCGACTGAGTTTGACTGAAGAGAATCGTCTTGATACGGTGTGTGTATTGATAGTCTCAGTTTTGTTATACGAAAGTATTGTTTTGATCCCCCTTTCATTTTTTGAAATAAACTGAAAATTTTATGCATCGAAAACCATTTATCCATCTTCTCAAAGAATATGAACAAACAGCTCCTACTAACGAGAAGGCGGTAATTTTAGAACTTACCCAGTATGCCTTAGAGAACCAGGACTGCTTCGAGCGAGAAGCGAAAGAGGGTGCTAAGCATATCGCTGCTTCAGTCCTACTTGTCACGCGAGATTTCAAGAAGGCGCTCTTTCTGTGGCATACGAAAATAGAGAGGTGGACTCAGCCAGGCGGTCATGCGGATGGTAACCCTGATCTCCATAGTGTAGCACTCAGAGAACTAGAAGAAGAAACGGGTATCACGGATGCAGAGCTCGTGAGCCCCATTCCTTTGGACATCTATCGCTTTGATTATCCAGCAGAAGTCTTTGGCTATCGAAAAAGCATCTATAATCTTTGTTTTCTCGTCTTCCTCCCAGAAGGACAGGAGCCGAAAATCACGGAGCCTGAGAAGTGTAAAGAAATGCACTTGGCTACTCCCGAAGAGGCTTTTGCAATGATTGAGGTGGTACACCATGAAGGAACGGCCAGGCTGATTCAAAAATGGCAGGCTTTGGCAAAGAAAAAAGAAGCAAGGGCGTAGCAATGCTTCTTTCGAAGTTCAATCTTTCCGGGCCAGAACCCAGAGGTGACTCTCGGCGCTGTCGAAGTCTTTCTCGTTGGCCGTCTTCAGCATCGTGAAACCGCTTTCCACAATCATCTTCATGTTGGTATCGGCATCGAAGAAGCTCCAGGCCATTTCCGCTCCGCAGAACGACTCCCGTTCTTTGTAGGGAACATCCTCGGTGCCAACCGTGATCAGGAGGTACCCTCTTGGTCTGAGTAGGGCATGGATCTTGGTGAGCAGTTCTTGGTGCCGGGCTCTTGGTACATGGAAGAGTGAATACAGCGCAATTGCTCCGTCGTACTGCTCAGAAGCAAAGGGATGCTTCAAGAAATCACCCAAGATGTACTCTGCTTCTGGAACATTCTGTTTGGCCCTCTCGAGATGTTTCCGAGAGAGCTCGATACCGGTCACGGAAAAACCTTGCTGTGCCAGGTAGAGGTCGTAGGGCACCCCGGGGCCAGAACCAAAATCCAGCACGCTCGATTGCTCAGGGAGGCTCGAACGCAACTCTTCAAAGAACCTGGCCTCAAAATCATTGAGCGACTGACGACTCCGGTAGACTCCCTCGTAGTCGCCTTTTTCGTAACCTCGCTTCACTATATCCTGCATTGTTTTCTTCACGCTAACCTCCGTAAACATGTTTGGTTGAGAGGACAGACATCGCACCGGGGAGAGGATTCGTGGCAGAAGTGCCTTCCTACAGACCAGAGTGCCGTACCGAGTAAGGCTGGAAAATGAGGATAGTCTGCTTGCAAACAATTATGCAGATCTTTCAATCCATCCTTAGTTTCGACAATGAAGAGACCACTTCGTGAGAGGACTCGCTTGAGATGCACATCAAGTGCGAGCGGGAGACTCCCGATGTCGGTGAAAGGAATTCCGAAATCTCTTGCGAGCATCAGAACTGCCAGATTCGCTTTCTTCTCTCCAATTCCGCTTAACTTGAGGAAGTTCTTTCGAGCGGTAGCGACTGTTCCGTCACCCTTCCATAAGTTATCTGCTCGGGCATCAAACTCAGACACGAGCACCGAACAACTGGCTATGAGATACCGTGCCATATTGCCCGGGTAGCGGTGGAGCGCTTTTTTCTCCGCGATAACCCGCTTCAGCGCCTCTTCGTCCATCGAAGTAATCTTTTGGGCATCAAGATGACCAAGGCGTTCTTTCAGGACGAGCGGTGCTTCCCAGGCGAGTCGTGATTGAATGCTCTGATCGAAGATGAGTCCGATCACAAAAGCGAGGGGCTCACTGAATATCAAAGCGTTCGCCTGTTCCGAGTGAGAATAGCCTTTTTCTTCCAAGGAGAGTGGCCTTGTAGCTTGAATATCTCCCAGGGCTTTAATGTAGATTGTCTGTGCCTTTTCCATTTGATTCTCTCTTCGGAGTTTTAAGAAGGGTGAGTAACGGCTGGTGTTTTTCCCGAGCCGTTACTCGTACTGCTGTCGTTATTGTTAATCCAAGAGATTTTCTTGGAGCTCCTTGGTCGTGATGGACCAGTTTCTCGGGTTGGCGTATTTGGGTACATTCAACTCCTGGAGGGAGATGTATGTCACCATGAGCCGGCTCCCTTGATACTTTTTCCTGAGTTCCTCGAGCTTCTCATGCGAATGGTAGATGGCCCACACGCCTGAGGATACCTCGCGGAGCGCCTCTATGCTTGTGTCGTATTCACTCTGCATGTCGTGAAGCGCATACACGAACTCTGGGATAAGGTGCTGAGGCACGATAGGCACTTTCCCCACCTCGTATGCCTTGGCACGCACCCAGTCGACATACTTGAAGTCCTCATTCCGAATGTCGATGAAAGTAACCGGGCGAAGGATGGGCGTTACTTTGTCCAAGTAGGCTGATATCTCGTGAAAGTATCGATCGCTCAATACCTTCTTGAGGTCAGCTTCTTTGACTACGAGAGGCCTGCCTTCGTAACCCTGGCTACTGCTATATCCTAAGCTTACCACGGTCTGCGGGATACTGAAGATTTTTATCGGGAGGTCTTTCTGCCTCACCCAAAGAAGCATTTCAATCAGCACTCCTTCAGGAAAAGCGCTCAGTGGATCTTCTTCACTCTCGGAAAATACCCAGAACTCATCGGCGATCATGGTGAGCGACAGGCAATCTTTCATGACTTCCGACTTGGAGTCGCTATGTGCCCGTGTGGAAAGGTAGTAGCCAAGAGCGTGCTCTGGATTGATCGGAACGAAACCGTTTTTGACCGCGAGCTTCCGCATGCAGTCGATGTAGACCATGAGATCTCCATCAAAAGACGTGTAGACAGTATGTTTCTTCATGATTCTCTCCGTAGAAAAGTGGTGGCAGGACGTGTAGCTGAGACGAGCTACGAATTTGTTAAAGGACAGCGGATTCTAACCAGAATAAGGCGTTTTGTCAATCTTGCCCGCAGGTGTTTTTCTCCAGTGCACGCGCATTGACACGAAGCCTTTATGATGATATTTTTCTCTGTTGTCACATTGTCCTTTAACTGAATCGAGGAGAAAGTCATGATTATCGGTCTACTCGGTCCGAGCTGTAGCGGGAAGTCCTTCTTCTTGAAATCGCTGCAGGAATTGGCAGGCTTTTCCGTACCGATGAGTATCACAACTCGCTCACAAAGGAAGGAAGAGCTCTGGCATTTGAGACATGCCAGCAAGCGATTATTTGAAGCGATGAAAGACCAAGGAAAACTCTGCTTCATCACCGAAGCTTTCCACAACTCTTATGCCTGTCTCAAGTTTGAGCATGGGAGCGGTACCGACACAGCGCTCATCATCACCAGGGGCAATACCCCTGAGCTCAGAAGCATGGGCGGTGTGGTGGTGAAAATTATTCCGCACGACCCCGAAGAGGCGATGAGGAGGATTGCTTCGCAAGGCAGAAAGAATAAGGAGAGAAGAATTCAGCAACTCCTGCTTGATCTTTCCAACAAGGAAGATGCCTTGGCTGACGTCATTTTCGAAAATCGCTATGACGAAGCCAGTCTCCAGGATTTTCTTGCTTTGATCCAAAGGCTGAAACAGAACACTCCGTGATTGCCGCTATAGCCCTGAATTAGGCTGTGGCGGTTCTTTATATCTACGAAACATGTGCTTACTTCCTCTAGCGGATGGAGCACGGTTGGTTTGCCAAGGGAAACTCGTCGGGCTACAATAGAGGAAATTGCTTATATTCCCAAGATGAATATTCTTGTTGTGGCGCCGACGCCGTTTTTTTCTGATCGGGGGACTCATATCCGTATCCTCGAAGAGGCGCTCGCCCTCGAAAAGCGTGGTCATGAGGTGACGATCGCTACGTACCATATCGGTCAAAACTTGCCAGAACATCTCGGATCTCATATCGACGTCCGCCGTATCAGGCGACTCCTGTTTTGGTACAAGAAATTGGAAGCGGGTCCAGACTGGCAAAAGATTATCCTCGATCTCCTCCTTATAAAAAAGGTTTTTTTCCTGGCTCGGACCAAGCGCCCCGACATCATCCATGCTCATCTTCATGAGGGAGCGCTCATCGCCTGGATCGTACAAAAGATGCTCTTCTGGCGCGGGATCAGGGTGGTAGCGGACTTCCATGGCAGTCTGACCAAGGAGATGGTGTCGCACAAATACCTCCGTGCTTCTG
>CAYWLN010000042.1:0-6058 GCA_964459475.1 uncultured Bdellovibrionales bacterium | reverse complement strand
CCTGACGAGCTTTGAGAGGTTTTCAGCCGAAATATGGACATTTTATGAGACAAGCTCTTGTCCCTGCCTTATTTGAGCGTTGAGATTTGAAAGAAGTACTTATTTCCCATTCACATTGGACGTAATATCACAGGCAAAGTTGAAATAACCCTGGGTAGCGGTGAGATTGAGGAAGGGTTTATCTGGACTCGCTGTGTCTACCAAGACAGTGAGGATGACATTCACTATGAGATAGGCAGAAAGCATGACCGCAAAGCCAATGAGCGCAGCAATCATGCCTCCTTTGGCCGTTTGCATCATGCCACTATTCCCCGCTGAGAGGATGTAGAGGACACCCATGGCAAAGATGACCGTGATAGCTATGATAGACATGATTTTGAGACCCCAGGCAACCAGGCCTTGACCACCCAAGACGATATGACAGAGGGTGCAGGGCTTGGATTCATCAAGTGGAAGCGGAGTAGTCGCATCATCCTGGCTCAAACCACAAGGAACTATTGAAGCAGTCACTGGTATTGGTAGACCACTCATAAACACTGTCACTATCACAAAAAATGCGAGGATTCCAGATTGCGTAAACATAAAATCTCAATCCAATATTAAATTAATCTTTGATACAACGTACTGAAAGTGAGTGCGTTTTATTAGCACTACTTCTATTTATATCGGATCGACTTAAATCGACTTGACGTATATAGGCAGCCGATGCATCAAACTCTGACGAGGACCATGCCATCCCAATGGTACCGCCCATTACAAATGCACCTCGCCAGAATCCTGCCAGATTCATTTCAAATCCGGATGCTCCTCCAGGCATCAATTGAGTTCCAGCAGTAACACCCCGCGGTCCCATCGCGTTTGGATCATTGATAGCTGGATCCAAAAAATTCTCGAGCGTATACCAGTCATTATCGGTAGGTATATGCCAACCTGTAGGGCAAATTCCTTGAGCTCCTTCACTTGAGTCATACTGCATAGCCTCATCCCACAAATAGAGTCCGCCATCTGGCTCGTTCGGATGCGGGGCCGTACAATTCCCATTGTTATCACTATAACAATACTTTTCTATAATTTCCATGGGGCTATTATTTGTTTGAGCCGTACTACTATTGATACGAGTTCCGACCCGCATATTTTGTTTCATCCAACACTGGTTGCCGATGGCTATGGTATCGTAGGTATTGCCATCAACATCGTCAACTGTAGCTTCGATACAGGCTGGTGGTTCGATAGCGATATCAATAGCACGAGTAGCGCTACCATAAGTTCCAGAAGAAACAATTTTTGCAAGCTTAGTCCTCCATTCATTGTAAGTAGCATAGCCTGTACCACTACATTCAAGTGGGTCGTCATTGTTATCCAGAAAAGTCACGGTATACGTCCCGGAACTTGCTGATGGCAACACGCCCGTTACCGTACCACCACTGCAACGAGGGCCGTTACCACCCTGCTCCGGATCATGGTACAAGCCATTCGCTAAATCATTGAGCGTGTCGTCGGTATCTTTGTAGATACGCTTGAGTACATTCTCGGCCGCCCCATCGGCGATCTGAAAGGCAAGGGCGGACTTCTCAGTAGCCCGTGAGCTATTCTTACCGAGGACCACGACTCCAGCAGCACTGAGAGCTGTCGACAGTATCACGGCCAAGATGAGGAGAGTAAAGACGAGCACTGAACCACGGAGATGTGTAGGTTTGGATATCATAGCGTATATAATTAGAGCCCAGACATACCAAAGTCACGAAGCGACACGGTGGTCTGGATACGGGCGTGGTGACTAGAACCCTCAGAAATATCGAGTGAGATGGTGACCTTGCCGACATGGGCTGGCGTACCCGTTGATGGTGTTACGCGAAACGAACCGTTGATGACGCCGGTAGTAATATTCGAAAAAGATACGAGACTCGTGCTCCCACACGTAGCAACGTCAGCGACATCAGCCGAGGCGACTTGGAGATTGCCTTGGTTGATTCGGTACCGAAAACACTTCCCCTGGGAATGGTCGTAAAACTGGACAAAAGACGAGTTGACGAGCGTCCCCGAGGCTGGATTCACAACCGAACTCGTCCGAAGCTCTTTGGCCAAGACATTGAGAGAATACTGGGCGTTATCGATATCACGCTGGATAGCCCGAGTACTCCGGTAACCAGAAAATGATGAGGCAAAGACCTGCGACACTGTCACCATCATAATCGAAAAAATAAACATCGACACCAATACTTCAATCAGTGTAAAACCCCGAAATGATGGAGAGTGAAAACGAGTTATAGTCATATCATTTCCAATTAGTGAGGAACGCCTCGGTAAAAACGCACGTAGCAGACCCCGCACAGGTAGCCGAGCTCCCACTCGCTGGCGGGAGTGACGCTCCGCCCCAGATCACAAAGCTCCGGACCAGGGCATGCTCGCCGCCATTGGTATCATAATCAATAAAGATATAACGGGAGAAGCGGTCCGTCGGGGAGGTGGCGTGTTGATACATCCCCCCAGTATACTCGAGCGTATAGCGCGACAAGCTCCCCTGGCTGGACTGGCAATCAAGATCAGTATCTGGATCATTCCAGTCGATCCGACAGTGCTTGTCACTCTGCGCAAATGCCGTAAAACCATTGTTACCCGCGGCAAAATCATTGTCTCGCACATTTCGTACCAGCTCTATCCCCTCTTGCGCCAAATCGGCAGCGATAATCGTGTCGCGATTGCTAAAAGAGTAGCGGAGGCTCCCCGCCATCACCGCAATCACGGCCACCAACCCGGTAGTGAGCACAAACATCGAAAGGAGCACCTCCGGAGTGGAGAATCCTCTTTGTTTCCGATATATACTGGATATCCGTAGGTACTGCATAGGCTATGGACACGTTGTGCCATCAAAATTATTGATCAGTCCCGTCGCTGAGACACACACGACATGAGTAATCCCGGCTTTGGTGAGAGGTACGGTCACGTTGTTTGCCGGGACTATAATGGCATGTGGCAGGGTAAAGTAAAAACTACCGGTACCCGAAAACACCACCCCATCCGCAAGCTGGTAGGAACGGAGTGACGCGGTCTGAGTACAAGCACCCGCCCCATCTTTGTATGAATACGTCGTGGTATAACCAGTCCCACTCCACGCAACGGTAAACCGACACGGATCCGTACCTGTCACTCCTTGATAACCCGTCAAGGCATAATTCTGGGCTTCACGAAAGGCTCCCGCCACCTGTCGGGCCGAATTCTCGAGCTGCTCTGATGTACGGTCATTGCCAGAAACTGCCAAAATGACACCCGAAAGGATACTAATGAGTGCCACCGTCACAAGGAGCTCAATCAGGGAAAATGCAGCTAGTGTCTTGTGCGTTGGTTGCATCATAGATATCTCAGAGAAAAAAAGCCCAGGTGTAATCTGGAATCATCTGTGGCAGGAAGAGTGTCAGGAGTGTCCCCAGGACAAGAAATGGAGCAAAAGGGAGCTGTGTCTTCATGCCTTTCTGTCCAAAAACAAGAAGACCGATGCCGATAAGCGCTCCTATACCAAAGGAGAGGGTCATCATAAAGAGTACCGCCGGGAGACCCACAATCAATCCAGAGAGAGCACCGAGCCACACATCTCCCCACCCCATCCAGGTCTCATGCGATACAAGTACCAGCGTCAAAAAAAATCCCCCCACGACGAGTGTGCCTCCAAGTGCTTGCATCTCTCGTCCCCACCAGAGTGACTCACTTACTTCGAAGCTCAATCCATAATAGAGCAATGTCCAAATGAGGACCATCCAGAGTACCGAGACGAGAATCTCCATATTCAGAATATCGTATACCGCGATGACCACAAAGAGTGCCACGAGACCAAGGAACCACAGCGTCTCAAGCCACGTTGCTTGGTCAGCCAAATCAAAGAAATATCTCCCCACTAACAGAAACAACACGCCCGTCAGTCCTTCTACCACTGGATACTGCCAGGAAAAAGATGCTTGGCAAGACCGACACCGACCTCGCAACCAGAGATAGCTCAGTACCGGGATATTGTCATACCAGTGTATCTGCTCCAGACACTGTCGACAGTGCGACCGTCCGCCAAGCGACTCCTCTGACCGCAAACGTAGTATGACAACATTGAGGAAGCTGCCTACGGCCAATCCTAAGATAAGAAAAAATATTTCTCCCATATGTTTTTTCCAGTATACCATTTTCTGTCACTTTATCACAGATACAAACGCCCCCCCTACTTTCACCTGATACGGCGCGCAGAGAAAATACAAACACCCCGAGATGGGGTGCTTGTATTCTGCGAGAAACAATCAACTAGCAACCAGCTGGAAACACTACACCAGCAGGAGTAATATCTGTCCCGTTGTCTGTCTCACAGGCAGTCGCAGCGGTTGAAGTACCGAGATCAATAGACTCGACTTCTACCAAGAACTGACCATTACCAGTCGTACCACAGTTAGCAACTCCAGTTCCTGTTGTGACCACAGGTGTGGCTGTAATGCGGTTGTTCGATACAGGATACATAGCCTGAACACCAGCCACAGACAGCACAGCAGTATCACATGCGACCATGATGGCCGGCGTGAGTGAGCTCACCTGGGCCTTGTAGGCAGCGATGTTTGCCTTCTCACGAGCATTGCTCAAACTCACCAAAACAATCGAAGCCAAAATACCAATGATGGCAATGACAATCAAGAGTTCAATTAGGGTAAAACCCTTCAAAGTCTTTTTCATACACTTCAATAAAATATATTAAACTAGCAACCAGCAGGATACGTGACACCAACTTCCTCAATCAGAGTACCATTGGCGGTTTCGCAGGCAGTCGCTGCTGTTGAACTACCGAGATCGATAGATTCTGTTTGAATCGTAAATTCTCCAGTACCAGTAGTGCTGCACGAGTTGGTCGTAATATCGCCATCAGCCACCGTGCCAATACGGTTATTCGATACTGGCATCATCGCGGTCACACTCGCACCAGTCAGGAGGGCGCTATCACATTCGACAATAACGGCCGACTGAAGCGAACGTGCCTGTGATTTAAATGCAGCGATGTTCGCCTTCTCACGAGCATTACTCAAACTCACCAAGACAATCGAGGCGAGGATACCAATGATAGCGATGACGATCAAGAGTTCAATCAGGGTAAATCCCTTCAAGGTTTTTTTCATATGCTCACCTCCTTCTGTTTTTGTTTTTATTTTTTATACTGACACTTCTAGTATAGCATATTTCCTACAACTGACCAGCAATATCATAAATCGGCATGAGTACCCCTACGACCAGGATACCGACACCGATACCGAGACCTACGATCAGTATCGGCTCTATAAGGGTTGTCAGACTCTTAGTTGCCGTCTCCACCTCCTGATTATAAAACTTGGCGGTACTCAAAAGTACATTCGACAGCGAACCCGTCTCTTCTCCGATACGAATCATCTGTGACACAATGGGTGGAATTTCGGATGAGCGGAGAAATACTGTGCTCATCGTCCCGCCCGAACGGACTTCATCAGCCGCTTTCAAAATAATCTTTTCAAATACCTGATTGCCGACTATCTCACTCACGATGACGAGCGCACGCACTACCGGGATACCACCATCAAGGAGTGAACCCAGGTTCTCTGAAAAACGGGTAATATAGATACTGCGCGACAGATCGCCTATCACTGGCAATTTGAGCAACAGCGCCTGCCACTCATGTCGCCCGGCCTCGGTTTTGACGTAGTACATGACGCCCCCAATCATGCCTGCAATCGCCAAGAGTACCGCCCACCACCAGACTTGCATAAAATCTCCTATCCAGAGGAGAGCTGCGGTGTACCACGGTACCGGGACTTTCAGATCCTTGATCATGACCGTGATCTTGGGCAGGATGAACGTCACCACCAGAAATCCGATGATGAACGCGACTCCCAGCACAAATGCCGGATAGTAGAGTGCTCCCTTTATCTTGGCCGCTAACTGATAGTTTTTTTCGATGCTGGCCGCCACTACCTCAACCGATTTCTGAAGCTCGCCCGACGCTTCGCCAGCCCGGAGCATGTTGATGACGAGCGGAGAAAATGTATCGGCATGCTTCTCGATGGCG
>CAYWLN010000041.1:0-6138 GCA_964459475.1 uncultured Bdellovibrionales bacterium | reverse complement strand
CTCAAATTCCCCGATGGCTTCCTCTGGGGAGCCGCCACCGCCTCACACCAAGTCGAAGGCAACACCACCAATGACTGGTCCGAATGGGAGAAACTTAATGCCGATCGCCTGGCAGAGGAAGCCCAGAGTAAATTCGGCCACATCAAATACTGGGAGCGCCTCCGTCCCGAGGCCGAGGACCCGATGAACTATATCTCCGGTGACGCCTGCGATCACTACCACCGCTTCCGCGAAGACTTTGATATTGCCAAGAGCCTCCACCACAACGCCCACCGTTTCTCGATCGAATGGTCCCGCATCGAACCGACTGAGGGCGTCTTTGACGAGAAGGCCATCGCCCACTACCGCGACGTCCTCTCGGCACTCCACGAACGAGGTATCATGCCTTTTGTCACTCTCTGGCACTGGACGCTCCCCCTCTGGCTCCGCGACAAAGGAGGTGTCGCCTCCAAACAGTTCCCCGCCTACTTCGAGCGCTACACTCGTCATGTGGTCGGCAAGCTCCACGACCAGGTCAAGTTCTGGATACCACTCAATGAACCGACCTCGGTCATCGCTGGCGCCTACACCACTGGTCAGTGGCCGCCCCAGAAGAAAAGCTACATCCTCGCCTACCGCGTCTACCATATCCTCGCGGATGCTCACAAACGTGCCTATTATGCCATCCACGACATCGACCCCGATGCCAAAGTCGGCCTCGCCAACCTGCTTCATTCGTTCGAGCCCTACCACGAACATTCATTCTTCGACACGCTCATGATTCGCTTCTCGCATTTTTTCACCAACGAGTACTTCCTCCGACTCACCCGGGGCACTCACGACTTTCTCACCGCTCAGTACTATTTCCACAACCGATTCAAATTCCCCCGCAAGGTCCACCTCGGCGACAAACCGATTAACGACCTCGGCTGGGAAATCTATCCCAAGGGTATCTACAATATCCTGAAAGAGCTCTCCGCCTACAACCTCCCCATCTACATCACCGAAAACGGCCTGGCTGATGCCTTTGATGATCAACGCCTCGACTTTATCCGTGACCACCTCCTCTGGATTCACCGCGCTATCGCCGAGGGCGTCGACGTGAGGGGTTACTTCTACTGGTCACTCCTCGACAACTTCGAATGGGACAAAGGCTTTTGGCCCCGCTTCGGCCTAGTCGGCGTCGACTACGATGACCAAGAACGCATCGTCCGCAAGTCCGCCCTCTTCTATGCCGAAATCTGCAAGAACAATGCTTTGGAAATCAAGGGGTAAGGGCCCTTGCCAATGGTCTTTTTTATGCTATACTAGCGTCGCAGTTTGCTCTGCTTTTTTTGTGTTTGAAATGGCCCCATCGTCTATCGGTTAGGACACCAGGTTTTCATCCTGGTAAGAGGGGTTCGACTCCCCTTGGGGCTACCAACAAGCTAAAAAGTCTCGAGATTCATTCTCGGGACTTTTTGTTTTTGATATCCAAGATGTATACTTGTATCAACATCGGTCCTGATACTACAGGAGGTCAGCATGGCTATGCAGATACCGTGGCAGTATCTTCTGCCGTACGATATCTCTGATGAACCAGATTCTGCCTTAGTAGTTCCTCGGGCAGAAGCAGACAACAGCGAGATCATGAGGATTACCGATCCCCAGGAACGGGCTCGTCGAATTGCGATGGTCCTGGCAGCAGGTACATCGAGAACAGATATCAAGCAATTGACCGACTCCGTTCTTGACGGTCTCCTCAATCGTGACTGATCTCAACTCCAGTCGCCGGACAACATCCGAGCGGCTTTTTTCTTGCCATTTTGTCCCCCGCTCGCTACAGTAAAGGGACTATGAAAATACTCTCCATCGAGACATCCTGCGACGAGACAGCGGCCGCTGTTATCCAGTGGGAAAATAACCAGGCCACGGTCCTCGCGAATACCGTGTCCTCCCAAGTCTCTCTCCATGCCAAATGGGGCGGAGTAGTGCCTGATTTGGCCTCTCGCGAGCACCAGAAAAACATCGTCCCCGTGATCGAGGAGACACTCGACCGGGCCTCGCTCACCCCGGCCGATATCGACCTCATCGCCGTCACCGAAGGACCTGGTCTCATGCCAGCACTCGTCATCGGTGTGACCGCTGCCAAAACGCTCGCCCTCATCTGGGACAAACCTCTCATCGGTATCCAACACCTCGAGGGACACATTTACGCGAACCTACTCAAACCAGATACGGAATTGCGTTTTCCACTTCTCGCGCTTGTGGTATCGGGTGGGCATACAGAGCTCGTCCTCTTGAAGGACCATTTTCAATACGAAATCCTCGGTGAGACGCAGGACGATGCCGCTGGTGAGGCCTTTGACAAGGTAGCCAAGATGCTCGGACTTGATTACCCGGGTGGACCGGTTGTCGCTCGAAAAGCTAATGCTTTTCGGGACAACAATAACCAATCACCAATCGCCAAGATACAAATAAATTCCAATAACCAAAACACAAAAGCCAAAACTGGTCTCTTCCCAAGACCAATGCTTGATGCAGACAACTTCGACTTTTCATTCTCCGGGCTCAAAACGTCCGTACTGTACTTTTTGAAAAAGCACGAGGCAGAGAAAGAAGACGAGCAGTTTATCGACCAGGTCTGTCATGAATTCCAAGAGGCCGTCGTCGATGTCTTGGTCAGCAAAACCAAGAAGGCACTCGACCTCTACTCCCCGGCCACCTTTGTTATCGCTGGCGGTGTCTCGGCCAATGTACGGTTACGTATGGAGTTACGTAATTTGATTGACACTGAGTTTCCGACCACGCAGTTCCTCACCCCAGAATTCACCTACTCGCTCGACAACGCAGCCATGATTGGCATCGCTGCTGCTCTCCGCTACGAGCATATGAGCGATACCGACCGCGCTCTCCTCATGGAGACTTACCATACCCTCGAACCCAATGCCAATTTGCCATTCCAAAATCTCGTATGATAGTTCGCGCCATCAAAACAGAGAAAGTCACTCCTCGCTCGACCACACTCGTAGCGTTCCTTGATCAGTCCTTACGGAAATTTCCTGACCAGTCCGTGCTCGTCATCACCTCCAAGGTGGTCGCCCTCTGCGAAGGCCGTTTCCTCGCGCATGATGCGACGCTCAAAGACGAGGCCGTCATCGCTGAAGCTGACTACTATCTCCCCAAGGATCATAGTCGCTACGGCATCCCGCTCACCATCACCGACAATGCTTTCATCGCTCGGGCTGGTATCGATGCCTCGAATACCGACGGTCACTACTCGCTCCTCCCCCGCGATAGCTATGCCACCGCCAAAAAAGTTCGTGCCTACCTCATCAAGAGATTTGGCATCAAACATGTCGGCGTAATCATCGTCGATAGTCACTCCACACCGCTCCGTCGTGGCACCCTCGGGGTCGCTATCGGCTGGAGTGGCATCCACGCCCTCAAAAACTACGAGAATCTCCCTGATATCTTTGGTCGTCACTACACCACCCACCAGAATCAGGTCGATGGCCTCGCGGTCACAGCGTCACTTGCCATGGGTGAGGGCAACGAACAGACTCCCCTCTGCCTCATCACCGATATCCCCTTTGCCACCTTTCATGCAAGCTCCCCCACGCCCAAGGAACTTGCGATCTTCAAGCCTGCACTCCAGGACGACCTCTTCGCCCCCCTCCTCAATCTCAAGGATTTGAAAAAAGGCCGAAAAAGAGGCTAAAGTCTTGAATCACACGCCTTTCTCTGCTATCGTAAGAGGCATGGAAAAGGAAATCCCCAAAACCTATACCGCTGCCGACTGGGAGCAAAAACTCTATACCCAGTGGGAAGAGAGTGGCTTTTTCAACCCTGATACTTGTATCAAAAAAGGAGTAGCCAAAGAAGATGCTCCGACATTTAGTATTGCGCTCCCACCTCCCAACGTCACGGGAACGCTCCACGCCGGACATGCCGTCATGCTCGCCCTCCAGGATATCCTGGTCCGCTATCACCGCATGAAGGGTGACCGCACTCTCTGGCTCCCAGGGACTGATCATGCTGCTATCGCGACACAGAGTAAAGTAGAAAAACTCCTGCAGGAATCCGAGGGGAAATCTCGCTATGACCTGGGAAGAGAGGCCTTTCTCAAACATGTCGAAGCATTTGCGAGCGAGAGTCACGACACTATCGTGAATCAATGTCGCCGGATGGGCTCTTCTCTCGACTGGTCGCGTGAAGCCTACACTCTCGACCAGCAGCGCAATCTGGCTGTGCGGACTGCCTTCAAAAAAATGTACGATGACGGCATCATCTACCGTGGTGAGCGCATCGTGAACTGGGACCCAAAGATGCAGACCACCGTCTCTGATGACGAAATCGAGTGGCAGACCGAGACTATCCCGCTTTACTATCTCCAGTACGGTCCATTCGTCATAGCGACCGCTCGTCCCGAGACCAAATTTGGTGACAAATACGTCGTCATGCACCCTGATGATGAACGCTACACCGAGTATGAGCATGGCCAAAAGATCACCCTGGAATGGATCAATGGTCCCATCAATGCTACCGTCATCAAAGACCCTATCATCGACCGTGATTTTGGGACTGGCGTCATGACTATCACGCCATGGCATGACAACACCGACTTTGACATCGCACTCCGCCACGAGCTCGACCGTGAACAGGTTATAGACGAGACGGGGCACCTCCTCCCTATTGCTGGACCAGATTTCGCTGGACTCCCCATCAAAGACGCCCGCAAGAAAATCATCAAACGACTGACCGAAAAGGGGCTGGTCGTCAAAACCGAAGAAAACTATTCCCACAATATCGCGACGAACAGTCGTGGCGGTGGCATCATTGAACCACAGATCAAGAAGCAATGGTTCATCTCAGTAGAGAAAGAGTTCAGCCGTGATGGTCAGGCTGTGACGCTCAAGTCCCTCATGCAGGACGCCGTACGTTCCAAAAAAATCACTATCCTCCCGGAACGATTTGGTCGTACGTATTTCCACTGGATTGATAACCTGCGCGACTGGTGTATCAGTCGACAGATTTGGTACGGTCACCGTATCCCAGTGTGGTATCGAGCCGATGAGACATACTGTGGCATCGAAGCACCAGCAGGTGATGGATGGGAACAAGACCCCGACACCCTCGATACTTGGTTCTCCTCAGGACTCTGGACATTTTCGACGCTCGGCTGGCCCGAAAAAACAAGTGACCTCGAAACATACCACCCGACGAGTGTGCTTGAGACTGGTTATGACATCCTTTTTTTCTGGGTAGCACGCATGATTCTCATGTCTGAGTATCTCCTCACGGATATCCCCTTCAAAACAGTCTATCTCCATGGGTTGGTTCGTGATGAACAGGGTCGCAAGATGAGTAAGTCACTCGGCAATATCATTGATCCCCTTGATGTTATCGCCGAATATGGCGCTGATGCCATGCGTCTCTCACTGGTTATTGGTGCCACCCCTGGCAATGATACCCGTCTCTCCAAAGAAAAAATCCTCTCGTACCGAAACTTCGTCAACAAGCTCTGGAATATCGGGCGCTACGTCAGTCAAGCAACTTCCATCGAACCAACGGACCAGCACAAAGCAGAGACTCCCGCTGATCGCTGGATACTGTCCCGTCTCGCCACGGTCACAGAGGAAGTGACTCATCACCTCGATCATTTCAATATTTCTCTCGCGGCCGAGACACTGCGCGACTTTACCTGGAATGACTACGCTGATTGGTACGTCGAAATCCACAAGATAGAGAAGAATGATGGTGTATTGAGGCATGTTCTCGATACTCTCCTCCATCTCTGGCACCCGTTCATGCCGTTTGTGACTGAGGCGCTCTACCAGTCTCTCTACCCTCACGAAAAGAGTCTCCTCATGGTCGCCTCCTGGCCCACCCAAAGTGCTACGCACAATGAGGCGGGCACGCCCACGGCCGACACTGCCAACAAGGGAGATATGGCTTTCCAATCCATCATCGACCTCATCCAAAAAATCCGTAATGTCCGAGCCGTCTACCATGTCGACCCGGCGGTGAAACCCTGGCTCACCATCATCGGCGACAAGGTAGCCTGGGAACCTTTTGTTCCCCTGATCGAGCGTCTCGCCCGCATCGAAGAAGTCATCATCACTACTGACCCGACTCAGCCACCCGAGACGGCCCGCATCATGAGCGGTGACTCGGCTC
>CAYWLN010000040.1:0-6359 GCA_964459475.1 uncultured Bdellovibrionales bacterium | reverse complement strand
TGCTAGCACTACATTTCTGATTATTCCAAAAAGCTATTTTGTGAATATTACTAACTTCACAGCGCAATCAAAATTCAGCTCTACCATTGAATCCATAGGGAAATACTTAGATAAGACACTTCGTTCGGGCGAACTGCGAGATACCGCACGGTCTTATTGGGGGCACTTCGGCTGGCTCGATAATGCCATACCAGACTGGACACTTTCAGTAATTATTCTCATCACAATTGTCGGTTTCATTGGGACCGTTTGGTATCTCTGTTCTCAGAGAAAATTTACGTATCTTCCCGAAAAGAGGTTTCTCGTATTCTTTCTCGGTATGATAATTGCTCTCCAAATAGCCATTCGTTTCTATGACTGGCGCGTGTTTGACTACACTGGCCAAATTCTTATCGGCCAGCCTGGTCGTTACTTCCTTCCAAATGTCATTGCTCATCTCATCATTATTGCTACCGGTATTGGATTCCTCCTACGACAGGAAAGATATTTTCTTTTTGCGCTGAAAGCCCTCACCCTCGCCATGATACTCCTCCAGATTCACGCTATCATAAACGTCATTATCCCTCGTTACTATCTCTAGGGTCGTATGAATAAAAATATTGAACTCATTAAAAAAAACCATAAAGGAATTCTTTTCTTAATTTTTTTGCTCGGCATGATTGGTATTTTTTTGACCTTTCTCACAAGTTTCGGTCTCGGCGAATCCGGCTACAATTTCTTAGGGAAAACAAAAAAAATAACCCTTTCCCCAGGATCTCCCGTCATGCAGACATTTGCCGCCAAAGAGTCAAACCTCCATCAGATCCGGGTCGTGCTGGGACGTTCTGACATCAAGCTCGGGGAGCACATTGAATTCCGTCTCTTGGATGAAGATTGTCAAAATACACTTGCGTCCGATATCTATAGCCATAAGCCACCTATGCAAGGAGCATACACGGTATTTTCCTTTCCGGCTATAGTCGAATCTACAAATAAAAAATACTGCTTTTCTGCTACTTATTTTTCCGACGAAAATCGCAAGGGTGAAAAACCCTACCTCTCAGCCACTGATGTGCCTGATTCCGTTTTTGCCGATCGTACTCTGATAGACACCAGCAAGAACAAAGTCTATCCGGGTCAAACTTTATTCCTGCGCCCTGCCTATACCAGCGGATCACTCTCGGGCGACCTCTCTCGCCTCGTTGATCGTCTTTCACAATACAAACCAGTCTTTCTCAAAAGTTGGTCTATCATTACGCTCTTTACAATCCTTATCATTGGCAGTACCACTCTCGCCTACTACCTCGTGTTCACGAATAAACCTACTGGGAATCAGCCCTGAGTATCACTTCTTCTAGAGCATCGACAGAACGCTCCCAGCTCCACTTTTTAGCTGTCTCCAATCCACCTCGCCCTAACCGAGCACGAAGCGCTGGATCAGCAATCAATCGAGCTACAGCCTGTCGTGCTTCTTGTTGACTCTGCACGATGAGACAGTTTTCTTCGTGCCTGGCGTACTCTTCGATACCTGACACCTCAAGAATCACGGGCACTCCACCACAGGCCATCATTTCCAGTGGCGGATAACAAAAGCTCTCAACCGTGCTCATCTTGAGCAAAATATCACATGAAGAGTAGATTTGGGGCATTTCATGAATCGGGGTTCTCCCAAAAAATTGATCGTATTTCCAATGAGCTGGCGGCACACCATTACTGCTGACCAGCCATAGTTCACAATCAAGACCAGCAACTGCCTCGTATGCTTCTGCTACGCCCTTAAACGGTATATTGATTGGACCCTCAATCAGTACCCGTACCTTATCCGTTTTTGTCTGTCGTACCACTACAGGATGAAACACTGCCACGTCCAAACCGTTGGGTACATAAGTAGACGATTGATCAAATTCCTCCCGAAGCCATGCTTGGAGAAAATGCGCCATGGTCAAAAATTCAAACCCTACTCGATAGGTTTCTCCGACGAAGCTCTTTAGTGTTTGATCTTGATAAAAGCGTCTTTCATCCAACTGAACAAAATACATCTTGCGTCGTGCAGGCAATAGATCTACCGTTGGGACAGAATTCCACCCAGTAGCAATCAGTATATCTATACCCTGTTTTAGCAAGGGCTCGATGGCACTGATGGGTACTATCTCCACTCGCTGATTCTCAAACCACGCTACTGTAGTCTTGAGATCTTGTGTCACAATCTTCACTTGATACCCGCGTTTCCTGAGAAGATTGGCATGCTGCAAAATCACAGCAATGCCCCCGGCAATCCACAGCCCGGGCAAAATAAAAACGATGACCTGCTCCTTTCCAGATCGCTGTGGAAGCGTGTAGTGTCCAAAAAAATTCTCTGCTTTTTTCTTCTGCCAAGAATTTTTATCCAAAGCCCACAGATGTCGTCCTTTGCCAAGAGTATAAAAAAGAGTCTTCCGTACAAAATCAGGAAGACTATTTTTACGAAGCTCGCGGATAATTCTTTTTATCAAATTCACAGTACCTACTATCTCGAGTTAGTCTTTATCACTATGATTGAGCGCCCATTGCGTGAGCGAGCCGACCGCCGAGAGGAAGAGGGCGCCCAAGACAGCGACCCAAAACCCATGGACCTCAAAGCCCTTGATGAGACCACCAAGCATCCAGAGGAGAAAACCATTGATAATAAAAGTAAAGAGTCCGAGTGTCAGGAGATTGAACGGAAGCGTGAGAAGGAGGAGAATTGGCTTGATCGTAATCCCAACAATACCCCAAAGCAGGGCCAGAATGAGGGCCGTCCCAAACCCTTTGACTGAAATACCGGGAATAACATACGAGAGCGACAAAAAGGCGAGCGCACTCACCATCAAGCGGAGAAGTATCATAGAATTTGGTTTACGGACTTACACCCACAGTATAGCACTCGGCAAGAATTTCACCAGCAAAAACCGCCCCGAAGGGCGGTTGGGTGTACGATCCGTTATTTCACGTTCTTGCGCCGTCTGAGGAGGGCACCAGCGGTCTTGAGACAGATGATGATATCAAGCCACAGCGACCAGTTCTCAATGTAGAATACATCGAGCCGGTACTCATCCTCAAAAGCGAGGTCAGAGCGTCCCGACACCTGGGCCATCCCGGTCACGCCAGGACGGATAGTGAGGAGGCGCCGGTGATACTCAGCATAACGATCGACCTCTCGCTCCTGATGGGGCCGTGGTCCGACGAGTGACATCGTCCCCTCGAGGACGTTAAAAAACTGGGGCAATTCATCGAAAGAAAATCGTTCAATCCAGGCCCCTACCCGCATCTTGCGTGGATCGTCTTTGATCTTGTAGAGGATGCCGCCCTTCCTTACGTTTTTCTCTTCGATCAACTTCTTTTCATAAGCGATAGCCTCATCCATGTGCGGATTGTCCTTGGTCACACAGTACTTCCACTGCATATAGCGGAACTTGTAAACAAAGAACTTCACTCCATTCTCGCCAATGCGCTCGTTTTTGTAGATAATCGGTCCATCTGGATCCTCGAGTTTGATAAGGATGGCCACCACAAGCATGATGGGCGAAAAGAGCACCGTGAGGAAAAATCCCGCCACGATATCATAGGTCCGCTTGAGTACCCGACCCCAACCATCG
Organism: uncultured Bdellovibrionales bacterium; assembly: GCA_964459475.1. Classification (GTDB taxonomy): domain Bacteria; phylum Patescibacteriota; class Minisyncoccia; order Moranbacterales; family UBA1568; genus UBA1568. Next base: position 2,766 of record CAYWLN010000040.1, on the reverse strand, counting down.
AGCGGGGTATGTTGAAATTCGATGAGCGGTTCCCCGTTAAAAATCTTCATGGAGAAACGCGGGGTCTGGAGCGTGGTCGGAAAATACTTGTAGGTAATGTTGTTGATCTGACAGTAGTCAAAAAGTTTCTCCTGCTCATCGTCAGTAAGCGTCGGGTCACCCACGATAATCTCGTCCACACCCTTCATGGCCCGGATTTCTTTGACCTGGACGACACTTGCCGTATCGATCTGATCGACGACTCGATAGCCGAGCTGTTTGTTCTTGGTGAGGAGCTTCCGCAAGGCGTACACCTTTTGGTTGGACCCAATGAGGAGGATACGATGGATACCCACATTCCGATTGACGAGAAACCATTTCTGGATGCGCTGAATAATATAGCGAGCGAGGACGACATAGACGATGGCAATCGCCCAGCCGACCACGATGACGAACCGTGACGAGAACCACTCACGGTTCAAAAAGACAGCGAGCACCAAGATAATGAGTCCGAGGGTGATGGCCCGTGCGATACCATAAGCTTCTTTCCCAAAGCTACGCGTCGCCCGCATGGTATAGAGACCCTCAAAAGCAATCACCACGAGAAAGAGTGGTGCCACGGAGAGAGAGAACCAGAGATAGTCTTCAAAAGAAATATTGAACACCCGCGAGACATACCCTTCAAACATCGGGAGTCCACGCAGGTAGTACGCTGAAATCCCCGCCAGGACAATCATAAGAAAGTCGACGGGTACCTGTATCGTACTGAAGTATATTTCTGAACGTTTCACCCCGTTAGAGTTAATGGATTATATTACAGCTCATTTACTACATGTAAACAATTTTTTTGTCATTGGCCTCGCTAGAAAATTCTATCACGAAAACTCTAACGGGGTTCATACCAACTACTTGTCAGTCATTTGCTACTAATCATACTTTTCCAAAACAGATCTATAAGCCGGATTCTGTTCTGCCCGAAAGCAGAGATTACCATTTATCTTGTCCGGCTGTTACCAGCCGAATCTTTGCAGTTCTCCCGTCCCCTCTTGAGCTCCAAGAGGATCTAGGCACGACCTTGCACCGAGGTAAGGATTTAGCCGTTTCACCCACGAAAAGAGCTTTCGCTCCTCGTGGCTACGCCTTCGATTGCTCAAAAGCGCCCATGCTTCTTTCGTCGCATGGCGTCTCTGCTCGCACCTCGCGCCTCACGGCGTATGGGGGTTACCCATTACCCTTGCCACTTGCTTACGCTGTGGCTCAGTGTCCGGACTTTCCTCGCTCCAGACCCCTTTCGAGGCTTGGCCGCGCGATAATCCAATCTGTTCTGGAAAGGAACGGTTAACGGTCTATTCTAGCATAAAATTGACACTTTGTCAATGGTGTGCACCTATCACCAGATACCTGTATTCTACTCGAAAATCCCCTTTTCTGACAGGCCCAATCTTTACAAAAATACCAATCTGTGAGATACTAATCAGTCGCCTTGAGGTGCTACCCCCGGAATCTTCCGAGGGCGCCACACTCAAGGAGAACTCATGTCCCACACCAAAGCCAAATTGGTACGCGTGCGGGTCATCAAAGTACCCGCACACGTAAACGGCGTATTTCACCACCCTCATGGGCAACTGACTGCCTGGCTACATCTCAAATTCATGGACGGTCAGATCTTCGAAGACAGACCGGACTGCGTTCTAATCAAAACACAGGACGCACTTCGAGCCATGCAGAGCCACAAACTGATGCAAACGTACTGGAACACGTTTGACGTCGGACGTAGTTGGCGTGATACGAGACTCGACGGATTCTTCGCGATCCCGAGACAATCCTGCCACATCATCAAGACAATTGCTGAGCGCCGTGCCGAGAAGGGTTCGACATCATAGCAAAAGGCGACCGGATACCGGCCGCCTCTTTTTCTTTTTTACTCTGCTCGTGACTACACCCCGAAGTACTCCCGGTACCAATCGACAAAGTTCTTGATCCCTTGATCGATACGAGTGGTCGGCTTCCAGCCCAATTTGCGTAGGCGCTTGATATCGGCCACGGTCGATGGGACATCGCCTGGTTGCATGGGCATCAGTTTTTTCTTGGCGGTCTTCCCCACATTCTTTTCAATCACCTCGATAAACCGGGTGAGCTTCTCTTCTTTGTCTCCCCCGATATTCATAAGGGCACATGGTAAGTCAGCGTCGAGACAGGTGAGGATACCCGAGACGATGTCATCGATATAGGTGAAGTTCCGGGTCATGTTGCCACGATTGTAGACCTTGATAGTTTCATCGGCAAAGATCGCCCGAGTAAAATCAAAGAGAGCCATATCCGGTCGTCCCCATGGGCCGTAGACGGTGAAGAACCGGAGTCCCGTGGTCGGGAGACTGTGGATATGACTGTAGACATGAGCCAGGAGCTCGGTCGCCTTCTTGGTGGCGGCATACGGCGAAATGGGGGTATCTACCGGATCAGTTTCTGAGAACGGTAGTTTCTTGTTGTTGCCGTAGACTGACGAGGAAGAAGCGTAGAGGAAATTCTTGATTCCGTACTTGACCGAGAGATCGAGGAGGAGTGTCGTCCCCATGACGTTCACATCGACATAGAGAGCTGGATTCTTGAGACTGTTCCTTACTCCAGCCATAGCCGCGAGATGGACTACCTTTTCTGGCTTCTCTTTCTTGAATACTTTTTCGAGAAATTTCGCATCGCGGATATCGCCTCGATACAACTTAAAGCTCCCCTTGTACGCTTTGAGAAACTTCTTGATGCGGTCCTCCTTTATCCGAGGATCATAGT
>CAYWLN010000039.1:0-6400 GCA_964459475.1 uncultured Bdellovibrionales bacterium | reverse complement strand
TTTTTGTTGGAAAGCACAATATCTACTTATTCTCTTCGATGTAGTAGATGAGGAACGAATCACCAGCCCGCGCGAGCGGGGTTTTTTCTTTGAGCCAAGAATAGTTTTCTTCGCCGGGGGCAAGAGTTTTGTAGAGACTTTCCTGGTAGAAGAAGGTCGAGATAGCATACCAGCCCGATTCGATAGGACGTTTGCTTCCCCACCAGGGTATAAAGGTATCACCTAAGTAGTAGCGAGGGTCACTGCCTCCAAAATAATCAACCCGGAGGGAATCAATAGCAGGATAGGCGGTAAGGGCGCAGTTGGTGCCGAGAGGAGCGCTCCCGGATTTACAGGTGTTTTGAGTCTCTACGAATTTCTTCAAATACTTGAGATCTTGTCCCCAGTCGTAATTGGAGTCAGTGACGTAGTGATAGCCCATCGTGTGACCGCCAGCAGCAACGTTGAAGTAGGAGAGATAGCTCGGGTAGGAGATGACCGGGATGGCGATGACCGAAAACATGACGAGTCCAAGTATGATACTGAGGAGCTGGTGCGTGACTGGCTCACTTTGGTGGCGTTTGTAGAGGTTTGCGAGGGCGAGCGCTACCAAGAGGTAGAGGAAGGGGAATATGGGGAAGAGATGGCGGAGACCGATGGTGAGATTGCCGGTGATACTAATGTAGGTATAGAAGAGAACAAAGAACACTGAGAGATACTGAACGATTCGGCTGTGAAAGGAATGCGCCAAGAAGGCGCCAAGGCCGAGCGCCCGGTCTCTCAGGGCGTGACGGAAACGGGAGAGCGTGTAGAGGGCAGTCACGAGGAGGAGAAAGAGAAATGGGAGGGTGGATTTGAGGAGGAACACCACTGGGAAGTAGGACTTTTGGGCATCGACGCTGACGGTCCCGAGGTAGTAGTGAACATTGCCAGCTGCCACCCGGGAAAAGACTTTGGCCACCCCAACCAGGTACTCTGCCATCGGGAGAAGGATAGGGGAATGAGTCATCCAGGTGATGGCATCATGGGAGATGCGAGCGGGAGCGTTCGGCTGAGAGAGGAAGAGGTCAGCGTGTTCCGCGACTTTGATCGCAGGCATGCCACTGGTGTTTATGGAATAGCCGATCCAAACGAGCATAAAAGAGACTACGATGACTCCTGTGAAGCGGAGAGCATAGAACCAGAGGGAGCGGAAGCGGTTGCGCCATGAGTCACTCGCTTGGGTGAGGGCGTAGAGGACCACAAAGAGTCCAAAGACCGGGAGGACGAGGAGGGCAGAGAATTTGGTTAGTTGAGCGAGACCGAGCGTGACACCAGCCAAGAGCATGGTCTGGGGGGTTGGATTCTTGAGGAAGCGAACAAAGCCGTAAAAAGCGAGGAAAATAAAACCAGCACTGCCGAGATCGGTCGTCACGTAGTGGTTGTGGGCGATGATATTGGGATCAAAGGCATAGAGCGTGACAGCGATGAGACCAGCGAGGACGCCTCCGAGTTCTCGGGTCCACCAAAAGAGCCCAAAGCCGAGGAGAACCGAGAGGATGATGATCGGCAGGCGAGAGAAGAAGAGGATGGTGTCGGCATCGTTACAAGCGAGCTCTGGTCGAGAGCAGTTGATAAACATGTCGCCCATTAGCCACTGTTCGTTGTAGCCGGTTTGCCAGGCATCGGCCTCGATCGGAAAGTCCAGGTTGAGCGGGAGGAGAAAGAGACCAGAGAGATCTTTGATGAGAGGTGGGTGCTCCGGATTGAGGCGCATGTCCCCGTATCGGACGTAGCTATACGCTGCTGGGATATGGGCTCGCTCATCGTAGGTCATCGATTCTTGTGAAGAGACCACGAGCGAGAGGACGAAATGAGTGAGGAGAATGAGCGATACAAAAAAGAGGGCGTGCTTTTTGATGAGCTCCATAGGGTAAGAATAGCGACGATTTAGCGCGAGTTAATTTCTTCGGCCGTAGGAATGATGATGACGTCAAATTCGCCCCCGGCTCTCGTGGGGCCGTTCCAGTCGACGTGCTGTACGTAGGAACTCGGGTAGAGTTTGAGGAGGCGCTCACCGATCATGCGGTTGTAGTTGAGCATGAGGAAGATACTCCCACGACGGATAGTGGTATCTTCGGCGACAATCTCCATGTTGTCTACTTGATGGTAGGTGAGGTAATAGACAGGATGGGCATAGACCGGAAGGTCAAAGCGATTATTGTGCCCCTTTTCATCGATGAGGACGTACTTGCGTGTGGTATCGGGGAGGGAGAGGAGGTACGAGGCCATGTTGCGATAGCTTTCGTTGAAAGAATCAGACGAATGGACGCTCGCTGGGAAGAAGACAAAGTATTTGGTGAGATTCCACGTGGCACTGAGGCCGAGGGCGACGACGAGGATCGAGAGGAAGGCGAGTTTGGCACCGGCTTGTGAACGGAGGGCCTTTTCGTAGATCCAAAAGGCAGGGATCATAGCCATCAGGAAAACAGGCATCTGAGTACCGATCGAGCGGAGAGCATGGGGGAGACCCTCATCAGTCAAGAATTCGGGTACGAGCATGGCAAAGAACGACCCGAGGAGAAAGATGTTTCGGAGGAGGCGGAGATCGCGATCGCCGTCGCGCAGTCTCTTACCGAGCAGGGTGACGGTCTGCCAGATGACAAAGAGAAAGCCAGCGAGGAAAAAGGTGCCCACAAACGGGTCAAGGACGGGATAAGGAGGGTAGTTGTGGCGCCAGTTCTGATCACCCCAGAAATTGTATTTGAGAAGCGAGATAGAAAAAGTTTTGGCCATCGTGCCCCAGAGATCACCATGGTTGACTTCGGGAGAAAAGACAGAGATATGGGAAGAGCGCGAGACGAAATCGTCTGGATGCGAGACAAAGAAGTGATAGAGCATGGGGACGGCGGTGAGAAAGGCGCCTAGGATAAACACGAGGCCGTGCTTCCAGAATCGTCGGAGGAACTTCTCGTAGGAGAGCATGAGGACCGGGAGGAGGATAATGAGGATGAGGGGGGCGACCCGGAAAGCGATGTAGGTGTGGAGTCCTGTCCCAAAGATGAGGCCAGAGATGAGAAAATCTCGGAAACGATGGGTGCGGAGGCCTCGGAAGAAAAAGTAAAAGGAAAAGGTGAGGAGAAACGTCGTCATGATGGCCCGAAAGCCGATACGGGAGAAGTTGATGGCCCAGTACGAGGTAGCGAGCATAAAGGCGGCAATGATGCCGGCACCACGTCTATGGTAGAGCTCGCGAGTGAGGAGGTAGAGGCCGAGGACCGAGAGGGTGCCAAAGAGAATCGAGGCGAACTTGAGTCCAGTGATGGTATTGCCAAATATCGAGATGAAAAAGGCCTGAATGTTGATAAAGAGGCCCTCACGACCGAAGTTGGCCGGATAAAAAATCTGGTAGGTGCCAGTTTCGATGGCATGGACAGCATCGACGCCATTGGCTGCTTCGTCGGGATAGAGTCCGACCGGGACTTGCTCGATATGATAGAAGCGGACGACGAACGCGAGGAGGAGGATAGCGACGAGGGTGCCACCGACGAACCACGTGAGGTGCTTGGGTGCGATCATAGTGTCTTGACAGTCACTCGTGATGAGTCACTGCATTTTTATATTTTTGTTTCTATGGTAGAATTATAGCAAAGTTGCATACAAAAGAAAAATATTTTGATATGGGAGAAAAGCCTCGAGCAATTATTTTTTCAAACAGTCGAACTTCGACTAACGAAGTTGTTGCTCCATCGTCTGAAACAGAAATAACATTTCTCGAATTTGCTGTCGGCCAAGAATGGAAATCGAAAACCTATACTTTGAAAATCAAAGAAGTTACCAAAAGTGGCCGGTACAAAGTGTATAGTAATGATAGGGTGTCTGGTGTGAGTGAATTATCTGATGATCCGATGAACACGGAGGCACTGAAGGCCTTGATACTTGAGAAAGGGTTGAAACTCACTACATTAGGCGAACCAGTGGCGCCAAAGCAAGAGGAACCAGCCCCAGTGGTCGTCGATTTGGATGCAGAGCGGCTGGCGCGGGGTGGCGATGCTGTTTCATCCGATATTGAGACTGATAATGTGGCGCGTAAGGAGTTGGCACGTATAAATGGAGAGACCGCTGATACTGAGCAGCGAATTTTTGCTACGGTAAAAGAGATAATGACTCTCCTTACTGATGCAGAGGAGAGTGACGGGAAGGATACATTACAACAGGAGGCGCTACAGATTTCTGAAAGAGTACCACAAATACTGGCTGAGACCCAGTCTACGGAGCGAGATAGTATGACATTGACCGAGAAGCTCGGGGGGAGGCAGAAACTCCTTACGAATTTACAAGCATTCGAGCTCGAGGCTGTACTCTTATTTGATCAGGTAAAGCAAGCGCTGACAGTCTCCTCAGAAGATGCAGGAAATGAACCAATATCTTCTGCTAGTGGTACCGGCAAGCCAGTTGCTCCAGAAAATCTAAAGCCAAAAAGAAAGGGCAGAGGTGGCGGCTCAGGCGAGGAAGGGAATGGTGGTGATAAAGCACGGTCCGAAGCGAAGCAGGCCTTGAATGTTTTCTTGGAACGAAGAGATGGGAAGGAAGTAATAGACACCTACAGGATGATAATAAGGGGTGAGTGGGAGTATTTTGCTCGGGCGATTAATGCGACGGGAAAGCACCTCTCTTTTCAAGAAAAGGTCGATGTTTGGGAGCGTGACGAGCAGGTGCTTCCAGCGATCCTCAAAAGTCTTGATAGTGATCTGACAACCAAACGAGGAGTAACCAAAGAACAAGCGAGTCTCATATTGCAATCAGTTCTAGAGTCTCTCCACCATGAATTTTTGAAGAAACAAGAGGAGAAGCGCAAATAAAAAGAAGTAGCCGAATAATACTATGTCGGAGCAACCACAAACTGAGAAAAAATCACCGCTCTCCGATGCCGAGTTGGAGGCATTGGTAGCTGAGTATGCCAAGCAGAGGACACGTCGTATGAAAATGGCTTTTATGAAATTGGGCGAAAGTCTTGGCTCGAGTGTGGCTGAAAATCCGGTGAACACCATGCGGAGGGCGAGTGGCGGAGTGAGGAATACTGAGGCTCCATCAAATGAGGTCAAACCAAAATCAGAAAATGCTGACGCTCAAACCCTGCTCGCAGCTTTTATGGTGGAACTCGATGAAGAAGAGGAATTTGTCGTAGTTGCCAAAGACGGACAAAAGGTATCGTTTTGGAAACGGAATGGGAGACTGGAAAATAGAGAGGGGAAGCAGTCTCGGGGAAGCATTGTCAAAATTTTGACCAGGGGTGGAAGACTCGAGAAGAAGGATGAGGCAGGTGCGAGCAATCCCGCCGGAGCTGAGACGACCTCTCCCATTACGAGTGTCGAGGAACAAGTGGCCCAAGAGATTCGGATGAAGACCCTCCGGAGTTTGATAGATGGACTCGGCGAATTGGGTACGGTAGAGGCTATGAACTTGGCTACAGAGGGACTCAGGCTTCAGTTTCTAGGTGATCTTACGGATGAAAAATTGGCAGAATTTGATCGGAAAGCTCAGGCTATCCTGAATACTCCGATAACATCTGCAGAGCCCATTGGGATTGTCGATCCTATCAAACGTGACATTAGTGGAGCTACTCCCGATACGGCTTTAGATCCAAATTCTGATACGGCGATTGCGCTGAGGCGTGAGAAACTGGATCAGAAGGAGAGAGTGAATAGCCTGTTTGATAAGCTCGTACAAAAAAATACTGATGAATCAAGAGTATTAGCAGAGGAAGCAATAAAGTTGCTTGCTGAACTGACTATTCAGATTGATGAGGCTAAAGTGCGGGCTTTCGAAGAAAAAGCAAAGTCGATACTTGAAAAAAGTGAGCAGAAAGAACTCTTTGAGCTCCATGAGGGAGATGTATTTGGGCGGACAATTGATGGTAAATCAGAAAGCATTCGAATCACTCGATTAAACGGTGGCCGAGTAGAAGTTCATCTTAAAACAAACTTTAAGGATGGCTCCAAGAGCGATGAAACATTCGGCACGACTCCCCAGAAGCTGAAAAAAGAACTGAAGGATAAAAGGTTCGCGCGAGGCTCTTCTTTGAATTTTTCGGAGTCAACGAGTATTGATATCAATTTGGACACTTTCACTGCCCCAGACGCGACATTTGACGAGACGCTCGCTTTTCGACCGCTTGAAAAGGGTGGCCAGGCAGAGTACAGGGGTACCAAAGGAGATATTCTTTTGCAACGAGGAGCTGGTGATTTATATCAGCTGAGTGACGACAAGGGCGTATCTGGATTCGTGTATGATGAAGAGCATGTTAGAAATATCGCCCGAGAAGAAAAGTGGCAAAGAGTGGAGAGAACCAAGACGAATCCCGATCTCCGTGGTCGTGACCCGCGTAATTACGAGGAGCTGTATGAGGGTGATGTATGGATCAAGACACTTCCTGATGGGA
>CAYWLN010000038.1:0-6547 GCA_964459475.1 uncultured Bdellovibrionales bacterium | reverse complement strand
ACGTTCGTGCCATACACTGTAGCTTACAGTGTTGCACTTACTTGTTGAACCTAGGAAATGTGAACTTGACAAAACTATAATACGTGTTGTGATTCTTCTTGACATATACCAGGGACAGAGATAGTCTGATATGAAAGCAGAATGTAAGTACCTTACTTATCTCTATGTAACCAGCTTCTCTCTATTAATAGAGAGATAGTCTTTATTTTTGAATCATAAATATGCGGATCTTCCGAAAGGGTGTAAGGAAGGGGATGGGGAAATTGGTGGCGAAGATGTTTAATCTGTTGGTGGTGCTCGCGCTTTTGCTTCAGCCTGTGGGGACTGTGGGTCTCTACGGTGCCTTTTCATATGGCCAGGGTGTCGCTCAGGCCGATACGGAGCCTGTGGAGACTGAAGCTACTGCCACAGAAGAGGAACCAGCACCAGTAGAGGAGGTAGAACCTGCAGAGGAACCTGAGGAACCAGCCCCGGTAGTCGAAGAGACACCAGTGGAAGTCCCTGTGATTCCCGCTCCAGAAAAAGAAGTTGTTCCAACTCCTGAAACTCTTCCCGAAGAAGCACCGGTAGTCGAGGCGCCTGAGGTCATCCCAACTGAGGAAGTGGTAGAGGAGGATATCAAGTCACAGCCTGAAGAGGAATCAGAATGGAACAAGGAGGAAGATGGTCGGTACGCGACCACGAAGGTAGTCGTGCTCGGTACGACCTATGTCGCTCCCCAGAATGAGGACGTGACGGTCGTTTTTACTAAGCTCCCGGAACATCCTGGCACTCTCTCGATTGAGGAAGTGAAGCTCTCACCTGAGCAAGTAGTGGAGCTCGGCGCTCTCTCTGATACCGCCTACGATGTCACGTCATCGATGGAGGATGGGACGTTTGAGTATGTGCTCACTCTGCCAGTCCCAGCCCACGGGGGAGAGACGGTGGTCAAGTATGCTGAAGACGTCGCTGGTTTGACCGAAGCAGGCGTCGTAGCCGATGAAGATACCGCGAGTGACAAGCATTCTGTGGCGGTGACACTCGATCACTTTACGATTTTTGTGGCGACCTATGCGAGTGATTTCACCACTTCCAAGAATTCTTACCAGCAGGGGGACACGGTCTATCTGAAAGCCACTGGTTTGTCCTCTGGTAACTACTACCGTTTTGCCATCGACCCTCCAGGCAATGGCAATTTCAGCTATGTGACTACGTGCCAGACGGGAAATACTACATTGACCGGTACCTATGTCTTAGCTGGGAATGCTCCGACTGGGAATAACTGGAAAGCCGAGATCCATGGCTTTACCTCTTCGAATAGCTGTAACAACGCTAATAGTCAGCACAATCCAAGTGATGATTCGACGTTTGCGGTGACCGAAGCGCCACAGCATGTGGCTGTGACCATCTGTCACGCGACCCCACCGGATACTGCCGCTAATGGTTACACCAAGCTTGTGACCGATGACGACGGAGTACTGAATCAGGGCCATGCCTCTCAGCATGGAGCCGATATCATCCCACCATTTGTCGTGGGCAATACCAATTATCCTGGGAAAAACTGGGATACGACAGGCCAAGCCATCTGGAACAACAACTGTATCGCGACAGGGAGTCTCAAGGCCGTGAAGGTCGTTGATGATGGATCCCTACTCACTGCCTGGAGCTTTCAGCTCGATAACAATGCCCCGATCGCGGCCAATGCGAGCGGTGTTGTTGACTTTGGGACAGTGCCGGTTGGACCCCATACCATCACCGAGATTGGACAGGCCTCTTACACTATGACGGGTGTGTCCGGTACCAACTGTGCGCTTCTTGGCGAAGGTACAGGAGCGAGCGCCACGGTAGTCGCCAATACGACGACCGTCTGTACGTTTAGCAATGCCGTCAATCGCGGATCGATCACGATTGTCAAAGATGCTCTGCCGAACGACGCGCAGGATTTTGCATTTACGACGAGCCTCGAAGAGAGTGACTTCACCCTCGATGATGATGGTGACAACGAGAACGGGGTGTCGAATACTACTACGTTCGGATCGCTTCTTCCTGGGACCTACTCCTTTACCGAAGAGGCGGTAGCCGGTTGGTCACTCCAGGGGATGAGCTGTGTTTCATCCAATGTGTCGCTCGACCTGCCGGTTTCTGCGACGGCGACAGTGACGCTTCATCCGGGTGAGAATGTCACTTGTACCTACACCAACGTCAAAGTACCGTATTGTGGTGATGGTATCGTCAATAATGAGAACGAACAGTGTGACGGTGTCGTTGAAGGAGGGGAGTATACCTGTTCCGAAACCTGCCAGTTGGTAGCCAATCCTGGGACGCTCCATGTCACCAAGGTGGTCATAAATGATGATGGCGGAGACGCTACTCCTGATGATTTTTCCTTTAGCTTAAATGAGGGAGAGGCTATCTCGTTTGAAGCCGATGGAGTGAATGATGTCGTCGTACCGGCCGGTGCCTATACCGTCGAGGAGACGCCCGTCATGGGCTATGCGGTGAGCTACAGCAAGGCCTGTAGTGATCTCGTGGTCCCTCCTGGTGGTGATGCTTACTGCACCATAACGAACAATGATGCTCCAATCCAAATCGAAGCGAGCAAAGTGATCTGTACTGATGAAGCCGATCTCCCGAACTGGGGCCTCGGTGGTCCAGATATCACCGCGAGTACCGCGAGTAACTGGGTGGCCACTCATGAGAGCTGTCGGCTCGAGCGTGATTGGCAGTTCCAGTGGAGCTATGATGGCGTCGGCAACCCTGGTGACAATCTCGGAGCAGTCGGGAGTGATGACTGGCACACCTTTGTCGGAACGACTACGGTACCGTTGGCTGTCTTTGACCAGAATCAGGCTCATCCAGTCTGGGTGCGAGAAGTGTGGGATGACAACTATATCCCGTTTACCTATGGTACGGGTGGTGGCGAGGATCCCAACAGCAACAACGTCAGTGCCGAGATGTACTGTTACAAAGATGTTTTGAATTATGACAACTGGGACTGGGTGGAGCATCCGGTCGCTGGTGGCACCTATCACTGCGTGGCGTGGAACGTCGGACAGCCTGGCCAGATTATCGTGAAGAAAGAGACCGATCCAGCCGGGAGTGACGAGCAGTTTGTGTTTAGCTCCTCCTTTACCGAAGGGAACTTCTTCCTTGCTGACGGAGAGACCTACACGAGTAGCTCGCTTACCCCAGGGCAGTATAGTGTGACGGAGGCCGAGCGCATCGGTTGGAGACTTGATGATGTCACTTGTAGCGACGGGAGCGATCCAGAATCGATCACCCTCGATCCGGGTGAGACCGTGACCTGTACTTTCAAGAACCAGGCGACTGCTCGTATCATCGCGACCAAAATCGTCTGTGCCGACGAAGCTGACCTCCCGAATTATGGCCTCGGTGGTCCAGATATGACCATCTCAACCGCGACTGACTGGGTGAATACTCACGAGAGTTGTCGCTTTGAGGAGAACTGGCGTTTCCAGTGGGCCTATGAGAGCAATGCTAATCCTGGTGACAACACCGGTGAGTCTGCCAATCCTGACTGGCACACGTTTGGGCCGACGGGCGTGAACGGACAGACCAGCACCGATGTCGATCTCAAGAGCTCGGCGCTCCTCTGGGTGCGTGAAGTTTGGGACGATCAGTATATCCCGTTTACCTACGGCAACAATCCCGAAGACTGGAACAGTGACAATGTCAGTGCTGAGCTGTACTGTCACCAGGATGTACAGAATTATGACAACTATGATTTCATCGATGCCGGGACAGAGGCTCCGGCTTACTACTGTGTCGCCTGGAACGTGGCGAAGCGTGAAGAAGCAGAACCTCGTCTGGAACTTCGTAAGTCAAACAATAGCGTAGGGGATGAAACACCGGGAAATACCGTGACCTACACGCTCGAAGTGACGGCGCTTGATGGTCCCGTGGAGGATGTGACCGTGACTGACTTACCACCAGAGGGATTTGCCTATGTGGCAGGCAGTGGCGAGGGCGCGCCGTTTATCCATGAGTATGCCTCACCCGGTATCTGGGATCTCGGTGATATGGCGGCTGGTGAGACGAAGGTGCTGACGTATGAGACGACCATCAGTAGTGCTCAAGATGACGGACGCTACAAGGACCTCGCCTTTGCTCGGGGTACCTCGGGGAGCAATACTATTTTTGCCAACAGCGTGGCCGATCCGTTTGTGGGTACTGAGGTGAGCGTCGTTTCAAACGACACGGAGACCGTCGTCATACCGGAAGACAATGAAAACAAGATTGTGGAAAAGACCAAGAAAAAGACCGCCTATGTGCTCGGGGCTGCGACGACCTTGCCTATGACCGGAGTGCCGTTCGGCACAGTGGTACTGGCGCTCCTGGGTCTCGTGTTTGGTCTCGCTCTTATCCTCGTCTCGCGTCGCCGAGCCCTCGTGCCGGTGATCGCTCTCATGATGTTCGGTGGCGCACTCTTCCCTCATACGGCTGATGCGGCGAGTCTCTCGGTCAAGATTGAAACTCCTGAGGCCGTGACGGATACCGCGAGTATCAAAATCGGATTTGTGACCCTCGATGTCCTGGGACGCTCACTCACGGTCGAGTGCTACCGTGACAGTGACGTCGTGCCGTTTGCGAGCTATACTCTCGCCTCGACATTTGGCGGTAACTCCGGTGACTGTCAGGTGGATGGGAGTGTTATGCCGACTGATGGGTCCTACGAGTTTTACGTCAAAGCCATCGCCTCAGGTGAGGGGAGCGAGACGGTTGAGAGCAATCACGTTACTGTGACGCTCTCATCGGCGACTCCGGGTCTACCTTATGACTACGATCGAGATGATGCCTCATGCCAGAACAACATCACCTTTATGACCGCGGACGATGGCGGCAAGACCGTCAAAGTCGAACTCTACCGCTCGTTCTCAACCACCTTTGTTGCGGATGCTGGGACCAAAGTAGCCGAACTCATGATCGGGTCCAACCTGCCCGGGAGCTTCTCGGTTCCTGCCCCTGGCTGTAGTAACGATGCCTACTATGCTATCCGGGCGGTCGCAGGCAACGGCAATGGCTCAGGGTTTGTCGGCGACAAGGATACTAATGTTGATACTCATACTGTCACTAAGAATAAAACCACGACCGTGACTCTTCCTGGTGGGAACGTGAGCGGGGCAATCCCGGTGACCAATACAACTGTTGGAACACCTGAAGGCCAAGTAGAAGGCGTAACGGATGAAGAGGGAGATTCAAACACAGAGACTACTCCGGAGCCATCAGTCTTGGGTGATATGACCGAAGCTGGTGTTGACGCGGTAACGAACCATCCATGGCGTTCATTCTTCTGGCTGGTCACCGTCCTCGTCGTTGCGTACTTCGTTTATCAGTGGTACCGGTCCAAAGACCATGATCAATCTGCCAACTAAATTGGGGCGTGATCGAATACAGCGACTAACAGGCACTGCTCTTGTGGGCGTGTCTGTTTTGGTACTTGGCCTGACATTCTTCCCGGTGCTACGAGAAGAGGCGAAGTATCAGTTCCTCCCGAGCCAAGAGCATAAGACCGTAATCTCACGGATGGACGAGCGCGCACAAACAATCCCGTCTCAGGTACTCCTTCCCGTGAGCGAGGACTTTGGGATTGTTATTCCCAAGATTGGAGCGAACGCTCGGATTATCCCGGATGTGGATTGGGAGGACGGAGCGGTGTATCAGCGAGCCCTCACCGAGGGCGTGGCCCATGCTCGGGGCACGGCCAAACCGGGGGAGCGGGGAAATGTCTTTCTTTTTTCCCACTCGGGTGTTGACTTTCTTGAGGCGAACCGCTACAATGCTTTGTTCTATCTCATAGACAAGCTCAATCCCGGGGATGACATCGTTGTCTTTTTTGAGGGGCAGAAATTTGAGTACCGAGTGATCGAAAAGAAGAAAGTGGCGCCCGAGGAGCTCGAGTATTTGAAGGGGAGTGAGGACCAAAAGACCCTTACTCTCATGACCTGCTGGCCGGCCGGAACAACACTACAGCGCCTCCTCGTGATTGCACAGCAAGTTGAATAATTATGGTCAATGGTATGGCATGGTGTAAAGACAATTTGGTTGCTCTCCTTCTCGTCCTCCTCCTTGTTCTTGAGTGTGGTACAGCTGTGATATCGGTGCGAGAAAACGTACCGACCATGATTGAGCAGGGGACTGAGACGGAGATACAGAAAATATCTCAAATTTCGGATGCCCGGATTGATGCCATGGGAGCGAGCGTAGCGGTACCCACATCGCTGCCACGGGTGCTCTGGCTGTTCCTCCTCCTCGCCTACGTGGCACTCCTCGTGTTCAATTTTTCGTATACCTTCCGGACCGTGACGACGCCTCAGTGGTTCTGGGAGAGTCTCTACACCGTCCTCACCCTTGGGGCCTGGTACGTGCTCGATCCATTTATGATGCACCTGTGGTTTCCGCTCACGTTGGTTCAGTCGGGACTCATCATCTTTATCCTCTATGTGTATCTCCTCGAACACCGGTCCACTGATGAAATGTCTTTACAAAAGCCGGAAAAAATGCTATAATGGAACTACAAAGGCTTGAAAGAGCCGAAAGTACGATAAAA
>CAYWLN010000037.1:0-7048 GCA_964459475.1 uncultured Bdellovibrionales bacterium | reverse complement strand
AGCTGATTGAGATTAACATGATGGCGTTTGTGAACAATGCTGGCGAGCTCGTCTACGGGAAACAGGTCTACTCTGGCGAGCCAGGGGTACGGAGTATACCTGAGGAGTTCTCCAAGATGTTTACTGGCGAGAGCGCCCTTCTTGATTTTGACGAACTTATTTCTGACAAAAAGGGAATTCTGGTGACGCCTGATCATTTGCTCCTCGTGACGGCTCAGCCGATTACCACGAGTGATGGCAAGGGAGCAAGGCGAGGGACGCTCATCTTTGCTCGTTATATTGATGACCAATATATTGACTCACTCAGTCAACTTTCGGGGCTCAATGTCTCGTTTCGGCCGTATGGATTCACGTCTCAGGCTGGAGATGCGACGCTTCGGCGTGGCGTGCCGTTAGTGACGGTCAAGGAAGAGTTGGTAGAGGGAAGTCTCCTTATGGATAATATATTTGGCAATCCTTCGCTCACGCTTGGTGTCACGTATCCGGGCGAGATAATCGAAGATGGGCACACCATAGTAGCACGGACGTTGGGGTCGCTCTTTCCTGGATTTCTCGTGTATCTGAGTCTCACCCTTTTGTGCATTGAAGTCTTTCTCGTTCGGCGTATTGAGCGCATTCGTGAGACGGTACGTCAGGTCAATGCCCTTCACCCTGGTGGGGCCGAGAAAGGTGACCTCGAGGATTTCTCATACCTGGCGACCGTCATGGCGGGTGCGATCGAAAAAGTTCGTCAGTCAGATGAACTCGCAGACGTCACGTGGAACGAAATTGCCAAGTTCCGCGTGGCTCTTGACCAGAGTTTTGATCACATGGTCATCACCGATGTAGACGGCAAGATACTGTATGCCAACACCGCAGCCGAAAAGTTGACGGGATACTCTCGCATTGAGATGCAGGGAAAGACGCCCGCCCTCTGGGGGCGCCAGATGCCACGGGAGTTCTATGAGAAATTTTGGGATTTGATCCGACGAGAAAAAAAGCCTTTTGAAGGCGTGGTCAAGAATAAGCGAAAGGACGGGACGTTTTATCAGGCCGAAGTTCGAGTGACGCCGGTCCTCGATGATAAGAAACGAATTCTCTATTTTATTGGTGTCGAGCGTCCAGCCAAGCCGTGCTGAGTACCAAATATTTGAAGGCCCCAGGGAGACTCTCGGGTTGTTTTGCGTATCTTGACGACATAAATTTAGCAATCTATAATTGAGAGTGCTAATGAAGTAATGATAAACATATGTCCAAACAGATAGCATATGGTGTCGATGCTCGTAAGAAAATCAAAGCAGGCATTGATCAGGTAGCGGAAGCGGTCAAAGTGACGCTTGGTCCGAAAGGACGTAACGTGATTTTGGGTAAGAGCTATGGTGGTCCGACTATCACCAATGATGGTGTTTCAATCGCCAAAGAAATAGAATTGGCCGATAAGCTCGAGAACCTCGGGGCCAGTCTCGTGAAGCAGGTAGCCGAAAAGACAAACGATGTCGCTGGTGATGGGACGACCACGGCGACTGTCATCACTCAGGCTCTCGTCCGGGATGGCCTCCGTGCGGTGGAAGCCGGGGCCAATCCGGTCTCGGCACGCCATGGTATGGAAGAGGCTAAGGATGACTTGGTAGCGCTCCTTAAGGGGAGTCGCAAGACGATGAACTCCAAAAAGGAAGTAGCTCAGGTGGCGACTATCTCCGCCGAATCAGCTGAGATGGGCAATCTCATCGCCGAAGTGATGGATATGGTAGGACAGGATGGTGTGGTCACTACGGAAGAGTCGCAAACCTTTGGATTGTCCAAAGAAGTGGTGGAGGGTATGAATTTTGACAAGGGCTATATCTCACCGTATTTCATGACCAGTGCTGAGGATCAACGGGCAGAGCTCATGAGTCCTGCTATCCTCATAACGGATAAAAAGATTTCGGCTATAGCTGAGATTGTCCCGGTCCTCAATGAACTGGCCAAGACTGGTAAAAAGGATATCGTCATCATTGCCGAAGACGTGGATGGGGAGGCCCTGGCCACACTCGTGGTGAACAAGCTCCGGGGAGTACTTAATGTCTTGGCGCTCAAAGCACCGGACTATGGCGAAACGCGCAAAGCGATCCTTGAGGATATCGCCATTTTGACCGGGGCTCAAGTCATATCGGGAGACAAGGGGATGAAGCTTGAGGCAACCACGCTCTCGATGCTTGGTTCTGCCCAAAAGGTCATCGCCACCAAGGACGACACGACCATTGTCGGAGGCAAAGGTGCCAAGAAGGCTATCTCGAGACGGATTGAAGAGCTGAAGGCACTGGTTGCGAAAGCCAAGAATGAGTACGAAGGTGAGAAATTACGCAAGCGCTTGGCCAAACTCACTGGTGGCGTAGCAGTCATCCGAGTAGGGGCCGCGACTGAGACCGAACTCACCTACATGAAGCACAAGATGGAAGACGCGGTGGCCGCGACCAAGGCCGCTATCGAAGAGGGAATTGTCGCAGGCGGTGGGACTGCCCTTGTCAAAGCCTCCGTCAAAGCGCTTGAGGCAGTGAAGAAGCGTCGGGAATTTTCCGATCCAGACTACGCAGATTGGAAAGCGGGATACCTCGCGGTCCTCTCGGCCGTCAATGAACCACTCATGCAGATGGTGCGAAACGCTGGTGGTCATGAGCAAGTGGTGTTTGATAGAGTTGCTTCGGCCAAGACGGCCTACAGTGGGTATAATGTCCTCTCCGCTACGTATGAGGATGACATGCTCAAGGCGGGCATCATTGATCCGCTCAAGGTCACTCGTTCGGCTCTCGAGAATGCTGTCTCGGTGGCAGCACTCCTCCTCACTACGGAAGCAGCCGTAGTCGAAGAAGAAAAGCCAGAGTCGCCGGCCCCGAGTATGCCAGGCATAGGTATGGGGATGTAGAATGTTGAATGAAGAGAAATTGTAAAAAGATGCTCAACAGAGCCTCTTTTCTGTATCATTTGGCAAAAATACTACAACAGTATACAGTAGAAATGTTTTGGGAAACTCCCAAACCGTTCAGTGATGGACGAAACGCACGTTTGAAAAGGAGACTTTCTCATGACTCCCTCGACTCCTCCTGATACAGCGTACTTTACCTGCAAGCAGGTGGTGCTACTGCCGTCTGGTCGGGTGCATCGGGGCATCACAGCCAAGCTTTTTCCAAGTACCTACTTCAGTGCCTGGAGCAGAAAGGAGCTCACTCCCGATCTGCGACTCGACATCGGTACTCGCGTGTCGCGCTTGGTGCTACCGACCCTTGACCCAGTCGAGGTCACTCATGTCCCTGTTCGGCGGGCAGCCTTCTGCTGGCGGCCCCGTCAGGGCGTTCCGGTGACCTGGGGCGATGTCTATCGGAGTTTCCCGCGGCACGGTGTGAAGCCCGACGATCACCAGGTGACTCCTTGGCAGTATCTTCAGGAACTCGCCTTCGGCTGGGACTCTGTTCCAGCTATTATCCCACGCAACGATCGTGGGGCACTGTTTATGCTCGGCGATGCTGGCTGTGACAAGCCCACGCCATCGGGAGCAATGGTCAGGGGGAAGGAAAAATTTCTGGTACAACTCAGTTTCTTCACCCCGGTGAGCGTGGCTACTTGGACGCTGGGATTGCCGGATCGAGAGACGAGTGACCAGATTCTGCCCCCAGATATGACTATCATCACTGTTGAATGAGTGATGGGTCGCCACTCCTCCTCCTTGTCTTCGAACCGGGCAGGAGTTTTTTCTTTTTTTGGCTCTGTTCCTATGCTATACTTGAATCAAATACAGACACAAAATCATGCCCGGTAGTGAAATTTCGACCAAGCATTTTTTGTTGATTACCCTTCGCGGGCATGTCTGTGAAAAATAAAATAAACAGGTAGTTTTCGACATTACGTTTTGAGACTGTCGAAATTCTACTGACCGGGTATGCGCATTGAACTCAAACAATTGGAGCAGTTTTTGCTCGATTCCAACCTCGTCCCGAAGGATAGTCTGACGGAGGCGGTGGTGCTTGCCCAAAAAGAACAAAAAGACTTGGGAGCGCTCCTCCTCGAAAAAAAACTCATCAAAGAGGCAGATCTCCAAAAGACCTACGCCTATATCCTCGGGTTTCCGTTTGTTGATCTCTCCCGTGATGCCGTCCCGATTGAGATTCTTCAGATTGTCCCAGAGCTGATTGCCAAAAAATACAATATTGTTTCGTTTGAAAAGAGCGGGACCAATTTGAAGGTGGCCATGCTCAATCCTGATGACCTCCAGACTATCGATTTCATCAAGAAAAAAACGGGACTCAAGATTGTGCCGTGCCTCACCAGTCGGGAGAGTATCCAGAGTGTCCTCCGGCAGTACGGCAAGAGTCTCGAGGCCGAGTTCGGCGATATTTTGACTGCCGATGTGAAGACTGAGGGAGAAGGAGAGGATGGACAGAACCTCGAGGCAGTCGCAGCCGGACTCCCAGTCATCCGAGTCGTTGATACGCTCTTGAAGCACGCTATCCTCCAGTCGGCGAGTGATATCCATATCGAACCTGAAGAAAAAGAGGTCCACGTGCGCTACCGCATCGATGGAGTGCTCCACGATGCGATGACCCTTCCCAAGGATGTGGCGCTCGGGCTCGTGGCTCGCATCAAGGTGCTCTCCAACCTGAAACTCGATGAGCATCGACTGCCACAGGACGGTCGTTTCAAGATTGAAAAGGACGATTACAAGATTTCTTTTCGAGTGAGCATCCTCCCGGTGTTTGATGGCGAGAAGATTGTCATGCGTCTCCTCGATGAATCCTCCAAGGGACTGACACTTGAGAAGATGGGACTGAACGGCCAGGCGCTCGAAGCGGTGCATCGGGAAATCAACAAGCCAAACGGCATGATCCTCGTGACTGGTCCGACCGGTTCCGGGAAGACGACGACCTTGTATACGGTCATGGATATCCTGAACACGCCCGAGGTCAATGTCTCGACCGTTGAAGACCCAGTCGAATATCGGATGCCTCGGGTCAACCAGACTCAGATTCAGCCCAAAGTTGGCATGACCTTTGCCGCTGCGCTCCGCGCTCTCCTCCGGCAGGACCCGGATATCATCATGGTCGGTGAAATCCGTGACCAGGAGACGCTTGAGATCGCTATGCATGCCGCGATGACTGGTCACCTCGTCCTCTCGACTCTCCACACCAACTCGGCCGCGGCTACCCTCCCACGTATGCTCGATATGGGAGCAGAACCGTTTCTCATCGCCTCGACCGTAAACGTCATCATCGCTCAGCGTCTGGTCCGTCGTCTCTGCCCCGAATGTCGGGCCGAGTACAAGCTTGAGAAGAAAGAAATTGAGTTACTTGGTAAGTCCTACAATTTGGATGCGGTCTTTGAATACCTGAAAAAAGCCCCGGAGAGTAAAAAGTTTGTCGAAGCAGCTAAGTCTTGGGAAGAGGTGTCGTTTTACAAGGCGGTCGGGTGTGACCAGTGTGGCGGTGAGGGGTACCGGGGACGAAACGGTATCTATGAGGTGCTCGCTATGGATACCAATATCCGCAAACTCGTGACCCAAGCCGCGACGACCGAAGAGATAGAGACGGAAGCGCGCAAGACCGGTATGGCTACTATGGTCGAAGATGGATTCTCCAAAATTGTGCAGGGAGTGACCTCACTCGAAGAAGTGATGCGTGCGACGAAAGAGTAGAGACTATTCTTTGCCGAATTCCGTGTGACGGAGTTCGCGTCGGATATGGTATTTGGCAGCAGAAGTTTTCACAAAGTCGAGCCAGTCCCGGCTCGGCTTTTTTTTGTCTTTGACCGTAAGAATCTGGACAACCTGACCATTTTCAATGTGGTGATCGAGAGGCACCATCTTGCCGTCGACTTTGGCGCCCGTGGCCCGATGACCGATTTCACTGTGGATAGCATAGGCGAAGTCAATCGGCGTCGCCTCTTCGGGGAGCTCGATGATATCGCCCTTTGGGGTAAAGGCAAAGATGTGGTTTTTGAAGAATTCAATCTTGAGACCCTCAGCAAATTCCTGGTCATCGCGACCGATATCTTTTTGCCATTCTTTGAGCTGGTTGACCCAAGTCAGTTCGCGTGGTGGGGGCGTGCCAGCTACTTTGCGTCGTGAGAAAATATTGCGCCAGATGGAGCGGGATTTCTCGGTGTAGAGCCAGTGGGCAGCGATACCGTACTCAGCCTCGTCGTGCATCTTTTGAGTGCGGATCTGGACCTCGAGGATGCGCCCATCTGGACCAAAGATAGTGGTATGGAGCGACTGGTAGCCGTTCGGTTTGGGGAGTGAAATATAGTCCTTGATGCGACCGACCATAGGACGATACTCACGGTGGATGATACCAAGCGCCTCGTAGCAATCTGCGATCTCAGGGACGATGATGCGGACAGCGACCAAGTCATAGATACGGGTGATGTCCATGTCATGACGCTTGAGTTTTTGGTAGAGTCGATAGAGGTGCTTGGTCCGGCCGGAGATATCAGTGACGCGGATCTTTTGTTTGGTGAGGACGTCTCGGAAGAGGGCAATGGTTTTTTCCATGTAAGAGTGACCCTCGTGGAGGTAGGTTTCTTCGAGTTGTCTTGTTTCCTCGTAGTGGAGAGGGTCGAGGTACTTGAAACACAGATCCTCGAGCTCGCCTTTGATCTCGCCGATACCGAGACGGTTGGCGATGGGGGCATAGATCTCGAGGGTCTCGCGTGCGATGCGCTCTTGTTTCTCGGGCGGGAGGTGCTCAAGAGTGCGCATATTGTGGAGGCGATCGGCGAGCTTGATGATGACGACCCGGATGTCCTCGGCCATGGCGAGAAACATCTTGCGCAGGTTCTCGAGGTAGTACTCTTCCTTGGAGCCACGGAGTTTGATCTTGCCGAGTTTGGTGATGCCATCGACGAGGAGTCCGATGTCAGCGCCAAATTTCTCCCGGACTTCGTCAAGGGTGATAGCAGTGTCTTCGGGGACGTCGTGGAGGAGACCGGCAGCGAGCGTTTTTTCGTCCATGCCGATTTCAGCCAGAATCTTGGCCACATGGAGCGAGTGGATGATATAGTCTTCGCCGGATTTACGCTTTTGGCCACGGTGGGCCAGTTC
>CAYWLN010000036.1:0-7088 GCA_964459475.1 uncultured Bdellovibrionales bacterium | reverse complement strand
TTTGGGTTTTCTTGATTCTTTTGATTTTTGACTTTAGACGGGCGGTGAATAGCCACCTGGCTTGGACCAGGCTACCGCACGTTGCATTTGCCGAAAGAGAAAACAGTTTTTGTTTGGTATATTGATACTCAAACGCTGTCCGGCAAGCAAGAAACACACAAACACCATCACGTGTCGGCGTTCTTTACTTCGGTTGACGGAGTGAAACAGTGTCTGAGAGCTTTTGAAACAAGTTCTCGCACGGAATAGGTCTTTGCGAAGACGATTTCTTTCGGATGAAGAACGCGATCTCGGGTGTCCGGCGACATCTCGTACGGCTACTGGAACCGTGACGATGCCCAGACGAAGATGAACAGGAACGATGCGAGGAATCGGAATACGAATAACGGGGCTCGTTCCGCGGTGATGGACTACGTGTACTGTGATTTGAGCCAGCCACCAAGCATGCGACCAACCTCTGAGAGCTTGCTCTGTGCCTGAAAGATTTTTGTCCCATTGGCGATTTTCAGTTCCAGACAGAGGCGGAGTTTGAGGATGGCGATTTCTTGGTGGCTACTGGCTCGGATGAGATAGGGTGCCTTGTTTGGCTTTGGGGCGTTCTTGGCCATGATGAGGTCTTCGAGTAACTGAAGAATGCTTTCTTCGAGGCTGGTGCCGAGCGAATAGCGGAAGCGTTTTTCGAGATGGGTACCGATGTCGATCACTGATTTGTAGACTTCATAGGTGCGTAATATGACAGGCAATTCTTCGGTGAGCATAGATGTAAGTGTAGAAAATATTTGGAAAAGCTGGTTCTTGTTTCGAAGAGGAAAACGCCGAACCAAGGAACTGGATATATTCGAGTATGTGCTTGAGCAACACTTTGATGTTTTGTGTACGGATTTGAATGACGGATCATACCGGCATGGTGGCTATCGTCGATTCGTGGTGACGGACAATAAACGCCGAGAAATCTGCGTAGCGAGCGTGTGTGACCGGATTGTTCATCGGCTGGTGTATGAATATCTGATTGCCCTCTATGATCGGACCTTTATTTTTGATGTATGGTCTTGTCGAAAAGAGAAAGGATTGATCGGAGCCATTGATCGGACACAAGAATTTCTATGGCAACATCGGAAACGTTTTGTCTGGCGCGCGGATGTACGAAAATTTTTCGACCATGTTGACCACGAAGTATTGCAGGAGATTCTTTCTTTGCGGGTGACAGATTCGTTTGCCCGTGCGCTTCTCACTGAAATTATCGACAGTTACGTTGTGCCGGCTCGAGAGAGAGAGAGAGAGAGAGTAAAGAGGCGCGCCAAAAAGGCATCCCGATTGGGAACCTGACCAGTCAGATTTTTGCTAATGTCTATCTCAATGAGTTTGATCGGTATGTGAAGCATATATTAAAACCGCGAGCGTATCTTCGTTATGGAGATGATTTCATCATTATAGCCGACACGCGTGGAGAACTGCTCCATCTGAGAATGTTTGCCAGAACATTTTTACGAGAAAAACTCCGTTTGGAGTTGCATCAGAAAAACGATATACTGGTACCAGTGAGACAGGGACTTTTGTTTTTGGGAGTGGAGGTTTTTCCGAACGGAAGAAGATTGAAAAAGCGAAATTGGCGACGGACACTTGATCGGGTAGAGAGAGGAAGTATAGCCAGTTATGCTGGTTTGATGGGACAGCATGGTACAAAAAAGAAACAGAAGGAATTTTGGTGGGAAGTGTTGGAAAAATTTGAACATGAATTATGAATAGGGAACAGCCTTTTTTGGTATCAACCGGAAAGAACGTAGAGATGTCGCCAGTCCTTTTTAATATTTCTGCCGGTGATACGGATGAATCAGACGATGCTTTGGCGGAGAAGGACAGAAAGCCAAAAAAGGAAACGGCGTTTGATCAGGAAATGCGAGTACGGTGCGAAGTCTTTCAGAAGCGATATGAGGAGCAGATTAACGCGTATTTCGGGACGCCGGATGTGTCGTTTACTCTGAAGCCGGGCGAAGGGGCGTATATCGACCTTGAAAAAATCAGTGTCAATATCGACCCGAAGCTGTTGTTTGAGTACGGTTTGTCGGACGCGGAGACATTGTTTGTGAATTTCCACGAGGCGGAGCATTTTCGTGATATGCTTGAAAATCCGGATGCCTATGAGCGGAATTTTGAGCGGATCAAACAGACAACAGAAACACATAGTGCTTTTCCAAAGGCACTGCATCGGCTCTTCAATTGCGTGGACGATATCCTGGTGAATAAGCAGGTGATGCGGCGTTTTCATGCTGGAACAGGCGTAAAAAATGCTCTCTACCCGAAACTGTTTGCGAGCGCTGACCTGTCTAAAAATTCGACCGGTGCGCCGACACCCCGGCACCAGCAGTTCATGTATGCGCTTTTGCGCCAGGCGATGCTCCCAGATGAGGCGGTGACAATCGATCCGGAAGTGGCAGAGGCTATCGAAAAAGTACAGAAGAGTATCGGAGGAAAGACGGACCTTATTGATTTCATTACTGACCGAGAGGCGATGGAAGGGACATTGGTCAGAGTGAATGATGGAAGAAAAAAAGAGGGGAAGGAGAGTATCGATACGGTACAGTTTCGGTTTTTCCAGATGTGGCAACAGGCGGTACCAGTTTTTGAAGAGCTGTATAAAAAAGATCTCGCCGATCGGAAAGCACCGCCACGGTCGGGAGGAAGCGAAAAGAGTGGAGGGCAAGGAGAACCAGGAGGCGAGAAGTCGCAACCGGGTGAAGGCGACCCTTTTGTCAATGATCCGTTCGAAGGCGCTATTCCTGACCCAATCAGCCAAGAAAATGCTATTCCGGGTGCCGGAGCATTGAATCGGCAGATTGCTGCCAAAAAGAAACAAGCGCTCGAGGATATGCTCGGCGTGAAAAAAGAAGACCTCGATGCTTACAAAAGGGATTTCCAGTCAGTCGAAACATATATCGATCGACTGTCGAAGGTCTTTGATCGGGTGATTGAACGGCGCAAAACCGTGCGTCGGGTACTGCGAAAATCGGTGAAGGAAGGAGTAATGCTTGATCCTCGGAAGGCGGCCGTGGCACTGGCGGAAATCAAAGCAGGACACGATGATCCTCAGGTGATGCTCGATTATGAGAAGCGAGAAAGTATGCAGAATCTGCCGTCCGAATTCGAGTTTACCCTGGTGTGTGATGGATCAGGATCGATGCGGGGAAATGAAAAGGAGGTATTGCAACGAAAGCTGGCAGTGTTGGTGGCAGAGGCACTGACTGAATTTCAGATGCGTCTGGAAAAGGAACGAAGACGTGGCGAGGATATCCAATTGAATATCAAGACCGAAGTGCGAATGTTTGCCACTGATGATTATGAGGTGAAACGGATGGGTGATACGCTGACGCATCCGGACCGGGTGAAGATGCACAAGGTGCTCCGGCAGTTGCCCGGCGGAGGAAATAATGAGCCAGCCACGTTTGAGGCGATCGAAAAAGAGCAATTCCATCCGAAAGTGGAACAGAAACTGCGTGAAGGAGAAATGAAGAAAGTAATTCTTTTTCTCACGGATGGTGAAAGCGATGGCGTGGCTATTAAGCGGTGCCGGGAGCGTTTGGAAGATCGGGTAGGAGAAAAGAAGAGTGGTGAAGGCAACGGACTCGTGATTGTCGGTATCGGTTTCGGAGAGGGGCGATCGGTCATCGAGACCTATAAACCAAACGGGTACTACGCGGAGTCGCTTGAACATGTCCTGGAAATCTTTGAAAAATTCTTGGAAGAAATCATTGATACGTTATAAAGTTTGAAATGGCATGAAATTTACTGATCCGATGAAGATAACTTATCGGTCGCTCACTGCCTCAAAACTGCGGTTCCTTCTGACGGTCCTCGGAGTCGTGATCGGGGTGGCGGCGGTGATCATGGTTATGGCCATCGGAGCCAGTGCCCAGAAACTCGTGCTCTCTCAGGTAGAGAGTGTCGGGTCGAACCTGGTCGCTATCCTCCCCGGCGCTTCGGAAGAAGACGGTCCACCGGCATCGGCACTTGGCATCGTGACGACCAGCCTCAAGAATGACGACCTCCGAGCACTCCGAGAACGTCGCAATGTCCCGCATCTGACTGCCATATCGGGGTATGTCAGTGGTTCGGCGACGGTGGAGTCCGTGACAGAATCGTACGAGGTGAGTTATCAGGGGGTCTCGCCCGAGCTCATTGAGGTGGAGAACATAACGGTATCGAATGGACGTTTCTTTTTTCCTGAGGAAGAGTCCGATCTGTCGCGTGTCGCAGTACTCGGGGCTACTCGAGCGGCCGACCTCTTTCCCAACCGTGATCCTATTGGTGAGGTGATTGCCATCGACAAGAATCCATTTAAAGTGGTGGGTGTACTCGAAGAGCGTGGCTCGGCCGCGTTCTCCAATCCGGATGTGCTCATCTTTGTTCCGCTCGCTACGGCCCAGAAGATCCTTCTCGGCATTGATTACCTGAACTTTGCTCGAGGTAAAGTCGATACGCCTGACAATATTGAACGGACGCTTGCGGATATGGAGTCGCTCCTCCGCAAGCGACATGATCTCGACGAAGGCGAAGAGTCCGACTTTTCGGTACGGAGTACCAAGGCAGCTCTCGGGATTCTCACGAGCATCACGGATGTGCTCAAGTACTTTCTCATCGCCATCGCCTCGATCTCACTCCTCGTCGGTGGTATCGGTATCATGAACTCGATGCTCATCTCGGTCTCCCAGCGCATTCGAGAGATTGGTCTCCGCAAAGCCGTCGGAGCGAGACCAGTTCATATCATAACGCAGTTTTTGATCGAATCATCGTTCGTCACACTGATTGGAGGCTGTATCGGTATCCTCTTTGGGGTGGGCCTCGCCTACGTGGCAGCTCTCATCATCCCGCAGCTCGGCTACGAGTGGCAGTTCTTGGTCCCACTGTCATCGGTTGTCATCGGATTCACGGTCTCACTCCTCATCGGTATCATCTTTGGTCTCTATCCGGCATTCAAAGCGTCTCGTGTGAGTCCTATGGAAGCGCTTCGTTACGAATAAGGATATGAATAAGAAACACTTCATCCCATTTTTCTTTGCTTGGAAGACGATCACAACGCACCGAGCTCGGACGGCCTTGGCTCTGCTCGGAGTGGTGATCGGGGTGTTTGCGGTGGTCGTGGTGACCAGTCTCGGTGATGGGGTCAAAGGCTTTGTGCTCGGGCAGGTGGAGAGTTTTGGGAGCGACCTCATCCAGGTAGAGATCAAGATCCCAAGTACGACCGCTATGTCGAGTGAGAACTCTACCGGTCGAGCCCAGGGGACGCAGATCACGACTCTCACCGTCAAAGACGGCGAAGCGATAGAGAAGCTGCCCAATGTGTCGGCAGTGTATGCTGGGACAATCGGCCAGGAGCGGGCGACCTATGGATCGCTTGGCAAGCGTATCCAACTCTTTGGGACGGGTGCTGCAGTCGCTGAAGTCGACAGTAACCTCGTCCTGGAAAGTGGTCGGTTCTTTACCGATGAAGAGGCTTCATCACTGGCCCAGGTGGCGGTGCTCGGGAGCGAGACCAAGGACACGTTCTTTGGGACAGGTGATGCCGTGGGCCAGTCGATTACTTTGAAGGGTGACAAGTATCGCGTCATCGGAGTTTTGAAAGAACGTGGCGCGGTCGCATTTCTCAACTTTGACAGCTTTACGTACATCCCAGTCCAAACACTCCAAAAGAAACTCCTTGGTGTCGACTATGTCCAGTTCATCTCGGTCAAAATGATCGACCCGAGTAGGGAGCGAGAGACAGTGGCCGACATTGTCGCCCTGCTCCGTAACCGGCATGATATCGACGATCCGGACAAGGATGATTTTTCCGTGACTTCGACCAAGGAAGCTCTGAAAACGTTTAGCGACGTACTGGGTTCGCTCTCTATCCTCCTCTTGGCTCTTACCTCTATCTCGCTCGTCGTCGGGGGAGTGGGGATCATGAACGTCATGTATGTTTCGGTCAACGAGCGTATCTCCGAAATTGGTCTCCGCAAAGCGGTGGGCGCCACGTCTCAGAGTATCCTCATCCAGTTTTTGATTGAAGCCCTTATCATCACCCTCTCCGGAGGCTTAATCGGCATCATCCTCGGGATGCTCCTCACGCTCGCCCTCGGGGCGATCTTTGCTTCGTTTGGCTTTGCTTTACCCCTCTCTTTCTCTGGGCAATCATTTCTCCTTGGGGTAGGATTCTCCACGGCAGTGGGCCTCATCTTTGGCCTCGCGCCCGCCTACCGTGCTGCTTCCCTCACCCCCATGGAAGCCCTCCGCAAGGACTAAAGCTAAGGTTTCTGATACATCTTTTCGATGTCGGAGAGCGACATTATGGCGTCGGGTGCGAGGGCCTCGGGAGGGAGGTTGCCATCATCACCGACGGAATATTTTTCGACGCGACCTTTTTTCATTTTCTTGGCTTTGCTTTCTGGGATTTCACGCCCGGTTTTTTTGTCGATATAGATCGTTCGACCACCAGCGTTCTCTAGTGGTGTGGCGAGGCGTTGATCAGGCTCTGATTGGTAGGCGGTAAAGCCCGTGACAGGGAAGCGCTTGAGGGCCACATCCATAAAGGCACGCCAGATAGGCGCAGCGACATAGATACCATCAGCTCCAGCCTGCATCGGGCGGTTGTCGTTGTTGCCGGCCCAGACGGCGACGGCGATCGATGGAGTATAACCGACGGTCCAGGCATCACGGAAATTTTGCGTCGTTCCGGTTTTCCCAGCGACGGTCACGCCCGATGGGAAAGCAAGTGGACTCTTCGGACCAAAGATAGGGGTGCGAGCGCTATTATCTGAGAGAATGGAGTTAATCTTCCGAGCCACTTCTGGGTCGAGCACTTGCTCACTCTGTTTGTCTTGCCAGGGAAGTACTTTGCCATGTGTGTCCCCGATGTGGGCGATACCAGTAGTATCGTGCGCCCGGCCCTCCTGACCAAAGGCCGAAAAGGCGTTGGCCATATCAAGTGGGCGAACTTCGGCACCACCGAGGACGAGTGACAGTCCATAGCGACGGGGCTCGGTGAGGGTGGTGATACCAAGGCGTGTTGCGAGATCGATCGTGTCATTGAGTCCCGCGAGGGCGAGCGTCTGGAC
>CAYWLN010000035.1:5266-7095 GCA_964459475.1 uncultured Bdellovibrionales bacterium | reverse complement strand
GAAGCAGAGGGAGCTGACGAAGGGAGTCTCTCGGGACGCCTCGGTGAGTTCGGGAGTGCCGTCATGCAGATCGCTGACGAAAAAGGCATTTCCAAGGAACGCGTGCTCGAAGTAGTCGAGGCCGCTCTCGCCGCTGCCTACAAGAAGGACTATGGCAAGAAGGGTCAGGTCATTCATGCCAAGTTCGACGAAGTGGCGAAGAGCGCCAGCTTTTTTCTCGTGAAAGAAGTCGTCGACGAATCGGTGCGTGAGTTTGTCGAAGAGACCGATGAGGTAGAAGAAGATGGCAAAGAACAAGTAGCCGAGAAAGAAGTGGAAGAAGTGGTGGATGAAGACCGTTTGCCTCGCTACAACATGGAGCGCGATATGCTCCTTGAGGAGGCCAAGAAGCTCAAAAAAGACGCCAAGATCGGTGATACGATCGAGCTCCCGCTCCCGACCTACGAAGAGTTTGGTCGCGTCGCTGCTCAGACCGCCAAGCAGGTCATCATCCAGCGTATCCGCGAGGCGGAGCGCGAGAGTATGTTTGATGAATACAAGGAGAAAGAAGGTCAGGTGGTCAACGGAACCGTCCAGCGTGTCGAGGGTCGTAATGTGTTTGTCGACCTCGGTAAGTCAGTCGGTGTCCTCTTCCCCTCAGAACAAATTGAAGGTGAGAACTACCGCGTCGGTCAGCACGTCAAGGTATACCTCGTTCGGGTAGAGTCCGATACCAAGGGCCCGGGACTGCTCCTCTCGCGTACTCATCCCGAGATGGTGCGTCACCTCTTTTCACTCGAAGTACCAGAGATCTTTACGGGTACTGTCGAGATCAAGGCCATCGCTCGTGAAGCCGGATCCCGCACCAAGATCGCCGTTTTTTCGGCCGAAGAAGGGGTAGACCCGATTGGATCGTGTGTCGGTCAGAAGGGGACTCGCGTCCAGACCATCATCGATGCCCTCGGTGGTGAGAAGATCGATATCATCGAATGGAACGAAAACCTCGAGAAGTTTATTAGCGCAGCGCTCTCACCAGCCAAGGTGCTCTCGGTCGCTCTCCATGAAGAGGAGAAGCGCGCTGTAGTCACCGTCCCTGATGACCAGCTGTCACTCGCTATCGGTAAGCGTGGCCAGAACGTTCGCCTCGCCGCTCGTTTGACCGGCTGGAAGATTGACGTCGCCGGTGGCGCCAAGCCAGAGGTAGCCGAGGAAGTCGAAGCTACCGAAGAGGCTCCAGTGGAAACTGATGAAACCAAAGAGTAGAGAGAGTATTCTAAATTCCCTGCCTGCCGTAGGTAGGAAAAATTTAAATCTTAAATCAGAAGCGTATGAACTTGTGGCACGATATCTCATCTGGTGATGATCTCCCAAAAGTGATCAATGTTATTGTCGAAATCCCCAAAGGTTCCAAGAACAAATATGAAATCGACAAGGAAAGTGGTCTCATCAAGCTCGACCGAGCAATGAAGAGCGCTCAGGACTATCCGTTTGACTACGGATTTGTCCCGCAGACCCTCTGGGAAGATGGCGATGCACTCGATGTGGTACTCCTCACGACCTACCCACTCCATCCTGGTATTTTGGTTGAGGCGCGACCGATTGCCGTCATGCACATGATCGACGGTGGCGAGGGCGATGACAAAGTGATCGCGGTCCCCAAAAATGATCCACGCTGGGAAGAGGCTAACGATCTCACTGATGTGAACAAGCACACCATCAAGGAAATCAAGCACTTCTTTGAGACGTATAAGACGATTGATGGGAAGACCGTGGAGATCACTGGTGTCGAGGGACGCGAGGCTGCCTACGAGGCAGTCCGGAAGGGATTGGCGCTCTATGCAGAGAAGTTT
>CAYWLN010000035.1:4064-5166 GCA_964459475.1 uncultured Bdellovibrionales bacterium | reverse complement strand
TTTCGTCCGGGCAAGGTTCCCAAGAACATGGTGGAGCAGCGTTTTGGTAAGCAGGCCATCATGGTCGAAGCAGCCGAGCACGTCGTTTCGCACTCTTATGCCAAGGCCCTCGAACAAGAGAAGATTGACGCCATCGGACAGCCTGAGGTCACCCTCGGCAAGGTCTCCGAAGGAGAGGAATTCACCTACTCTATCGTCACCGCTGTGATGCCTGAGGTGAAGCTCGCCTCATGGCGCGATGCTGTGAAAAAAGTGAATAGTGATCATGCCAAAAAGAGCACCGAGGTCGCCGAGGAGGATATCACGAAGGAGCTTGAGCGACTCGCTACCATGCGGGCCAAGCAGGTCACTGTCAATCGCGAGGCCAAGATGGGTGACAGTGTCCTTGTTGATTTCATCGTGAAACAAGAGGGGGTGGTCATCGAAGGTGGTAAGAGTGAGAACCATCCGCTCGTCCTCGGGAAAGGCGTCTTTATCCCGGGCTTTGAAGAAGAGCTCGTCGGGATGAAGGAGCATGATGAGAAAACGTTTGAACTGACCTTTCCAGCGGAGTATCACGCCAAGCACTTGGCCGGTCGGAAGGCCACCTTTGAGGTCAAGATGCGTTCGGTACAAGAGCGCGAAGTCCCTGTGCTCGATGACGCTTTTGCCAAGAGTCTTGGTAAATTTGAGACGCTTGCTGAGGTCAAAGAAAACCTGAAGAAGGGCATGCTCGAAGAGAAGAAAGAGCAGATGAAGAATGAGCGGCGGACTGCTATCTTGGATGCCTTGGTCGACAAGGCGACGATCGAATTCCCCGAACTTTTGGTCACCCAGGAACTCCTCCGCATGACTCAGGATTTTGAGGCCCAGCTCACTCAGATGGGACTCAACCTCGAGGCGTACTTGGAGCAGATGAAAAAGACCAAGGCCGAACTCGAAACAGAGTGGTTGCCCCAGGCCAAGCGTCGTCTCTCGGCCAATCTCGTTATCGAGTTTCTCGCCGAGGATGAGTCGATCACAGTCGACACGCCCGAGGTAGAGGCTGAGATGAACAAGGCTCTCCAGTACTACAAAGACATCAAAGATATTGAGAAGAATATCGATATGGAGCGTCTCTACG
>CAYWLN010000035.1:0-3964 GCA_964459475.1 uncultured Bdellovibrionales bacterium | reverse complement strand
CTCATCCCCATGGTGGTGGAGAAGACCAACTTTGGTGAGCGGGCTTACGATATCTATTCACGCCTCCTCAAAGATCGGATCATCTTTATTGGGTCGCCGATCGATGATGGCGTGGCCAATGCGATTATCGCTCAGCTCCTCTTTCTCGACTCGGTCAGTCACAAGGAAGATATCAAGATGTATATCAACTCCCCGGGCGGGTCGGTGACTTCAGCTCTCGCTATCTACGATACGATGCAGTATGTCCGTTCGGACATCCAGACTATCTGTATCGGGATGGCTGCGTCCGCTGCTGCTCTCCTCCTTGCTTCGGGCGAGAAGGGGAAGCGTATGGCGCTCCCCAATAGCGAGGTGATGATTCATCAGGTGCTCGGTGGGGCTTCGGGTCAGGCCACGGATGTCGACATCCACGCCCGTCATATCCTGGCGACGCGTGACCGATTGAACAAAATTCTCGGGAAGCATACCGGCCAGAAGTTAGCGAAAATTGAAAAGGATACCGAGCGTGATTATTTTATGTCCGCGGAAGAAGCCGTGGCCTATGGTATCGTCGACAAAGTGATACGCTAGAACAAGCAAGAAAAAACACCCTTCGACTCGCTCAGGGTGTTTTTGCTTTTTTACTGGAGGGTAGAGAGGAGACTGGCACCGTTCATCTCTGGTGGTTTCTCGATCTCCATGAGCTCAAGGACGGTCGGAGCGACATCGGAGAGGAGACCATTCACCTCATTTTGTTCGCGCATCATCTCTTCGGCGCTCTTTTCACGGTGATTGTCTGGTGAAATGAACCAGAGCGGGATAGGGTTGGTCGAGTGTTCGGTGTCCATCTCACCAGTCGATGTCTTTTTGAGCTCCTCTACGTTGCCGTGATCGGCGGTGATCAAGGCCGCACCACCAGCCTTCAAGATCGCGGGGATGAGGATGGAGAGCGACTTGTCGGTGGCTTCAACGGCCTTGATTGAGGCCTCTTCGTTCCCGGTATGGGCTACCATGTCTGGATTGGCGTAGTTCACGAGGATAAAGTCGTAGGCGCCACTCTCAATATTTTCAATGAGCTTTTCGGTGATCTGCGGCGAGCTCATCTCGGGGACTTCATCGAAGTGGGCGACGGTCGGGGAGGGGACGAGGACGTGTTCTTCGCCGGGAAAGGCCTTTTCTTTTCCACCGTTAAAGAAGTAGGTGACGTGGGCGTACTTTTCGGTCTCAGCGATGCGGAGCTGCTTCTTGCCACTCTGACTAATGATTTCACCGAGACTGTTTTCGATGTCTTCGGGTGGGAAAGCGACGTTTACTGGGAGACCGCGTTCGTACTCGATCATGGTGGTGAAGTGGACATCGAGTTTGGTCCGGGGAAAACCATCGAACTCCGGGTCGACAAAGGCCTTGGTCAGTTCGCGGGCCCGGTCTTCTCGGAAGTTGAAGAAGATGACGGCATCACCGGCCGATATCAGGGCGACAGGAGCACCTTTTTCAGTGATGATAGTGGGTTCGATGTACTCATCGGTGACGTTCTTGAGATAAGACTGCTCGAGGGTGAGACTGGGATCCTCGGTCGTTTCGCCGACGCCTTCGGTGAGCATTTTGTACGTTTTTTCGATGCGGTCCCAGTTGTTGTTGCGATCCATGGAAAAGTTCCGACCAGAGAGCGTGGCGATCTTGCCGATACCAATCAAGCGCATCTCTCGAGTGAGCTCTTTCAATTGCTTGATACCATCGGTTGGGGCAGAGTCACGACCATCGGTAAAGACGTGGACATAGACCTCATCGATACCCTCGTTCTTGGCGAGGCGGAGGAGAGCAAGGAGGTGATCCTTGTGCGAGTGGACCGACCCGGAGCTAATGAGGCCCATCAAATGAAGCTTGCTTTTGTGCTCCTTGGCGTGATTGACGCTCGCGAGGAGAAATTCGTTTTTGAGGAAACTCCCATCCTGGATGGAGAGGGAGATGCGGGGCATGTTCTGGTAGATGACTCGGCCGGCCCCCATGGTCATGTGACCAACTTCACTGTTCCCGGCGGTATTCCAGGGGAGACCAACTGAAATACCCGAGGCCTGAAGGGTGGTCATCGGGTAAAACCGGTTAAATTTATCAAAAGTGGGGAGCGTCGCCTCGCGGATAGGGTTCCCCTGGACGTTGTTCGAGAGTCCCCAGCCGTCTAGGACGACGAGTACGATAGGTCGGTACATGGTTTTTATCTTATTTCAGTCTGTTTGTGACTCTGTATACTTATGATAGCACCTTTCGTTTTCTTTTGACAAAAGGCTCGCCACCGACTATCATGGTGGTACAGCGATTAAACAGTTCAATTGGCGCTGTTGAGAGAGAGCTACGACCCAGTCGCAACAATGTTTCATACCATGGAAGTCATCAAGAGCCATATTCTTCTCGTGAATCATCACCCCTCTTCTTTGCTGAAGAGAGCGACTTTTTAGAGTCCGTCTCATCTCGCAACGCGCCCTATATCTATGATAGGGTACATACTTTTAGCAGTCGTGGGCGCCCTCATCGGGACCGCTCTCGGCTATCAAATCAGGCAAAATATTGCCAAGAAACAGCTCTCGACTGCCGAGGGACAAGCAGCCAAGATGTTGGCCGAGGCCGAGGCCAAGGTAAAAGAGCTCACACTTGAAGCCAAGAATCAGGCGGTCCAGATCCTGGAGGAAGCCAAAAAGAGCGAGCAGGCTCGGGAGGAAAAGATCCTCATCCAAGAGAAGCGTATCGAAAAGCGCGAAGAGCAGGTCGAGAAATTGACCGAAGAGGCTGAAGCCGAAAAGCGCAAACTCCTCCAAAAGGCGGATGAGATTCGGGCTATCCGTGAGGAGTCCGAAAAGGTGCGTGAGGAAGAGCTGAAGCGCCTCGAGGCCGTCTCCAAACTGTCGCAAGAAGAAGCCGAGAAGCAAATGTTTCGGCTCGTCGAAGAGGAGAGCAAGGATGCACTCGTGAAGCGCATGTCCAAGCTCGAGAATGAAGCCCACGATGAGCTCGAGAAGCGCTCGCTCTCCATCATGGCGACTATCATCCAGAAATACTCCCGTTCGCACGTCTCCGAGTTTACGACGACGACGGTCTCTATTCCCTCTGACGACATCAAGGGCAAGATCATCGGCAAAGAAGGACGCAATATCCGGGCCCTTGAGAAAGAGACGGGAGTCGAGTTCATCGTCGATGATACTCCAGGCTCGATCGTTATCTCCGGCTTTGATCCGGTCCGTCGTGAGATCGCTCGCTTGGCACTCGAAAAGCTCATTAGTGATGGCCGTATCCACCCCGCCCGCATCGAAGAAGCGGTCGAGGAGGGGAAGAAAGAAATTGATCAGAAGATCAAAGAAGCGGGAGAAGCAGCTGCCTATGATGCTGGTATCGCTGGCCTCCACCCCAAGCTCCTCTATATCTTGGGTCGCCTCCGTTATCGCTATAGTTACAAGCAAAACGTGCTCCTCCATTCGCTCGAAGTATCCTACCTCGCTGGCGCCCTCGCCTCAGAGCTCGGGGCCGATGTGGCCTGCGCCAAAAAGGCTGGCCTCCTCCACGATATCGGCAAGGCGGTGGATCATGAGATCGAAGGGACACATGTCAAGATCGGGATGCGCATCCTTGAGAAATTTGGTCTTGGCCAGAACGTCATCGACGCGATGAAGTGTCACCACGATGAATACCCACACCAGACTATCGAGTCCTTTATTGTCACGGCTGCTGACGCCCTCTCCGCGGCTCGTCCCGGTGCTCGCAAGGAGACAGCTGAGAAGTACATCAAGCGCCTCGAAGAACTGGAAGCCCTCATCAATACCTTTCCAGAAGTAGAGAAGTCCTACGCTATCCAGGCTGGTCGGGAAGTACGCATCTTTGTCAGTCCAGAAAAAGTGGATGACCTCGGAGCCATGAAGCTCGCTCGTGATATCGCCAAGCGGATTGAGGAAGAGCTTAAGTATCCAGGCGAGATCAAGGTGAACGTCTTCCGCGAAAC
>CAYWLN010000034.1:4306-7381 GCA_964459475.1 uncultured Bdellovibrionales bacterium | reverse complement strand
TGAGTACCAGGAAGAACGAAGAAGAGTAATATGTGGTACAAAAAAGCAGACCGCCTTGTCTGCTTTTCTTTGCTTTAGTACGTTTCTTTGGGGTCAAAGGAGAAGACTTTGACGTAGTGCGAGGGTCGCTCGTTGATATTGATTTCGTAGACCGGGTTCTCACGGTCATAGTAGCGATCGAAGCGGATGATGCCCGGTTTGTTATTGGCGATGTCGCCTCCCATCATCTTGCCGGTGCGACTCTGGCGTCCGGCAGAAACGACGATGTAGTCGAGTCCACGCTCACGGAGGGTAAGGTAACTCTGACTGCTGGAGCAGCGTCCGACAAAGAATTTGCAGACTCCGTCCTTGTCTGTCCAGATGAGCATGTCCTCGGCACCAGGGAGGGAGTTTAAGTAGGCGGCTGCCTCATAGCTCCCGGCGCCCATATCTTTGACATCGGTGTGGTAGCGCGCGGGGAGAAACGAAGAGGCGTAGGAGAGTGGGAAAGGCGTCGTGATGAGGGTGAGTGTACCGAGTACCACGAGGATGAGCGCTGTGCCCACAGGAGTCGGGGCGTTCTTCAGTTTGAAATAGTGGTGGCCATGGGCGAGGAGGTACTCGATCGTGATACCAGCGATGATTGCGGCGAGAGGGAAGAGGATAATCTGGTAACGGACGATCGCGGCCACGTTATTCACCGTGGTGCCGAGGTAGTAGAGGAGGATAAAGATGATGAGGTAAAACGAGGTGCGGAGAGCATCGGATTCACTCCAGTGTTTGCGGAAGAAGAGGAATGGGGTGAGGAAGAGTGCCACAAATACAATCGGGGCGACACCAAAGATAAAAGGATAGAAGTTGGTGAGAAAGATACCGATAAAGTCGCTCTGACCGGCGATGGTCTTGGGGGAAGAGAGGAGCTCAGAAAATGAGTAGAGGGGCATCCCTGACCAGGTGTTGCCGACGGTGACGAGGAGAGCGAGGAGAAAGACGCCACCAATGAACCAGGCGAGGTACTGCTTGCCTCGGGCGAGAACCGAGAGGATGCCTGTGGTGAGGCGAGAGCGGTTCCACCATTGATCGAGGAGAATGACGAGGAGGATGATACCAAAGAGTGGGGCGACTTTCTCAAAGGCCTGGCTCAAGAGGGTGGAGGTAACGACCTTGTAGGGCTTGATCCATACCGCTGGAAAGAGGAGATAGAACGTGGTGAGTGCTGCAAATGCGAGGAGGGCGAGATGCTTGAGAGAGCGCTTGAGGTAGAGGGCAAAGGGGACGAGAGCATACTTCGCGTGATAGAGGTACTCGAGAAAAATGAGACCAAGGAAAAAAACAAAGAGGATGTTTGAGACATATTTGGTGAGGAGAGCGAGACCGAGGAAGATGCCAGCAAAGACAAGATAGCGGTACGAACCACGTTTTTGAAACACCAAGTAGGAGAGGAGAGAGAGTGGGGTAAAGAGCCAGAGGAGAGCGTCGGGATTGATGATTTTCGACATGCCGATCAAGATCGGGGACGTAGCGATGAGGACATAGGAGAGAAGGGCACTCCGCCTCCCGAGGAGCCGCTCGAGAAAAAAGTAAAAGAGTGGGAGAAGGAGTGTGATCACGATGAGGAGCGGGAGACGATAAGCGAGATAAAAACTCTCGACGTCGTTTTTGAGACTGATGACTTCGCCACCGACGTGGGCGGTTTTGTAGTCCTTGGTACCCTTAAACCAGAGTGCCGGTCCGGTAGCGAGGGCGACGGTGATACCGGGCTTGTCACTAATATTGGTGCCCTTCCAATCACGCTCCCCGATATTTTTCCAGTATCGGGCGATACGACCATCAAACCAGAGCGGTTCATCGACAGCAGCGAACTCGGTCAGACGATACATGCCGGTCGAAAAGAAAAGACCGGTGGCAAAGAGAACAACGAGAAGAGTGGGAAGCCCTTGGGCGCGCCACCAAGCTCGAGGTGTGAGCGCGTCACGATCTAGTTCCCGCTCGGCGCGTTCCCGACTGATAAAGATGGCTGAAATGAGCGTACCAGCCAGGATAACATAGAAACCGAGACCGATGAGGAAGATATAGTGAAAATTTTTGGATTCGGAGAGACCATAGGCCAAAATAGTGGCACTAGGGAGCCACATGAGGAGGAGGGTGGTGCCAGTTTTTTCCGAAAAGAGTACCTCACTGAAATACGCTACCGCGCCCAGGGAAAGAATGCCAAAAATAAGAAAGCCGATGTAAAATGGGGTGTTGGTTGTGCCAAAATCAAGGAGGGTCAGAAATTTGGTTTGAGGAGCAATAAAGAAGAGAGTGACGAGTGCTCCGAAAACTGTCAGTGCAGAGTAGAAGCGCTCCGCCTGACCCTCAAAAAATGTGCGCATAGCGATGTTGCGAGACAGTTAAAAATATCGTAGAATAAAGGAAAGTTTACCCTCATCCTAGCGTAAAAAGTGAAAAAAAGAAAGTGTCTTCCCATATCTCTCACAAGCTTGTCATTTTGCTTCTCCTCGTCATTATCGGCTTGGGATTTTTTCTCCGTGCGTATCACTTTTCCCCGTGGCTTCATTTTGAGCTTGATCAGGCGCGGGATGCTCGCATCGTGGATGACGGGCTTCGGGGTGACTTCTTGGATCTGCCGCTTCTTGGTCCCAAGGCGGGAGGGACATCACTCAGACTCCCACCAGCGTTTTATTATCTGGAGTATGTGAGTGCCCGTGTCTTTGGTGGTACGCCAGCAGGGATAGCGACCCTTGGTATGCTCCTCTCGGTCGCGAGTATCGGGATCTTTTTTCTCCTGTTACGCCGATACTTTCCATCAGGCATGAGTCTCGGACTGACGCTCCTCTTTGCCGTCTCGGAGTTTTTTGTCATGTATGGCCGTTTCGCTTGGAATCCCAACCTCATACCATTTTTTGTCCTCCTCGGTACGTACGCGCTCCTCCGAGCGGTTGATCATGACACGTCACACCGAGGGAGATGGTTTGTCCTCTCGAGTGCAAGTATCGCGCTTGCCATGCAGTTTCATTTTTTGGCCTTTGTTTCGCTACCGGTGATAATTGGCCTCTTTCTCCTCATACGACGACCACATTTTTCACTCCGAGC
>CAYWLN010000034.1:2767-4206 GCA_964459475.1 uncultured Bdellovibrionales bacterium | reverse complement strand
CTGTCGCTTCTAGTCCTCTGGTATCGCGAGATGATACAGAAGCACCGTGATTTCCTCCTCCTTGGAGCTCTCTGGTTTGGGGTGACGCTCCTTGTGTTTACGCCACTTGCCTATGATATGGTACCGCGATTTTTCCTTCTCTCGGGCCCACTCTTCTTGGTGTTTCTGGGACTCCTCTTTGTCCTCTTGGGGCAGTGGTGTCATCGCAAACGACTCGTAATGAGCCTCTTTCTTGTGGTGATTGCATTCCTTGCCGTGAGTAATCTGGTGTCGCTCGCGGAGCGCTTTCAGGAGCTGTCGCTCGCGAGTACGGTAGCAGTGGATAGTCCGCCTGATCGTATCTTGAAGGAGCGGATTCGTGTGACTCTCGAACAACAGTATCAAATCATCGGTTTCCTCCAAAGTCGTTCGGAAGAAACGGGGTATCCGGTCTATATGTGGAGCGAACCTCAGTACCGGCGCGCGCTCAAATACCTCTTGGAGCGGCAAGGGGTACAAAATGCCGTACTCGGATTCGATGGTATCTACAAAGAAGGGGTGTACTATATGATTCTCCGCACCCAGTCTGATATCGAGGATGCACTCAAGAAGTATCGAGCGAGTTATGATATCGGTACGACGACGTCTTTTGGGACACTGGTCGCCATTGAGCTTTTCCCCAAACCTGAAGCCATACAAAAAGTGCGCCAGGATTTTTCGATTGTGAAGCCCAATGATTCGCAGGGCCTGCCACGCTATACCTGGCGGGAATTCTTTGGGAGACAAGGGGCCTCATCGGCCGAACCAGATGCTTCTGATGAAGAAAGTATCGATGGAGATAAATAATTTGAATAGTATTCTATGCGTATCACCTGGAAGCAAACATGGCAGTGGCTCCTCGTAATCGTGGTACTCGGGCTGGGCCTCCGCCTCTACGGTATCGGTACCAATTCGTTTGTCGCGGATGAGTTCCTCGATATCAACTCAAGCTACGGCTATTTCCAGACGGGTACATGGAAGGCCTGGGATTTCAACTTTGGCGTGCCGGCCGTGATGAATGAGAATGATGCTCGCGATGAGCGCGCTTTTGTCTACAAGTGGCAGGTCGCCACACTCTTTCATTTTGTGTCACCGACGGAGGGTCACGCTCGCCTGGTGAGTGTCGCCTGGGGTGTCATCTCGATTCTCGCCATGTTTTGGGCGGGTTATTTCTACACCCGTAAGAAATCTATTGGTCTCCTCGCTGCTATGCTCTTTGCGGTCAGTATCTCAGCGATTATCTTTGATCGGCGCCTGCGCATGTATGCTATGTTTTTTCCGGTGTACCTCGCTTTGGCCACCGTGCTCTTTGCACTCTTTGAGCGTGAGTATGAGGGTAAGGTAGCGTGGCTACGGCGGGTGTGGGAGCGGTATGGCCTCAATATCTCGTATGCACTACCACTCCTCGCTCTCGTGACTCT
>CAYWLN010000034.1:0-2667 GCA_964459475.1 uncultured Bdellovibrionales bacterium | reverse complement strand
TATGTGCTCCGTGATTTCGCTCATCCGCTTTTGGGTGCTCTCCTTATCCTCTACGGTATCCGAGTGACCTGGAAGCGTCTCGGCTTGACGCGTGAGGCGCTGTGGCTCGCTCTCTCTCTTTTGGTGCCTCTCGCTATGGCCGTATGGCTCTGGCGACGCAATGCTGGTCCGCAGTACATATTTTTTGTGCAGTCATTTGCTCTCCTCCTCACTTCTATTGGGGTGTATGGTCTGGCCAAGCTTGTGAAAGAACGCTTTTCAGATTGGGGGCAACGGGGTCTCTTGGGAGTATTCCTCCTTTCGATGCTCCTTCTCCCGAACTGGGGCTATTTTCTTGAGGAAAACAATACCTACCATGAGACTTCATCTGGGGGCAATCCGAATTATCGAAAGGTGTTTGACTATGTCAAGAAAAATAAATCAAATGAGGATGTGATTATCACTCGGAATTTCCGGAACTACTATCTCTCTGGCGCCAAGATGCCGGTCTACGACTTTGGCGGAGAACTGTCGGAGAGCAAATTTTCGCTAGTGGAACTGGAGACTATCGTAGGCAAGCACCCGCACGGCTGGGTAGTCCTCTCGACCAATGACTATGACTATATCTCGCGCGACGCTGAACTATATATCAAAAAGCGTATGGAGCTCGTGAGTAATGCCCAGGTCCGTGGTGCTATCGAGGTCTACCGCTGGTAACGCGCATATGACTACACACACAAAAGACGGATTAGGACCTCGTGGTGTCAAGTGGAGAAAAGTCGTTGGTATCGCGGTGTGCAGTGTGCTTGCTATATGGATCCTGATTGAGGCGACACTCTTTATCCAGTCGATACAGGCACGGGCAGAGGAACAGGGGACACTGCTCAAGATTGGTTTCAGTCCGGATTGGGAGTATGGCGGTCGTAAAAAGCTTGCTCACAAGTTGACCAATCGAGCTCCGGGTGAACTCGAAAAGGTAGTAGCATATATGAATGACGTGTATCAGCCCGATATCGTGGTGGGGGGCGGCGACTATGTGGAAAGCTCTGGAGTAAAGCCCGAAAAAGCCAAAGAGCAACTCTTACTCATCAATAGTATTTTCTCAAAACTGCACGCGCCACGATTGTATGCTATAGGCAATCATGATATGCGTTCGCTCACGAAAGCCGAAGTGCTCGAAATCCTCGGTTTGTCCGAG
This sequence comes from uncultured Bdellovibrionales bacterium, assembly GCA_964459475.1. Classification (GTDB taxonomy): domain Bacteria; phylum Patescibacteriota; class Minisyncoccia; order Moranbacterales; family UBA1568; genus UBA1568. The sequence continues at coordinate 1,490 of CAYWLN010000034.1, read as the reverse complement.
GCGCACACTATTCGTGATATAGGCGACTGGCGGCTAGTGGTGTTTGATACAAACTTCGACAAGAATACCGACGACGATAGGGGCGCCAAGTCATACACTGTTGGCTATGTCAGTCGCTCGGAACTTGAATGGCTTAGGCGGGCCCTTGAAACTGATCGTCCGACCATCGTGTTTTCGCACCATAGTCCAGTCACGACGCTCAATATTGAGGGTGCGCTTTCGACCAATATCTCAAACGCTGAGGCTGTGCGAGCCATCTTTGAGCATGCCCCTCATGTAGTCGCGGTCGTTTCAGGGCACACTCCGCGACCGCAGTATCAAGAGTATAACGGGGTACACTATTTTGTCGGCGATACGCTGGTGAACGAAACTGGGCTTGGGGCATTTGCGACGATCGATGCATACTATAATCCATTTTCTAAACGAGCCGAAATTGTGTTTGAACACTATGGTCAGAATCGTCAATCCTATGCGGCACAGGAGCACATCGTGGATGATATGTGGTCCAACTGGTGGCGAATGACTCGTGAACAGTGGGCACTGAAGTTTTAGGGAAAGAAGAAAAAGCCCGGGGTCCTCGCGCGGAGGGCCTCGGGTTGTTCGTGTGCCAGCTACCGGGTGATGGCCAGTGCAGACGTAAGACGACGTCTGGCGTCCTCTGCGAGCAGAGCGTTGTGGGCAATCTGTCGACGCCACTGTTCACTCCCTGCAACGAGATTGGACCACCACTCAAAGGACCAGAGCCACAGGGACAAGGGTGTTGGTATCATCTTCGTCTCCCAATCGCACCAAGGTGGCGCGTCATGCCTTGAGTGTATGCCTATGAACGGAAAGAATCAATTCTTTGTCAATGGTCGGAAGAATTTCCGGAGTGGGGCGATATCAGTGTCACTGAGCTCCTTGACCAGACGGAGGTAGACGAAGTAGAGGACAAAAAGGAAACCTCCTGAGAGGAAAAAGGAGATCGGTCCATGAGGCAAATATCGAGCTACGAGGGCAATCATGAGCGTGCCAAGGAGCGAGAGGAGGATGGTTCGTACGGAGAGCTTCACACGAAAGTGTCGTGCGGTCACCACCAGGATAGCAACCATGAGAAAAAAAGAAGTAATGGTGGTCGAGAGCGCCGCGCCGACGAGCCCAAAGACTGGAATGAGGAGGACGTTAAAGATGATCATGAGGAGAAATCCGCCAGAGGCGAGATACATGGGAATTTTGACCAATCCAGCGCCATTTAGGGCAAAGGAAAGGACATAAAAAACGGTGAGGAATCCGACTCCAACCGCAAAAACGCTCATGGGAGCGAGGGCCTCGGCATAACGGGCGCCATAAAAGAAATGAAGGACTTGAGAACCAAAGGATATGAGGAGTGTTACCATCGGAAAGAGGAGAAAGGTCATGAGACGGAGTGAGCGGTTGACGAGGCTTTCGGTGCCAGCTGTGTCCGCTTCGGCCGTGGTCTTGGAGATAGCGGGGAGGAGGATGATAGTGAG